>MWZA01000117.1 GCA_002050455.1 Acidobacteria bacterium 5-1 | reverse complement strand
AGTCAGCCACACGCCGACCGTGGTTTTCAGTCTTCGATTTTTCATTCATTTTCTCCAAAAAATTTGGTTTGGGTTTTAACTTAATCTCTAATTTTTCAATGAAATGACCAATAATGTAAAGTTGAATTTGATAATACTCATTTTGCTAAGGCACTTCGCGCTTTTCGCACTACTTCAACCGCTTCTTCTGATGTTTCCGCCATTGCCGTCAGATGTCCCATTTTTCTACCGCAACGCGCCTCGGCTTTGCCGTAGAGATGAAGTTTGACGTTTGGAAATTCGAGAGCTTTTGCCCAATTCGGTTCGCTCGTTTCCCATAAATCGCCGAGCAGATTTGCCATCGCGCAAGGCTTATAAAATTCGGTTGAGCCGAGCGAAAGTCCGCAAACTGCTCTTAATTGCTGTTCAAATTGCGACGTAGCGCAAGCGTCAAAAGTTAGATGTCCCGAATTATGCGGGCGCGGCGCGAGTTCGTTTATCAATAACTTTTCATCTTTCGTCAGAAAAAATTCGACGCATAAAGTTCCGACATAATCGAAGGTTTCGGCAACTTCACGCGCAATTTCGACAGCTTCGCGGAAAACATTTTCTGAAATGATTGCCGGCGCGAAAGAAACATCTAAAATATGATTCGCGTGTTCGTTTTCAATTACGCCATAATGCGCGAAGTTTCCTTTTTGGTCGCGGGCGCAAACAACCGAAACTTCCTTTTCAAAATCAACAAACGCTTCCAAAACAGCTTCCTGATTTTTCAAATTTGCAAAGGCTTTTTCGATGTCTGCAACAGAATTTATTTTTGTTTGACCTTTGCCGTCGTAGCCGAAACCGGCGGTTTTTAAAACGCACGGAAAGCCGATTTCTTCAACCGATTTGTGCAAATCTTCAAGCGTTTTGACGTGGCAAAAAGGCGTATGCGGAAAATTATTCTTGGCGAGAAAAGTCTTTTCCCTTAAACGGTTTTGCGTTGTGTGCAGAACCTCGCCGCGCGGAAAAACTTCGACAAACTGCGCTGCCGTTTCAATCGTTTCCGATGGCACATTTTCAAATTCAAATGTAACGACATCAACGGTTCGCGCAAAATCTTTCACCGCTCTCAAATTGTCGTATTCGGCTTCGAGTTCAAAATCGGCGACCTGTCCGGTCGGAGTGTCCGACGCAGGCGAAAAAGTGTGGACGCGATAACCCATTTTGCGAGCTTCGATGGCGAACATTCGCCCAAGCTGCCCGCTTCCGAAAACGCCGATAGTTGAATTTGGTAAGATTTGTCCGTTGTCCTTCGTCATTCGTCCTTTGCTTAAAAGTTAATCAAGTCTGAAACATATATCCACGAGTGATGTTTTCCCGTTTCTGTGCAAACCACATCGCTTGCTGCTCTGAAAGATGTTCAAAACCCCATTTTTTGGCATAAACCAAAAACATATAAAGCAATCGCCATTGGCAAAACACCACAATATCTGCGAGCGACTTATTGAACCGCATATTTTCCGAATAACCTTCAAGCAGCCAATCCAAAAGCTGCAATCCTTCTTTTCGCCATCCGTGCGGATAAATCGTTACGGCAATGTCATAAATAAACCAGTGATAACAACAATCGTCAAAATCGAAGATATTTAATTGATTATCTCGGTAACGATAGTTGGTTTCACCAAAATCGCCGTGTATCAAACCAAAAATTTCATTTGATTTTGGATAATTTTGCAATTGTTCTTTCAGTTTGTCATATTCCCGCCAAACAATTTTTTCCGACTGCGGTAAAAATTTGTCTGCTTCAATCAACAGTTTGTCTTCATCCCAAGCGAATCGGCGAAACTCACCGGCAGGAATATAATTTTTCGAGAGAGCGTGAATTTGTCCGAGCGTTCTGCCGCGAAGTCTGAAATGCTCTTTAATAGATTTGGCTGAGTCGTAGTTGAAACGCTCGCCTTCCGCTTCCGCAAAGACACAGGCAAACAAAGTTTTTTCACCAAAGTTTATTTCCTCAATTAACCGCGCATTTGCCGAAACAAGCGGCAACGTTGCGCCAATGCCGCCTCTGTGAAGAAAGGCGACAAAATCGAGTTCCGCTTCAATCTGATTTTTCGTTCGCTGATAAATTGATGTGAGCCGAATAAATCGCTTTTTACCAGATTCAACAAAACTGAAAACGCAATTAGCGGAATTGCTGATGTGCCGAAGTGAGTTTGCTTCGCCGCACCATAATTCGACGGCGGCGGTTATGAAATCTATTTTGTCGTTTGAATCAATCAAGCAGATATTTTTATTTCAAAGTTGATTCTAAAATTTTTTGTGTTTGTTCTTCTCTAAACTTTCGTAATTTCTCACGCAAATTTTTTCGTGTATTCGACAAAATCGCAATCGCTAAAAGTGCCGCATTCGTTGCGCCGGCGTTGCCAATTGCCAAAGTTCCAACCGGAATTCCGGCGGGCATTTGCACAATCGAAAGCAGCGAATCCATTCCCGACAAGATTTTGCTTTGCACGGGAACACCGAGAACAGGCAAAATGGTGTTTGAAGCGCACATTCCGGGCAGATGCGCCGCGCCGCCTGCACCCGCGATAATGATTTCGATACCGCGAGATTCGGCGGATTTGGCAAACTCGAAAAGCAAATCGGGCGTGCGATGTGCGGAAATGACTTTGCATTCGTGCGGCACGCCAAAATCCGTCAAAATATCGGCAGCGTTTTTCATTGTTTCCCAATCGGACGTGCTGCCCATTATTATCGCCACTAAAGGCAGTTCGATTTTGGATTTTGGATTTTGGATTTTGGATTCGCTTTTCTTCATTGCTTACAAAATAGAAAAGATACGCGGCGAAAGCAACTTCATCACGCATCTTTTAATCTTTCAGCCGCAAACAAATGCGGTAATTTTATTTGCTTCCCGAAACCAGATACATTATTGTTGCTCCTCCTGAACAAAACTCATTCATTTCAATCTGCGTAAGAGTCTTGTTATCGGCGCGTTTAACTATGAAGTCTTCATAAAATTTTATGGCTTCAGCTCCTAATACTTCAAAATATTTTCTCCCTGTGTCGTCGAACGTCTTTTTTTCTTTCTCCCATAATTTCATAGATTCAATGGCAGCCTTTTGCTCGGCTTTAGAATAAGGCGGATACAACGGAACGGCTTTGTCGCTGATATATGATTGTAAATTTAAAAAACCCGCTTCGCTCATTGTTCCGCTTAATAAATCGCCAAAAGAATTATCGCCTTCTCTCAATTTTATTTTTCCCTGTTCCCAAAGTATGGAGAATTTAATATTTTCTAATTTTTCAAGCAGCGTTTCATCTTTTGATACCGAGTCTTTGATTAAATTTCCAACTATGTTATTCGGTTCGGCGCATATAACAATTCCGTCTTTCTTTACAACCCTTTTCATTTCGAGCAGAGCTTGTTTAGGATTCTCTAAATGAATGAGCAGTGTTTGGCAAGTTACCACGTCAAAAGAATCGTCTTCAAAAATTAACCGATGAGCGTCGCCTTTTACAAAATTCAATGATGATTGAAGCGACTTAAACCTTGCTTTTAGTTCTTCGTTGCCCGCCGCCCATTTAATGTCGTTATCGTATGCCGTTACTGTCGAGTTCGGTTTAAGATAAGGCACTAATAATTGACTCCAATGGCACAAGCCGCATCCAATATCCAGCATTGTAGAATACCGACCTAAGTTCCATCTCTTTGCCATCAGGTCAAGAAAATCTTTGTTATACCAATAGTTTCTGTAATCAGAAAAAAATAATTCTGAATGTCCTAAATCTTCCATGTGTTTATATATAGACGTTGAGTTGTTCTAAAAATTACGGCTGACCCGTAAATATAAGCACCATTCGATGCACGTTAAAAATACAATGGATTTAAGTTGAATATGCAATAAAATGCAAAAAGGACGAAGCCGAAACTTCATCCTTCAAAATTTATTTCTTAATTTTACGCTGAGTAACCTTTCGCACTGTCGAAATTATAAAGATTTTCGGTTTTGATTACGTCTAATCCGGCATCGTTAAAACGCTGAAGAAGCGAAATGAGTTGATCTTTATCAATCGTGTTTCCTTCACCCGATTCCGCGACGAAACGGCAACGCCAGTGGTCAACCGTGAATGTATCAGCGAATCCGTCGGGATAAACTTTTACGCCGCGATTGGCGATTGTTTGCAGTTTCAAGCCGTCGCCGTTCAATGCGTCAACCTGTGCGCCGAGTTGGTTTGCCACGCCGTAAAATTCGCCTTTCCACCAATCGAGAAAGACATCAACGCCGACGAGTTCTTTCTTTTGCGGTTCGGGCGTTGAGAAAATCGGTTTCTTGTCAGTTGCTTCCGCCGTGTCCTGTTTATATTCGACGGCTTTTAAGGTTTCCGGTTTTTGTCCTAATCGCGCAACGACTGCTTCGGCAAATTCTTTTGTGCCGACCTTTTCTTTCGACACGCCTTCCTTATAAATGTCGTAAGTGTGAACGCCGTCTTCAATCGTGCGAAGCCAAGCGTTATGCGCTTTTTCGGCAACATCCGTTTGCCCAATGTGAACAAGCATCAGCATCGCGCCTAGAAACAAGCCCGAAGGATTTGCCAGATTTTGTCCCGCGCGGCGCGGCGCAGAACCGTGAATTGCTTCAAACATCGCCACGTTTTCGCCGATATTTGACGAACCGGCGAGACCGACCGAACCAGCGATTTGCGCCGCCACGTCAGACAAAATATCGCCGTAAAGATTCGGCATCACAACGACATCGAAGTTTTCCGGCGTGTCAGCCATTTTTGCCGCGCCGATATCGACAATCCAGTGATCGGCTTCGATATTTGGATATTCCTGTGTAATTTCGTCAAAAATACTGTGAAAAAGTCCGTCAGTCTGCTTCATAATATTGTCTTTGATAAAGCACGTTACCTTTTTACGGTTAAACTTCTTCGCGTATTCAAATGCGTAACGGATGATTTTTTCACTTCCGGGACGCGAAATAAGTTTCAGACATTCTTCGACTTGCTGCGTCTGCCGATATTCGATTCCGGCATATAAATCTTCTTCATTTTCGCGGACGATAACGACATCCATAACGGGATGTTTAGTTTCGATAAACGGATAATACGAAACGCATGGGCGGACATTTGCATAAAGTCCGAGCGTTTTGCGAACCGCAACGTTCAGCGATTTGTAACCGCCGCCTTGCGGAGTCGTAATCGGAGCTTTCAAAAAAACTTTCGTGCGTCTTAAACTCTCCCAAGACGCAGGCGCAATGCCCGCCGCGTTTCCCGACAGATAAACTTTCTCGCCGATCTCAATCGTTTCAATATCGAGCCGTGCGCCCGCTTCTTTCAAAATGTGCAGCGTCGCCGCCATAATTTCCGGACCGATGCCGTCGCCGTGCGCGACTGTAATTGCTGTATTTGTCATACTGTTTGATAAATTTCCTTGTTGTTAGAATTATGTATAAATGAATAAACAAATAATATAAGCGAAATGGTTGGTTTCCCGCAAAGACGCAAAGACGCGCAACAGTGGAAAGTGGAAAACGGAAAATAATACTTCTTAAACTTTCCATTTTCAGTTTTCCGTTAAATTATCAATCTCCTTCACCAGCGCAAAGTCGTTCTGCGTCAATCCGCCCGCGTCGTGTGTCATTATCGAAAATTCCGCGTAACCCCAACCGAAGCAAATATCGGGATGATGGTCGCGTCTTTCAGCAATTGCGCCGACTTTGTTGACGAAAGCTAGACTTTCGGCAAAGTTCGAAAAAGAAAAGCGTTTTTTCAGATTATCGTTTTCAACTTTCCAGCCGTTTAATGCGCTCAAAGAACTTTCAATTTCTTCATTAGATAATTTTTTTCGTGCCACTCGTTTTTAACTCCTTCATTTTAGGTTATACTTTGCTTTTTAGTATAACGATTTTACAAGGTTTTATTCAAAAGATGAGTTTTTACAAATTTTTTTCGGTGTTGCTGTTGGCTTGTTTGTTATTTGCTTGTGCGAAGATGCCGCCGCCTTCGCCGCTCGAAACACTCAAGGCTTATGCGGCAGCCATCAAGAAAAAGGACACGACGACGATGAAACTGCTTTTGTCTGATGCTTCGATAAAAATGGCGGAACAAGAAGCAAAAGCGCAAAACGTAACGCTCGACGATATTGTCAAACGCGAAACGCTTTTCAGCGAAGGTCAAACAACGGTTGAAATCCGCAACCAAAAAATCGAAGGCGACAAAGCCACCATCGAAGTAAAAAATTCTTTCAATACTTGGGACATCGTCCCGTTTGTCAAAGAGGACGGCGTTTGGAAAATTGACAAACAAGGCGTTGCCAATCAAATGATGCAGCAAATGGAGCAGCAAAACCAACGGCTTGACGACATCATCAATCAAGGCGGACAACCCTGAACGATTTTGGATTTTGGATTTTGGATATGCGATTGAAAGACATTTTTGAGTTTGCCCCTCGCAGTTGAAATTTAAAAATTAAGGGAAAAGAATGAAAATTTATAAGACTATGATT
>MWZA01000095.1 GCA_002050455.1 Acidobacteria bacterium 5-1 | reverse complement strand
GTTGCAGTAAGAACGTAACAACATCAGCGTCAGGCTGAAATAGACGAAAGGAGCGTGAGCAATCACGCTCCTTTTTTTTACGAAGATTTTTTACGAAGAAATAAAACCGACGATAAATACCTCAAAAATCTAAGTGCAAGTAAAATGTGTTCTTTGATAAACCGCGAAATTTGACCAGTCGCACTTTGGCACGCTTCCCAGAAGCCTTCTATCCCGTTGATGCGGACATCACCTGTGCCATAACTTTCCGGATGATAGATGCGAAAGTGTTTCTGATAACCGAGGTGAACTATTGAATCACATGAGCAGAATCCATCGCCATAAACAGTTGAATCAAAACTCACCTTCCCCTTTAATAATTTATTGCAGCGTCTTGGCTTTCACGTTTTTGAGAATCTCGGTGTAAACTTTTCCGTTTCTTTTGTAGATGCCAAAAACGCGCGTGTTTGTTTTCCGCTCCGCGACCGCGTTTGCCCAATTTTAGAAGAAATCTAAACGCAAACTGTAAGTTCTCGGTTGACTAAAATCTTCCGCAAAGGACTTTGCAAATTTTCCATCATTTCAGCGAAACCTTGAAACGTGAGTTGTTGCTGACTGTCGGACAGAGCGATTTCCGGCTGCGGATGAACCTCCACAATCACGCCGTCCGCGCCGACTGCGATTGCCGCTTTTGCCGCCGCCGAAATCAAACTTCGCCTGCCAATCGCGTGCGACGGATCAACAATGACGGGCAAATGCGTCATTTCTTTAACCAGCGCAACCGAAGCCAAATCAAGCGTATTTCGCAGTGAATTATCAAAGGTCTTAATTCCGCGTTCGCATAAAACGACATTTTCGTTTCCGCCGTGCAAGATGTATTCGGCGGCAGAAAGCCATTCTTTGACGGTTGCCGACGCGCCGCGTTTGAGCAAAATCGGTTTGTCGGTCTTGGCAATTTTTTTGAGCAATGCGAAATTCTGCATATTACGTGCTCCGATTTGCAGCATATTGGCGTAATCGCAAACAATTTCGACATCTTCTTCGCTCATTACTTCCGTTACGACCGGCAAATCGGCGATGTCGCCCGCTTCGCGCAACAATTGCAAACCTTCAATTCCCAAACCCTGAAAATCATACGGCGAAGTTCTTGGCTTATACGCGCCGCCGCGAAGCATTACCGCGCCATTTTGTTTAATCGAAAGCGCGGTTGAAACAACTTGTTCGCGCGATTCAACCGAACACGGTCCGGCGATAACAATCGCTTCGTTTCCGCCGATTGCCGCGTCTTTTACCCAAACAATCGTTTGTTCTTTTCTTTCTTTTGAAACAAGCGGCAAAGCATTTTTCGGCTTTGTGTCGTGTAATTTATTTCCGTTTGATATTTTTCCCGTCCAAGCGTCTAACATAAATTTCTCCTTTTAATCTGTGATTTCTTTTCGTATTTTTTTCGCTGATAAGTCAATTTCCAATCAAATAAAATGTCGTCCAATTTTCCAAATCATCGGCGATATTTTCTTTAATGATTTTTGCGCCGTAAATTTCCGCCGCACGTCGGCTACCGATTGCGCCGTTTTCGGCGACGTTTTCCTCAACAATTCTTTTAATGCTCGAAGCCGTGTCCGCGCCGATAATTTGCTGCCAATTTTGATTTGAAGATAAAAAACGGCGGCATTGTTTCAAGGCTTCGACGTGCGAGCGAACCGATGTTAAATTTTCAAATTCGGCTTCTTGAGTTCCGACCAAAACATGACAAATTTCGAGCGTTAATTCGTTCTTTATCTGCAAATTTGTTTGCTTAAAAATCTTTGCCGCCGATTTGATTTCACCGACAATTTTGTTTTTCAGCGGAACAACGGCGTATTTTGTTTTTCCTGTCAAAACAGCTTGGAAAGTTTCCGCAAAATTCGCACATTCTAAAATTTGCCGCCTCGCGCCAAAAAATTTTATTGCCGCTTCTTCGCCGTAAGAACCTTTTATTCCTTGAATCGCAACCAAATTCATCTGCCAACTTCTGCTCCGTTTTTAAACATTTGACGATTGCTTTCAATTTGCATCTGCCGTGATTCGTGAATAATGCGGCGAAAAATTCTGACGACGGCTTCATCCTTTAACGCGCCCGTGTTTTGCGAGCAGACATTTTTCATAACCGCTTCTTCGCGTTCCGCATCAACCGTCGGCAAGCCTGCTTTTGCCTTTAACACGCCGATTTGACGGGCAATCATCGCCCGGTGATTAACCAATCGCGTGATTTCCGCGTCAATCGAATCAATTTCGTTTCGCCATTCTTCAAGTTTCATTTTTTTCTCCAAAAACAAAAAAGCCGCGAACCTTTTTCAAGTTTCACGGCTTTTGTTTGAAATTTTTGCTTTTTAATTAATCTTTTTCGTGCAAAACTCCAACCTTAGCCGTTTCACTAAAGTAGTAAAAGCTAAAATAAAAGTTAAAGTTGACGGTCAAGTTTTGCATTTTGTGTTTTTTGTTTTGCAACAAAAGTTTGACTAATGTAAATGAGTTTTAGATTCTTGTCAAGAAAAATTTATAAAAATTTTTGCGTGCGATGAAAACCGCACTTAATATCCTTCATTGTCAGACGCAGAATGACAGGTCGCCCGTGCGGGCAATATCATCGCGCAGATTTTCCCGCGCATTGCCGCGCCGGTGGCTGTCGAGCGAATCAAGTATTTCAGCCAGCAAATTTTAGAAAATTTATAAATGCGCGCCGCAGTATTTGCAAAAAACAGCGTCCGCGTCGTGATCTTGCGAATGACATTCGGGACAAACCTGCGTCGAATATTTTCGATTTGCGCGTGTTAGTTCCGCCGTTACGATTCCCGTCGGCACGGCGATAATCGCGTAACCCAAAATCATCACAATTGAAGAGAGCATTTTGCCCAAAGCGGTTTTCGGCGACAAATCGCCGTAGCCAACGGTTGTCAGGGTAACAATCGCCCAGTAAATGCTCGTCGGAATATCGGTAAAACCGTTTTCCTCACCTTCGATAACATAAATCAGCGAACCGACAACCGTTACGATTGCCAAAACCGCGAGTATAAAAACGCTGATTTTACGACGGCTTGCCCGCAAAGCCGATGTTATGACACCCGCTTCCATGATGTATTCAGTAAGTTTGAGAATGCGGAAAATACGAAGCAGTCGCAAAATGCGAATTGTCAAAAGATAATGTGTGCCGGGAATGAGAAGTCTTAAGTAGCCCGGAATTATCGCCAGCAAATCAATAATACCGAAAAAGCTGAACGCATATCGAAGCGGACGGCGCACGCTCAAAAGACGAAGAATGTATTCAAGGGTGAAAAAGACCGTAAAAATCCATTCAAAATAATAAAACGCCTCACCATACTCTTCGCCCAGGCTCTTGACGCTTTCGAGTATTACGACGGCGACGCTGGTGATGATTAGCCACAAAAGAACCAGGTCGAAGATTTTCCCAGCCCGCGTGTCGGCTTCAAAAATGATTTCGTGCAGGCGGTCGCGCAAAGGCGTTCCGGGATATTCTTGCTCGATTTTATTCATAAGCGAAATTCTATGTGCGATGAAAACCGCGCTCAATGTCTTTCATTGTCAGACGCAGAATGACAGGTCGCCCGTGCGGGCAAGTCGTCGGCGATGAAGTAATTAACAGCCGGTCAATCAGCCACTGCATCTTTTCGGGCGTAAGGCGCATATTAATTTTGACGGCGGCTTTGCACGCTAAAGATGCAGCAATATCGTCGCGCAAATTTTCCCGCGCATTGCCGCGCCGGTGGCTGTCGAGCGAATCAAGAATTTCAGCCAGTAAATTTCGCACCTCTGACGGCGGCAAATCAGTCGGCACGGCTTTGACGGCGATGGTTCTGCCCGAAAGACGCATCAATGCAAAACCGACATTTTCGAGTTCGTCCGCCACCAAATCAAACGCGACGGCTTGCGCCGGAGTTAAATCAAAAGTTTCCGGCAAAAGCAGATTTTGCGATTCAATCTTTCGCACATTTTCCTTTTTGCGAAATTTATCAAACAAAATCCGCTCGTGCGCGACGTGCTGGTCAATCAGCAGCATTCCTTCATCGTCAACCGCGATAATATAGCTGTTGTGAAGTTGGGCAATCGGGCGAATTTTCGCGGAAGAAAGATTTTCGACATCAATTTCTTTAACGACTTTTTCAGCCGAATTGACCGGCGGAAGAACTTCGTAATTTTTTCGTCCTTCGTCTTTTGTCCTTTGTCCTTCGTCAATTGTCCGTTGTTCGTTGTCCGTTGTTCGTTGATTTGAAAATTCCGTCGAACGAGTTTGCGCGGCTTGCTCGAAATCGTTTGAAAAAACTTCGACTTCGGTTTCATCGCCAATGTTTATATCTGTTTCCGCAACATTTTCGCTGTTTGGATTTTTGCTTGCTTCAGTTTCTTTAGTTTCTTCTACGATGTCGGTCAAATGAATATTTTGAAATTTGTCATCTGAAATTTGAAATTCGATTTGTGATTGTTCAAAAATTTTATTTGTTGAATTTAAATCGGCAGTTTGAGAGTTTGGCTGATTTGGAATTTGGAATTTGGAATCTGGAATTTGTTCCTGAACAATTCCCGCATTTCGCAGCGCACCGCGAATTGCCTCGCTAATCACTTCTTTAACGGCTTGAGAACGGCGAAAACGCACTTCGGTTTTTGACGGATGCACGTTGACATCAATTTCTTCGAGCGGAACTTCGAGAAAAAGAAACGCGACCGGATAAACGCCGTGCGGCAGAACGGCGCGAAAACCTTCGAGAAGTCCACCGGCAATAATTTTATCGCGGACAAAACGCCCGTTGATAAAAAAGAATTGAGCATCGCGCGTCGTTCGGCGTTCACGCGGCGCAGACACAAAACCGCGTATTTTGGCGATAAACTCGCGTCCGCCGTCAACGGGCAAAAGGCTTTCAATCAAATCTGCGCCGAAAATCTGGTAAGACCTTTCACGCAAATCTTTGGCGGGCGCAACGCGCAAAATCTCGCGTCCGTTGTTGGTTAAAGTAAAGGCAATTTCAGGATGCGCGAGCGCGTAATGCGTAACAATATTTGTAATATGATAATTTTCCGTCGCTTCGGAACGCATAAATTTCCGCCGCGCCGGTGTATTGAAAAATAAATCGCGGACGGAAATTGTCGTCCCCGTCGGACGCGCAAAATCCTTCACATCGTGCAGTTTTCCGCCTTCGATAAAAACCCGCGTCGCCGCCGCATCTTCCGCCGTTTTTGTCATCAATTCGACTTTGGCAACCGACGCAATCGAAGCCAACGCCTCGCCGCGAAAGCCGAGCGTTTCAATTTTCCCCAAGTCTTCCAGCGTTTTTATTTTCGATGTCGCGTGGCGTTCAAACGCCAAAACCGCGTCGTCGCGCACCATTCCTTCGCCGTCGTCCGACACGCGCATAAGTCTTCTGCCGCCAAGTTCGATGTCAATTTGCACGCGGTTTGCGCCTGCGTCAATCGAATTCTCGACTAATTCTTTGACAACCGAGGCGGGACGTTCAACAACTTCGCCCGCCGCGATTTGATTTGCCAGATTGTCGGGTAAAATTTTGATTTTGTTCATTAATCTATAATCTCTGCATATTTCTACCATAGGTTGTCAACACAACCAACATTTTGAGCAAAAATATCTGTAATTAAACCGAAAAAAATAGAGATGGCAGTAGATTTTAAAGTTTATTCTTAATTTCTCTCGCCAAAAATCGCCGTGCCGACACGCACCAGCGTTGCGCCCTCTTCAATTGCAATCTGAAAATCGCGGCTCATTCCCATTGAAAGTTCACCGTTCGGCAAAATTTTATCGCGGATTTCGCGCAGACGACGGAAAAAGGGACGAACTTTTTCCGCATCCTCAAAATATGGCGGAATAATCATCAAACCGCCAAATTTCAAACATTCACAAGTTTGCAAAAACTCAACCAACGCGGGCAAATCTTTTTCCAAAATTCCGTTTTTCGTAGCTTCATTTGCCAGATCAATTTGCGCCAAAACCGATAAACTTTCTCGTCGTTCTTCTTTGCAAATCCGTTCCAGACGCTCGGCAAGTTCAACCGAATCAAGCGTTTGAATCACGTCAAAAAGCTGAACGGCACGTCGCGCTTTGTTTTTTTGCAGATGCCCGATTAAATGCCATTCGGCGTTTTCACGCCCGACTTCTTCAATTTTACCTTCGGCTTCCTGCACTTTATTTTCGCCGAAAACTTTTGCGCCTGCTTTGATTGCGGCTTTTAAAATTCCATTCGGATGAGTTTTACTGACCGCGACGAGTTTTATTTCATCGGAATTACGACCGACCTTTTGCGCCGCTCGTTCAATTTTGTTTTGAACTTCCGCCAAGTTCTCGCGCAAATAATTTTTCGCCTCTGCACCAGCCATTTATTTTAATATATCAAACTTTCACAATAAATGGGCAAACAACCGACCGCCGACCACTGGTTACTGGTTACTGCTTCTTGAACTTTTGCGCATAAATTCGTATCATCCAATTTACCTTTTCACGCGGACGTGGCGGAACTGGTAGACGCGCAGGTCTCAGAAGCCTGTGGGCGCAAGCCGCGTGCAAATTGACATCGAACTTGGCGGCAGAAGACTTATGCGCGTGTCGGACGACGGCGAAGGAATGGTGCGCGAC
>MWZA01000072.1 GCA_002050455.1 Acidobacteria bacterium 5-1 | reverse complement strand
TCGTAAAACCTTTAACCAAACGTAAAAAAGAGACGCGGGAGCTTTACGCGCGCCGTTTCGAGGCGGAGCTGCAAATCGGGAAGGTTTTATCACTTGAACCAATACAGATTTTTGAACTTTTGAAAAACCGGCAGCGTGATGCGGCGGATTATCTCCTTGATGAAACGATTGTTTATCTTTTAAGAGAACCCGAACGAGGCGAACATTTTCGTGAAACCTTATACCTTGAGCTAAACCGACGAATCTGGAAACTGCTCAAGAAGTTTTACACAAGATTTAGCAATCCAGCGGATTTTGAAGATTTCAGACAAAAAATCGAAATGGCGATTCTGAAAAAGATTTTTGATATAACTTCGGATTCCGCCGATTACGCTCAAGTCAATTTCGGCGATTTTGTCGTCAAAACAGCAAAAGTTGCCTGGCGCGGCGAATTGGTGACAATCGAGAGGGAAAAAGAAATATTTTATGTCGAGCGCGAGAGCGATGACGAAAACAGCGTCAATGACCTTGAAAACAGAGCAGCAGGCGACCCGCTATCCGATTATACAATGATGCTCAAGGAAGGATTAGCAAAACTGCCGCCGCACATTATGATTGTCGCCGAGCTGCTGCTCGACGGTTGGCAGATTGAAAGTAAAGTGTTAGGCGAATCTACCATAAGCAAGAAACTCAATGTCAGCTCCCGCACGATTAGAAATTGGCTTAAAGAGGCGCGCTTGATTTTAAGAGATTACAAGGCAGAGGTAAGAAAATGAGCGAAACCAATTTGGACGAAATTTTAGAAGAATACGCAGCGGCAACTCCGGCAGGAAATGATTTGAAAATTTTGCGGGAAACATCGGAGAAACATCCGCAGCACTCTGATGATTTGGCTGATTTTGCCGCCGCCCGCGCTGTTGTCAAACACGCGCCCGAAGAAGAACTTTCCGGCGAAGAAGAACATCGGTTCGCGGAAGCGGGACTAAAAAATCTGCGAATGGTTCTGGGCGCATTCGATTTTGGATTGTTCGACTTTTCGCAGCTCCATGGATGATAAAGAGCCTTTCGTTTCGGCGACAAAATAGACGTGTTTGACCGCGCCTTCTTTGAATGAAATCGCCCAATCGGGATTATACTCGCCAACTGGTGTCGGAATTGAGAATCCGCGCGGCAGTTTCGCATACACCACAACTTCGTCACTGGTGTCGAGCGTCGTGACGAAGGCGCGTTCTATATTTGAATCGGTGGCGACATAATCGTAAATGTGGCGTTTGAGAATCTCGCCACTGAAAATTCGTTTGGTCTTGTCCTGCGTAAAGATATTAGTGTCGTATTTTTCTTCGATTGGATCATACGCCAAATGCTCGACAATCATCGTCGCCTTTTGTTCGTTGATGAGTATTATCGCCTTTGATATAAAATCTTCAGGATTCTCTTTGAACTGTTCAAACACACTTTGTTGAATCTGCGTCAGAATTTCGGCAACAGTTTTACGGGTCAGTTTTGCTCCTTCGACTATTTTACCGAGCAGGTCGTATTCAACCGCCGAATGAACCGATGAACCGACGCTTTCCGTGGCAGTATTTTCAAGTTTGAACGCTTCACCCTGTTTTAACTCGTCAAAAGAAGTTGTGTCGGCTTGCCGCCCGCGCTGAATCGTGTATTGCAGCGTTGTCACGTGCAGATGAGAGTTTAATTCGGCGACGCATTTTTCAATCAATTCGGAAGAATCGAAATGCACGGTGTAGGCGGCTTTTTGATTAATTCTGTTCCAAAGCTCTTGAAATTCTTTCTTCTGAAAATTTGCATTGAGCGGATTGACCTGGGTTTTACGATCATCTTCGACTTTCGGCAATTGCGAATCGCTGAATACGCTATCAATCAGCGAAAATACCTGCTCGGAATATTTTTCAAGCTCCGGCGGCAGCGCGGCTAATTTTTCCTCTTTTTTTGCTTCGTGATAAGTTTCCGCAATTTTATCAAAATCATCGGTGTAATCGTTCTTGACCAGATATTTGTAAATTTGTGTTGCCATTTCCGGCGTAACTTTCACATCTCCTTCCGGCATTCTTAAAATCTTGTTTGCAAAATACGTTTTATCGGCAATCTGCGGACGGCTCGACAAGGATTTGCTGATGTCTTTTTGCAGAGCGGTGACAAAATCGGTATAGCTTTCACTCGTGACAACTGTCAGGACATTAATATCATGAACCGTCGCAGGGTTGTCCATTCGGTCGCCGTCCTGATTAACCGAAAGACGCATTCCGCGTCCGACTTCCTGCCTTCGGGAAATTGTATTATCGCTGTGTTTGAGCGTGCAGATAACGAAGACATTCGGATTATCCCAACCTTCACGGAGCGCGGAGTGTGAGAAGATGAACCGCACGGGTTCGTCAAACGAGAGAAGTCTTTCCTTGTCTTTCAAAATCAAGTCATAAGCATCCGTGTCGTTTGATTCACCTTTAGTTTCGCCGCTGCCATACAAAGTCGGATCAATTTTGCGTCCGCTTTTTTTGTCTATCGAAAAATATCCGCTGTGTGTTTTTTCCGCTGAAATGCCTTCGAGATAATTTTTATAATCGCCGTCAAACAGCGAAGTGTTTTCCTTCAACAAATTCCGGTATTCTTCCTCGAAAAAACGCGCGTATTCGCCGGATTGTTCGTTGGATTCGTCGTATTTGCGGTATTTGGCAACCGTGTCAATAAAAAACAGCGTTAGAACTTTAATGCCCTGATGAAAAAGAGCTCGTTCTTTTTCAAAATGTGCTTTGATTGCTTCGCGGATTTGGATGCGCCGCAAAACTTCTTCGCTGTGGTCATTAATTACGTCACCCAGATTTATCGGTTCTTTCTGCGTAAAACTCAGAGTGTTATTCAAGGCGTTAATGTCCGAGATGACAAGTCCTTTGTATTGGTCTAATCCGTTGGATAAATCGAAAAGATTATCGCCTTTCTTTAGTTTTTTGGTGATTCGTTTAATGCCATTTCCCTGTTTGACCTCAAATTCGACCGACGCGACGGGCGGTTTTTCGGAAACGTGAATGTTATCGAGATAAAGATAAGCGTTTGTGCCGCTCAAGCCTTTGACGGATATTCCGCGCACGGCAATTTTTTTGACGAGCTTTTGATTGTAAGCGTCGAGCGCGTCGAGGCGATGGATTTTGTTGTATTCGGTTTTGTGCGTCGCCGAATATCGAATCATCATCAAAGCGTTAAAGTTTTTCAAAGATTCTAATGCTTTCGGACCTTCCATTTTCTGCGGTTCATCCAAAATCATAATCGGGCGATTGCCTTTAATCACGTCAATCGGTTTGCGCGATTGAAAATCGTCGAGTTCCTCATAAATTCGGCGGTTGTCTTTGCCGGTCGCATTAAAAGCCTGGACGTTGATAATCATCACGTTTATTCCGGCATCGGACGAAAAACTTTCGAGATTGTGCAGTTGTTTTGAATTGTAGATAAAAAAGCGGGCGCGCTTTCCGTAGTCTTCTAGGAAATGTTCGGCGGTGATTTCAAACGATTTGTGAACGCCTTCGCGGATGGCGATGCTCGGCACGACGACGATAAATTTGCTCCAGCCGTATCGTTTGTTTAATTCAAACATCGTTTTGATGTAGCAATAGGTTTTTCCCGTGCCGGTTTCCATTTCGACATCGAGATTAACTTGGCAATTCGTTTTGTTATCGCCGACGATGTTTGCGGAAACGGGCAGATTTTGATGCCGCTGAACAGTTTGAATATTCTCTAAAATCTGCGGCGCGGCAATCTTAAAATCTTCGTTGGCAAAACCTGAAATCTCAATATCTTGACTTTGCAAAAGAGGATTTTCCGCTGATTTGCCCGGATCAAGACGATATGTAATTCCGCTGCTTGGCGGTTGTCCGGCAAAACATTCAACGACGGCGTTCACGGCTTCGGTTTGATATTCCTGTTTCTTAAATTTGAGTTTCATAGATACTTTTTGTTTGAAATTTACTGTAACGCTCTCCATGCCTGATATTCGCTGGGGCGAACCTTAAACCGTGCGACGCTTCCTTCGTGCAGACTCATAATCTCTGTTTCGATCAGATTTATAAGTTCCGGTCGTGCCGATTCGGGAAAGTCTTCTGCGTCAGTCAATTCTTTAATTTTCTGTGTCACGTTAATACCTTCTGTCTTTTCGAGAATAATTGTTCGCACAATTTCCTGAATTTCCCCTCGATACTTGAGTTTCAATAAGTTCGGCTCGCCCATCGCCTGCTGAATGGCGGTGTATCGCTGCGAAGAACGCGTGTAAGCCCAAAGATAGAGATCGCGGATCAAACTGACATCGTTCGTTTCGTAAAAGCCGAGCAAAGCATTGACATACGCATCTTTATTGACATCTACAAACGAGAACGGCTTGAGATTCTTTTTAATCAATGGAATGTTGGCGACCAGGCGTGCCGTTCGCTTGTTCACATCCTCAAACGTCTGCAAATAGGATAAATGAACGAGTGAAAAAAAAGACTGCTCGAATGAATCTTCGATATGATTGATTTTTTCGACGAAAAGATCGAAACATTCACGAAGCAGATGAGGATTCTCTAATGGAATATATGTCGTGCCGCTAATGCCGACCGCGATACTTCTGACACGACCCGAAGCTGCCGGATCGCCTAAAAGGTTTTCGGACAAAAGTGCGTGAATGCTGCAAACTTCGTGAGATGTAATCCGGTCATCTGCCGAGGTTTCGACGATATACTCGATGGCAGCTTTATGGTTCAGAATCATTTGTGCCTCCGCTGCGTCCCTGCCGGTTGCCGTTTCGCCAAGTTCAATTAGACGCTTTGTTTCAAGCAAAGAATAGGTGTTGCCTTCGAGCCGGCTTGAATTCCACGAAAGATCAATCAAAAGCCGGTCGAGAATGTTTCGGGCATAAGTGCCGGCAGGACGTTCCGCCGTTTCGACGCGACCGATTGAAAGTAAATTTTCGCGTTGTCCGGCAGGCAGATAAAAAGTCTCGTTCGGTTGGTATGAATCAAGAAAATCGCGGTTGTAGCCGACCGGCGAACGTGCCTCGATTGGCTGTGAAATATATTCTAATAATTTTTCGGATTCGGGTGAGAGCGTAATTCCTTTGAAATCGCCGCCGTCTCCTTTCTCTCCGTTTTCTGCTGATTTTATCGCCTTTGTGGTTTTCGCTGGTAAAACGTAAATACGCGAACGTCCGGCTCCTTCGGGAATTATCGAATTCTGTCCTTCGAGTGAGATTAACGCCCGGCGAATCGCCTTGCGTTCGGTTTCATTGTCGGGTGAGAATCCGGCAGCCGCAGCAATCGAGCGAATACTGACCTCAGTTTGTTCGGTCAGCAGTTGCAAAATAAGTGCTTCGATGTCGGCTGTTTTTCTTCCTCCCATTTCATTCTCCAATTCTTAATCAGGACACCGCTATGTCCTGATTAGACTTAATCAGGACATTATTGACTCTACTTTGTCCTAATTGCAAGTAAATAGGACAAAAGATGTATCAATTAACAAAAAAGCGAAACTCCCGAACACTTTCACCAGCCCGAAGATTTACCCGCAAGACATTCAATTACCGCATTTACAGCTTCGATTTGATATTCCTGTTTCTTAAATTTGAGTTTCATATTGACTACATTTGAAAAGTGGTAACGAAACAATTTTCGTTACCAAAAACATTAAATCGTTTTCACTTCTGTTCCCGGCGACATTAGTTTGAAGATTTGTTCGACGTTGATTTTTACGTTGTCGGAGGCAAAGCCGGAATCGCGGAAAACGGCGCGGAGCGGTTTTCTGGCGGCGAGTTGTTTGACGAAATCTTCCGTGATGCCCGAATCGAAGCAGGCGGCGACGGCGTTTTCGGCGGCGAAAAAGACGGTTTTTCCGGCGATTGTTTCGCGGGCAATTGGGACGGTTAAATCCACGCCCCAATCGAGCAGAATTTGAAACAGAAGGTCTTCTTCGCGGCGGTCTTCCTTGACGTTGGCGATTTGGTCGAGCAGACTGCCTTGCGCGTTCGTGTCGGGCGCGTAATAAACGTCTTTCATATTCGACGTATCAACTTTCAGCACGCGAAAGCCGGTGTCGAGATTTTCCGCGTAAAGTCCGGCTGAATCTTTGATTTTCTTTCCGGCGCGGCGGATTCGCTCCTTGCCGATTTCGGCGATGGTTTTGTAACCCGCTTTGAAGGCTTCCGATTTCTCGTCCGTCGCTTCGGGCAACTGCACCATAATAAATTTTCGCTTGCCGCCGTCTTTGGCGTTAAGCTGCATCACGGCGTGCGCGGTTGTGGCTGCTCCTGAAAAGAAATCTAATACAATATCCTCTCTACTATCAGATAAAAGTGAGTACAAATGTTTAACCAAACCTACAGGTTTTGCGAAATCAAATACAATTCCTAGTTCTTTTAATTCTTTTGCACTATGCCGATTTTCGTGCTTTGAAATAAAGTTGATTGGCGTTTGACCTTCATCTTGCCTGTCGGATAACCATATTTTGGTATATACATTCCACTTTGATTTTTTACCGTCAGGCGTTATTAAAACTCCTGATGGACTCTCTATAAAAATAAGGTTGTTCTTAGTTTTTTCTAGTAAATATCTATCAACACTCCATCTCCAGCAACCATCCGTGCTTAAAGGAGTCACTTTAGCGC
>MWZA01000068.1 GCA_002050455.1 Acidobacteria bacterium 5-1 | reverse complement strand
CTAGGAAACGTCGCGTCGGGATTGATTGCTTATAGCTTCAGAGAAAAAAAGCCATCATTGAATTTGAATAAGAATTGGCAATTAGAGCCGATTTTTATCTAATTCTTATCTCGAACTCAGGTTAATATAATAGGACTTTCTCAAAAGGCAGAAAAAGAGCAGAACTATTAACTGTTCGCTCTAAACTTTTAACTGATTTACAAGAAAAACCTTTTTATCGAAAGATAATTTATAGTCAATAGTGAACAGCTAACAGCCTGCTGTCAGAATCTTCGATTTTTGAGACAGTCCTGATATAATCGTTATTTCACGGAAATAATATGCTCAAAATCAAAAATTATATAAACGGGCAGTTGGTTAAACCCGCTTCGGATGATTATCTCGACAATTACAATCCGGCGATTGGCGAAGTTTATTCGCTGATACCCGATTCGGATGAACAAGATGTCCGAAACGCGGTCGAAGCGGCGAAAAATGCATTTCCGGTTTGGTCAAAAATGAACGCGGAGCAAAGACACGATATTTTAATGGGAATTGTGTCTTTGATTGAACGCGATTTGGATTCTTTAGCCAAAGCCGAAAGCATTGATAACGGCAAGCCGAAATCTTTGGCGAAACGAGTTGACATTCCGCGTGCCATTTCTAATTTTAAATTCTACGCCACCGCCGCAATGCACACCGCAACCGAAGCTCACGAAACTGTTGGACAGGCAATAAATTACACGCTTCGTCAGCCGCTCGGCGTTGTCGGCTGTATCTCGCCTTGGAATCTGCCGCTTTATTTGTTTAGTTGGAAAATCGCGCCTGCGCTCGCGGCGGGCTGCTGTGTCGTTGCAAAACCTTCAGAAATTACGCCGATGACGGCTTACCTTTTGTCTAAACTCTGTATTGAAGCCGGACTTCCTGCCGGAGTTTTAAATATCGTTCACGGTTTGGGCGCAAAAACAGGCGCGGCGATTGTCGCGCATAAAGACGTGAAAGCGATTTCGTTCACGGGCGGCACGAAAACCGGACAAGACATTGCGCGAACAGCCGCGCCGATGTTTAAGAAATTATCTTTGGAACTCGGCGGCAAAAATCCGAACATCATTTTCGCCGATTGCAACTACGAAGAAATGCTCAAGACGACCGTGCTTTCTTCGTTCTCGAATCAAGGTCAAATTTGTTTGTGCGGCTCGCGCGTTTTTGTGGAAAAACCGCTTTATGAAAAATTTAAAACGGATTTTGTCGAAAGAGTTTCGCAGTTAAAAATCGGCGACCCACTCGAGGAAAAAATCGATGTCGGCGCAGTTGTATCGAAACCGCATTTGGAAAAAATTCTTTCGTATATTGATTTGGCTGGAGAAGAAAACGGCAAAATTCTTTGCGGCGGAAAGCAAGTAAAACTTGAAGGCAGATGCGCGAACGGTTATTTCATCGAGCCGACGGTGATTGAAGGTTTGTGTTTTGATTGTCGAACAAACCAAGAAGAAATTTTCGGTCCCGTCGTAACAATCACGCCGTTCGATTCCGAAGAAGAAGTTTTGCAATACGCCAACAGCGTCGAATACGGCTTATCTGCAACTGTCTGGACGGAAAATCTTTCCCGCGCCCATCGCGTCGCGGAAAAATTAGAATCAGGAATTATCTGGGTAAATTCGTGGCTGCTGCGCGATTTGCGAACGCCGTTCGGCGGAATGAAACAATCGGGCGTTGGGCGCGAAGGCGGTTTCGAGGCATTAAAGTTTTTCACCGAAGAAAAAAATGTTTGCATTAAGATAAATTATTAAATCGTTTTTTATTATGTCGGATTTCATTCCCGGTCTTGAGTTAAGCAGGTTGTTTTATATTGAAGCGGTAAAACCGATACTCGACGCGGTTTTTCCAGACTTGCGTTACAGCGCGGCACTCGTCGGCGACGGCTCGGAAGTTTTGGGTTTCGACACCGAAATATCCACCGACCACGATTGGGGGACGCGCTTGATGATTTTTCTCAAAGGGAAGGATTTCAGCGAACTCCGCGAATCTATTAACCAAACGCTTCACCGCCGATTACCATATAAATTTCGCGGTTACTCAACCAATTTCGGCTTGCCCGACCCTGATGATAATGGAACGCAATTGCTGGAAGATATTGAAAGCGGTTCGGTTAATCATCGAGTAGAAATTTTTACGATTAGTGAATTTTTTCTTGATTATCTTAATTTCGATGTACGCCAAACAATCGAGCCGGCTGATTGGCTAACATTTCCTGAACAAAAACTTCGTGCAATCACGGCGGGCGCAATTTACCGTGACGAAATCGGGTTGCAGGAAACAATTAACCGATTTGGCTATTATCCGAACGACGTATGGCTTTATTTGCTTGCTTCCGGCTGGAACAGAATCAGTCAGGAAGAACATCTTATGGGACGCGCCGGAATTGCGGGCGACGAAATCGGCTCGGCAATTATCGCCGCGCGTTTGGTGCGCGATTTGATACGGCTGTCTTTTTTGATGGAAAAGCAATACGCGCCATATCCGAAGTGGTTCGGAAAGGCTTTTTCTGAATTGAAATGCGCGGCGGAATTATCGCCGATTTTTAAAAAAGTGTTATCGGCGGAAACTTGGCAAGAGCGCGAAAAACATCTGGCGGCGGCTTACGAATACGTCGCCGAACTTCACAATGCTTTGGAAATAACCGAGCCGCTTCCTACAAAAGTCGGCAATTTTTTCAGCCGCCCTTTTTTAGTAATTCACTTGCACGGAAGATTTGCCAACGCGATTCGCGCTCGCATCAACGATCCGGAAGTTAAACGAATTGCAGAAAGGCGGCTCGTCGGCAGCGTTGACCAATTTAGCGACAGCACCGACGTTTTAGCCGAACCGAAATGGCGGGAAATTCTACGCAAATTTTATGAGTGAATTTAAGAGATTATGAGCGATGAAACCATTATCAATTCTTCCAAAGCTCCCGAACCTGTCGGTTTATATCCGCACGCGCGGCGCGTCGGAAATCTTTTGTTTCTGTCTGGCGTCGGACCGAGAGAAAAAAGCGCAAAAAAAATTCCCGGCATTGAATTAAATGAACAGGGCGAGATAATTTCTTACGACATCGAAGCGCAATGCCGGGCGGTTTTTCAAAATGTAAAATATATTTTGGAAGATGCCGGTTCGAGTTGGGAAAAGATTGTTGACGTAACGGTTTTTTTGACGAATATGAAAGACGATTTCCAAACGTATAATAAAATTTACGCCGAGTATTTTAGAGACAATCTGCCGTGTCGGACGACGGTTGAGGTAAATAAATTGCCGACGCCGATTGCTATTGAGTTAAAAGTTATCGCAACGATTGACTAATCTTTTACCAGCCTTGAAAATTAAGTTTAATAACAAACACACAACCTAAGGAGAAATTAATGATACAAGCCAAAGGATATGCGGTTCAGAGTGCGGAATCGAAATTTGAGCCGTTCAATTTTGAACGCCGGGAGTTGGGCGCGGGCGACATTTTAATCGAGATTCAGTATTGCGGCATTTGCCATTCGGATATTCATCAGGCGAGAAACGAGTGGCACAATTCGATTTATCCGATGGTTCCGGGACACGAAATTGTCGGGCGCGTCAAACAGGTCGGCGCCGAGGTTTCAAAATTTAAAGAAGGCGACATTGCCGGAGTCGGCTGTTTTGTGGATTCATGCCGCACTTGCGAAAACTGCGCCGAAGGTTTTGAGCAATTTTGTCAAAAGCATTGCGCTCAAACCTATAACTCGACGGAAATGGACGAAAAGACACCGACTTTCGGCGGGTATTCGTCGCAAATTGTGGTGGACGAAAATTACGCGCTCAAGGTTTCCGAGACGGAAAATTTGGCGGGCGTCGCGCCGCTGCTCTGCGCCGGAATTACGACTTATTCGCCGCTTAAAAAATTTAATGTCGGTAAAGGTCAGAAAGTTGGCATTGTTGGGCTGGGCGGTCTCGGACATATGGGCGTCAAACTCGCCGTTTCGATGGGCGCGGACGTTACAGTTTTCAGCACGTCGCCGTCAAAGGAACAGGACGCAAAAAAACTCGGAGCGCATAATTTTGTCGTAACGAAAGAGACGGAAAACATGAAGTCGCTCGCGGGAAAATTTGATTTTATTCTTGACACGGTTTCCGCCGCGCACGATTTGAATATATATCTAAATTTGCTGAAATTAAATGGCGCGATGGTGATTGTCGGCGTGCCTGATAAGCCCGCCGAGGTTCACGCTTTTTCGCTGATTTCAAACAATCGGATGCTTGCCGGTTCAGGCATCGGCGGCATTGCGGAAACGCAGGAAATGCTCGATTACTGCGCGGAAAACAATATCACGTCGGATGTTGAAATAATTTCGATTCAGGAAATCGAAGAAGCATACGAGAGAACAATTAAAGCCGACGTGCGCTATCGCTTTGTGATTGATATGCAGTCGCTTCAACAAACATAAATTAGAGCGATTATCAAAGACTGATTCAAAATCATTCTTAACTTAAAATTGATTAGACCGAGAATTTTTAGCGGAGAAAATAAATATGACGAATTCAACACGAACATTTATCCGAATTGCAGGCATCTGTTCAATCATTGCTCCGCTATTGATGCTCGCGGCGGACTTGCTCCAAATCGGCGGGTTAAGATTTGAGTTCACAATTGTTTTGTGGCTTGCATTTGTGTTTTTCGTTCCGGCAATTTTAGGTTTGACATATCTAATTGCAACTTACGGAAGTCGTCTGGCACTTCTGGGCGGAGCATTAACTTACTTCGGAGTAATGGCGGGCGCAGGCATGCAGGTTCTTTTCAGAGTCTGGGCAATTCTTGAAGAAAAAGGTTCTCCGCAAACGATTGAACTTTTGCAAGGAAGCACCAAACTTATCGCTTTGACGCAAATGATTGGCATCTCTTTTCCGATAGGTTTGCTGATACTCGCTGTTTGCCTTCTCTGGAATCGCGTTGTAAGTCCGTTTGTTGTTCTTGTGTTTGCGGCGGGCGCGATTTTGTTTCCGGTAGGTCGCATCGGTGGTTTCTGGTGGGCGTTTTAGGAAGCGATATTTTGCTGATTGCTGCCTTCGGACTCATCGGTTGGCGATTATTTTCAACAGATATTGATTCGTTAAATAATCGCCGCGATTGATTAACAAAAGGGGAATTGAGAAAACTGTGAACAAATATATTTTTCCACTTGTTGTGATACTAATATTCTCCGTTTTGCTATCAGCACAGACAAAACAGAAAAGAAAATTAAGTCATCCGCCAAGAGATACTATTCTGTTTGAAGTTTTAAAGAATTTAGCCGACAAGGATGTTTGCGGTGCAAAGGCAGATTCAGCTGAAACCTATATTGGAACAGTTCTAAAACGTGATTTTGCTGAAGATGAAATGCGATTAAGCGGTTTTGTTCTCCGCACAGCTAGAGATAATCGTGAATATATCAACCTGGATTATGATCATATTTCAGGTGCAGCTGCTTCAGCAACAAGCGATTTGCGCGATTGGCTGATAAAGGGACGAAAAATGAAAGTTTTCGTTTATCGCTGTCGTCGGATTTTAATTGTATACAAAATAACAGGATTATAAAAATTATGCCAATACAAAAACCTTTTAATTTCAAACAATGGATTGACGAGCATCGTCATTTGCTGAAACCGCCGGTCGGAAACCAATGCGCTTACGACGCGGAAGATTTTATTGTGATGGTCGTCGGCGGACCGAATTCGCGCAAGGATTACCACTACGATGAAGGCGAGGAATTTTTCTATCAACTCGAAGGCGATATTCTCGTCAAAATTCAGGAAGACGGTCGAGCCGTAGATGTTCCGATTCGAGAAGGCGAAATGTTTCTGCTCCCGCCGCGCGTTCCGCACAACCCGATTCGCGGCGCGAATACCGTCGGAATGGTGATTGAACGCAAAAGACGCGACGGCGAGCGTGACGGACTTTTATGGTTTTGCGAAAACTGCAACGAGAAATTGTATGAAGAATACTTCGAGCTTGAAGACATCACGACGCAGTTTCAAGGCGTATTCAAACGCTTTTACGAGAGCGAAGATTTGCGGACGTGCAAAAACTGCGGTGCGGTGATGGAGCCGCCGCCAGTCGTGAGTTGATTATATGAGTTTAGATTTAAGGATAATCCTGGATAAGTCCGTTATTTTTGGATTAAACAATCCCGAAATAGATTCATTTGATAGATATTTCTTTCAGATAATTCCGCCTATCTTGCTTAATGAAATATGCGCAGATTTGAGTAAGGAAACGGAAGACCCTACGATAAAAAACAGAATTGCAAATCATACCTACAGAATTAGCGGTAATCGTGGATTAGCCTTTAAATATCGGGAGATTTTAGGGAATTCTTTAATTGGAAATGAAGTTCCAATGGAAGGTAAATTTCTTCCTGCGGGAGAAAGAATGGTTCGTTCAACTGATGGTTCAATTGGAACAGTAGTAGAAACAGATGAGGAAGATGAAATTATTTCTAGGTGGGAAAGAAAAGAATTTACGGAAGCAGAGAAATCTTGGGCGATAAAATGGCGAAGAATATATGAGCGACCTTTAATTTCAAACAATGGATTGACGAGCATCGTCATTTGCTGAAACCGCCGGTCGGAAACCAATGCGCTTACGACGCGGAAGATTTTATTGTGATGGTCGTCGGCGGACCGAATTCGCGCAAGGATT
>MWZA01000067.1 GCA_002050455.1 Acidobacteria bacterium 5-1 | reverse complement strand
ATCTTCCATTTACCATTTACCATTAATCTATGAACAATCTTGTTTTTTCAAATATGCTTCATCGTCCGGCGCGGACAGTCGTCAGCGTTTTGGGCATCGCCGTCGGTGTTTTGCTGATAGTTTTCACCATCGGTCTGGCAAACGGTTCGATGCGTGAACGCGCCAGCCGCGAAGCGAATATCGGTGCGGAAATTTTATTTTGCGCGTCCGGAACAATCTGTGTGAGCGGTTCGGAATCGTTTCGGCTGCCTGTTTCAATGGCACAGGATATTGAACAAATCGAAGGAGTTAAAACAATCGTTCCGATTGCTCAAAACAGCGTTTCGGCAGAAGACAGCAATACAGGAAGCCGTTTGGTTGACGGGATAAATTTTGACGAATATGCAAACGTCGCCGGATTAAAAATTATCGAAGGACGCAAATTTGCGGAAAACAGCGACGAAGCCGTTATTGATACAGGTTGGCAGAAGCAGAAGAAGTTAAAAGTCGGTGATAGTCTAAAACTTTACGAGCGCGATTTTAAGATTGTCGGCACGTATGAACCTGCCGCCGGTGCGCGAATTAAAATTTCGTTGGCGACGATGCAAAAACAACTTGGCGGCGAGGGCAAAGTAACTGCATTTCTGGTCAAAGCCAAAGACGATTTCACACCCGAACAAGTCGCCGAAAAGCTCCACGCCCAATTTCCCGACAACCAGATTGTTTTAACCAAAGATTTGGAAGAACTTTATATGTCGAGTTATCCCGCACTTGATATTTTTCTCAACGTCATCATCGGTGTCGCGGCGACAATCAGCGCGCTCGTGATTTTGCTGACGATGTATACGACCGTTACCGAAAGAACGCGGCAAATCGGGATTATGAAATCTCTCGGAATGAGCAATTCGCAGATTGCCTGGATTATTACGCAGGAAGCACTTCTGCTCAGTTTTTGCGGTATTGTAACAGGCATTATTTTGACCGTTGTTTTGCGTTTTATTCTCACGTGGGTTACAACTCTGACGGTTGAATTAAGCCCGTTGGTTTTAACGCTTGTCTTTATCATCGGACTTCTCGGCGGCGCACTCGGCGCACTTTACCCGGCACTTCGCGCGGCGCGGCTCGATGCGATTGAGGCTTTGAGTTACGAATAATGAACGATGATTTGCTTAAACATACGAAACTCGCTTTTATTGGCTGCGGCGTGATGGCGGAATCAATTATTGCCGGACTTTTGCGTATGAAATTGGTTGCGCCCAAACAAATTGCCGCATCGCATCCGCGACAAGAAAGACGCGCCGAACTTGAGAAAAAATATAAAATTCAGACGTTTGAACACAACGCCGACGCGGTAAAGGCTGTCCGCCACGATGAATCAATCATCGTTTTATGCGTCAAGCCGCAGCGCATTAAAAGTGTTTTAGCGGAACTAAAGAACGTCGTTTTGCCCGAACAACTCGTTATCTCAATTATCGCGGGCGCGACTATCGAAATAATTTCCGAAACGCTTGAAAATCGTCTGGTTGTTCGCGCAATGCCGAATACGCCTTCGCAAATCGGACAAGGAATGACGGCGTGGACTTGCACGACGGAAGCCAGCGAAAAACATCAGGCGCAGGTCAAAGAAATGCTGACGGCACTCGGTAAAGAAATTTTTGTGGAAACCGAAAATATGATTGATATGGCGACTTCTTTGAGCGCGACCGGTCCGACCTATATTTTTACATTTATGGAAGCGATGACCGATGCGGGCGTTCATCTCGGATTTTCGCGTCGCGTCTCCCAAGAACTCGTCCAGCAAACAATGCTCGGCTCGGTTCTTTTTGCAATCGAATCGGGCAGACATCCGGCGGAACTTCGCAATATGGTAACTTCGCCGGGCGGAACTTCCGCCGAAGCGATTTATCAAATGGAAAAAGGCGGTCTGCGGACGGTTTTATCAAAAGCGATTTATGCGGCTTACCAACGTGCGGTTGAACTTGGAAAGAAGAAATAAATTTTCACGGCTGGCAAAATGTCTGCCGGAAACCAAAAATCTTTTCTTCCGAAACTCGCTCTGCCCGCCGGTTAATGTTTCTATATCAAAAGGTTTTATAGCGGCTTTTGAAAAAAGTTGTTGTTATAGATTTTATTTTTTGTTAAGTTTCTTGTTTAGTCATAAATTTTTATCTTGTTTATTGGTGTTAAACTAACAAGGAACTTTTTATTTTTTGGAGAACCGCAATTTGAGCGCAATAATTGAACAGACGATTGAAACCTATGGTATTGAAAATTGGGGAGCAGATTATTTTGGCGTTAATCGCAAGGGACATTTGATTGTCCGCGCCGCCGAAGGCGACAATCTGACGGCAGATGTTAAGGAAATAATTGACGATTTACGAAAACGCGGCATCAATACGCCCGTTCTGCTGCGTTTTCCGCAGCTTCTTTTCGGGCAAATCCGCAAGCTGCAGAAATCCTTCCGAAATTCCATCAAAGAATTTGATTACAATGGCGGACATATGTGCGTTTATCCGATGAAGGTTAATCAAAACCGCTCGGTGGTCGAGGAATATCTGCGCGAAGGCAAACGCTATAATTTCGGATTGGAAGCCGGCTCGAAAGCCGAACTTTACGCCGCGCTCGCATTGGAACAAGCAGAAGACAGTTTGCTTGTCTTAAACGGTTTCAAAGACAGGGATTTTATAAAATTGGCGTTTGCCGGAGCAAAAGCGGGCAAAAACGTCGTTATTGTCATCGAGAAACTCAGCGAACTCGACCATACCTTGCAGCTTGCCGAAGAAACTGTTGCCGACAATACTAAAGCAAAACTGCCAATGATTGGGGTGCGCGTCAAACTTTACTCAAAAGGTTCCGGCAAATGGGAGAAGAGCGGCGGCGAAGCGGCAAAGTTTGGTTTGACGACAACAGAGATTCTGGAAGTTATTCGCCGCCTGACCGAAGCCGGACGAATTGATATGCTTAAACTTCTGCATTTTCATATCGGCTCGCAGCTAACCGACATCAAACGCATCAAAAATGCGATGAAGGAAGCGGCGCGGACTTACGCCAAAATTCGTCAGATGCAGATTCCGATTGAGTTTTTGGATGTCGGCGGCGGAATGGCGGTTGATTATGACGGTTCGCGGACTTCTTATGAATCTTCGGCAAACTACAACGCGCAGGAATTTGCCAACGACGTTATTTATGTGATTAAAACGGTTTGCGACGACGAAGACGTGCCGCATCCGACGATTATTCAGGAATCGGGACGTTATCTGACGGCATATCACGCCATTCTGGTAACGAATGTGCAGGACGAAATTGAAACCGTTGTCGAAGATTTAACGCCGCTCGCGCTCGATGAACACGACCCGCAGGTTGTCAAAGAACTCCACGATTTACGCAAAAACATTACAGCTAAAAACTACCGCGAATACTATCACGACGCGCTCGAACACCGTGAAGAACTTTTTACGATGTTTAATCTCGGCTTGATTTCGCTCGAAGATCGTGGTAAAGGCGAAGTTTTATTCTGGGACGTTTGCGAAAAAGCCGATGGGTTTGCCCAACAGAAAAAGTATGTCGCGGAAGAATTTGACGAATTGCGTCGTTTGTTATGCGCTAAATACTTGGCAAATTTCTCGGTTTTTCGCTCGATGCCGGATAATTGGGCTTTGGAACAACTTTTTCCGATAATTCCAATCCATAAACTCAACAAAAAACCGACGGAATATGCTACTCTGTGTGATATAACTTGTGATTCTGACGGAATTGTCGATAAATTCGTAGATTTGCACGATGTCAAACAGGTTCTCGAATTGCATAATCTGGAAAAAGACGAGCCTTATTATCTGGCGATGATGCTGGTGGGCGCGTATCAGGAAGTAATGGGTAACAACCACAACTTATTTGGTGTGCCGCACGAGGCACATATTTATATCGGCGAAGACGGTTACATAATTAAAAAGGTTATCCAAGGCGCAACTCTCAGTGATGCTTTAGCAACTGTTCGCTTTGACTCAGGGCAGCTTCACGACCAATTTAGGCGAAATATAATGCAGAAAATTAAAGACGGCGAAGTTTCAACCAAAGAAGGTAATGAATTGATTGAATACTACGAAAGTCAGGCTGAAAGTTATACTTATCTTTCGCTGAATGGTAGTGAATAACATTACGAATTTCAAATTATGAATTACGAGATTGGATTCATAATTTGAAATTCGTAATTGAAATAAAATTATACGGAGAAAATATGGCAGCTCAAAAGAAATCGAAGGCTTCAAAATTTTTAACGGTTCCGACCCGTCCGATTCCGGTTGACCGCGACCGGTCGGTGGCGGGGCTTTTGGAAAAGATGGAAGGTGCGGGCTTTGGCGCAAGACAGTTAGCTGAGGCACACCGCGTTTGGTTGGATATGCTCGACGACAATTCAACTATTTATATGTGCGGTTCAGGCAATCTAATTCCTTCGGGGATGCGTCGGCTTCTGGCTTACGTTATAAAAAATCGCTTTGTTGATGTTCTGGTGATGTCCGGCACGGTGCTTTTCCACGATATTCACGAAATACTCGGACGCAATCATTATCAAGCTCATCCGAGTATGAGCGACGAAGAACTTGAAGCGTCAGAGGTTTCGCGGATGGGCGATTTGCTTGCCAATCAGGAAGAATACCGCGAGGCGGACGAGTGGGTTGGAAGCGTTATTAACCAATTAGACTTTTCGCGTCCATATTCAATCCGCGAATTTTTACATTTATTGGGACGCGAATTGGCGGAAATCGCGCACGAAGACGGTATTTTGACAGCTGCCTTCAAATCACGCGTACCGGTTTATTGTCCCGATTTGTTGGCAAGTCCGCTTTCTATCGGCATTGCGCGAGCCAGATTTGAAAAGAAAATTCAATTTAATTTCGACATCACGCAGGACACAATGGAAATGATGCACATTGCCAATCGCACGCGCAATTCGGGCATTATCACGCTCGGCAGCATTTGCAGTCAAAATATGGTGAATATGGCGGAAGTTTCGTCATATATTACGCGCACCACGCCGCGCGGTCATAAATACGCCGTTTCGATTACGACCGATTCCGTTCCGCTCGATACAAGAACGCCTTCGTTTGGCGGAAATCACATGCAGACTTTCGGCAAACTTCTGAAAAATGCAACAACCGCATATGTTCCGAGCGACCCTTCAATTGCGCTCCCGATGATTGTTACGGCACTGTCGCAAACCGCCGCGAAATTTATGAAAGGTCGCAAACGTCCGACCTTCTTATTTTCGGGCAGGGATTTAGGAATTGAAGTTCCCTAAAGAAATTCCATATTTCAAATTCCAAATTCCAGATTAAAAGATTGTTTGGAATCTAAAATATGGAATCTGGAATCTGGAATCTGGAATCGTCTATGTCAGAAGCAGCAAATTTACCAATGAATTTCGGTGGTGTTGACGAAGAAGAATTTTCTTCTTTTGATGCCGCGCAAGTTCTCATTCTGCCTGTGGCTTATGAAGGAACGGTTTCCTTCGGCACGGGAACGGGCGCGGGCGCGATGGCGATTGTTGATGCTTCGCGCAATATGGAACTCTACGAGGAAGAAACCGATGCGGAAGTTTATAAAATTGGCATTCACACGCTTGAAGAATTCGCTCCGCGTGAATCGCCCGAAGCGATGATAAACGATTTGTATCAACGCTCGAAAGAATTGCTTGAAACCGATAAATTTTTGTGTATGCTCGGCGGCGAACATTCCGTCAGTGCGCCTGTTATCCGCGCTCACGCCGAAAAGTATCATAATCTGAGCGTTTTGCAGATTGATGCCCACGCCGATTTGCGCGACACCTATGACGGAACGCCGCATTCGCACGCTTCGATTATGGCTCGCGTCGTTAAGGATTTGCAGATTCCTGCGGTGCAGGTTGGCATTCGCTCGATTTCGGCAGACGAAGCAATTGCGCTTGATGCCGGTTTGCCGACTAAAATTTTTTGGGCGAAAGATATTGTCGGCAGAACCGATTGGATTGACGCGGCGGTTAATTCGCTGACTGAAAATGTTTATTTAACAATAGATATTGACGGACTCGACCCAAGTCTGGTGCCGACGACCGGAACGCCCGAACCCGGCGGACTCGGTTGGTATGAAACTTTGATTTTAATTCGCAAACTTGCGGCAAGGCGGCGTATTGTCGGAATGGATTTGGTTGAGTATTCATATATTGAAAATCAACCCGCGCCGGCTTTTTTATGCGCTAAACTTGTCTATAAATCGCTCGCCTATATTTTCAAAAATGAAACCCCGAAAATCATCGGTTTGAAATAAATTTCAGAACTTCTTCCAACATTTTTCGTAAAAATCAATGCTGATGTTGATAAAGTTCTTTGGTTCTTTTCAAAACCACAGGCTTTTAGAGTAGAATTAATTTTGGCATTAGCAAAATTTTGGAGAAATATAGATGTTAAAAAAGACAGGTCAACAAAAAAGAAATTATAATTTTTTGAGTTTTATACTCATCACTTTCCTGCTTGTTATGGCGGGATGTAAATCAAGTTTTTGGGGCAATCAGGAAATTCCGACTGTGCCAAACCAACCGCAAATGCCGCCTGCACCGATCGTGGTTGACGGAATGCGAACTTCGTATGCCGATGTCGTTGAAAAAACTTCCCCGGCAGTTGTCATGATCCGTTCGGAACGCAAAGCTAAATCTGCGCCGCAGCAATTTCCTTTCACCGACGATCCGATGTTTCGTGATTTTTTCAAAAATATGCCGCAGCAGCCGTATGGCGGGCAGCGTCCGCCGATTGAACGCGGCGTCGGTTCGGGCGTGATTGTCAACGCGGACGGCACAATTTTAACCAATCATCACGTCATTGACGGGGCGGAGAAAATTACCGTGCAGATG
>MWZA01000007.1 GCA_002050455.1 Acidobacteria bacterium 5-1 | reverse complement strand
GATTATGCCCGGAAAAAGCCGCGCGGAAAGAACTTTTCGCATCAAGGATGTTTTGGGAAACGGGCGCGTTACTCTTCACGGATTTGTCGGCGAACATCGCGAAAGCGAATTTGAAAAGATGAATTTCAAGCGCGAACTTTAGTTATCTTTAAATATGAATTTATAAGTTATAAACGCGACCGACTTTAAGAATTTCTAAATTTTTGATTTTCAATGTTTCAACCTGCCGAACAACCTCGTCAAAATACATCGGCTTGATATTTATCACATAAATCGGGCAGTCTTTCTGCGTAAATTTCTCAAGTTCTTTTTTCAATCTTTGCGGTGTTAAATGATGAGAAACCAGCGCAAGTTCTTCGAGTTCATCGGGAAAAGCGCACTCAATTAAAAGCGCGGAAAGTTTTTTCTCCGCATTCAGAACTTCCCAAAATTCTTCCATTTCCGCCGTATCGCCGCTTAACCCAAGCGTTTTGTTGTCATCAGAAATAACAAAACCGACGGTCGGAACTTTATGATTGACTGCAATCGGCTTGAAACGAAGATGTTTGACCAAAAATTCTTTACCGTTTTCAAATGTTTGATATTCCAAAACTGCACTGTTTCCATTTCTAAGTTCGGAAAAACTCGGATAAACGTGCCAATTGAAAATATCTCTTTCGATAATTTCGATTACTTCTTTCGTCCCGAACACACGAACCGGAACTTTTAGCTTGGCAAACAAATCATCAATAAAAAGCGGCAATCCGGCAACGTGGTCAAGGTGCGCGTGGGTTAGAACGACATCACGAATTTGTTTTTTCTGCGTTGAACTGCTTGCCATCGCCAGACTTCCCGCGTCAATTGCCACGCAGTCATCAATTACAAAACACGATAAATGTTGCCGCGCCGAAGCGCAGCCGTTTTCATCAAATGTGCTTGGCAAAAGTTGAAATTTCATAATTTAGTTTTTCGGCATTATCGCGCACAGGTTTGAGCGCGTCCGCCGTCAATTTCGTAAGTCGCGCCCGTTATCCACGCCGCCTTTTCCGAAGCCAGATAATAAATCAGTTCGGCAATTTCCCACGGCTCGCCGACTCGTCCAATCGGATGTGTTTTTTGGAATTCTCTAAAAAATCCTTGTATTTTTCTTCTTCCATTCCGCCGCGCTTGTGCAGATTTGTTACAACCACGCCTGGATTAACTGCATTAACGCGAATACCTTTCGGCGCAAGTTCGAGCGCGGAACATCTCGTTAGCTGGTCAACCGCCGCCTTTGAAACGCAATAAGCCAAAACATTCGGAAATGCGCGAAGTCCGGCAACGCTCGACACATTGATAATATTTCCCTTTGTTTTTTCAAGATGCGGAACGCTCTTTTGCATTATATTAAAAACCGTGTGGAGATTTATGTCCATCATTTTATCCCAATCATCAAGCGTCGTGTTTCCGATTGAACCGTTCAAAATGATACCTGCTGCATTTACTAATACATCAATCTGATTAAAATTTTCAGTAACATAACTGAATAATCTTCAATCTGTGTAGCTTCGCGGATGTCGGCAAGATAAACTTTAACAGTGCCGGAGTTTTTCTGTGCTTCGTCGCGCAAAGCATTTAAATCTTTTTCGTTTCTACCTACAGCGACGACCTTCGCGCCATTTTTTGCAAACAATAATGCGGCAGCGCGTCCGATTCCGCTGCTTGCGCCCGCTATGATAGCTACTTTTTCCTGCATACTTTCCAAATCTCTTAAATTTTAAGAAGTTTAGCATAAATACCTATTTACAAGTTTAGAACGGAAAGTTAACAATTCGCCGAAATATTTTATGAAATAAAAAGGACAGCCAATTTGACTATCCTTCATATAGTTTATCTGAGATTATGTGAAATAAAATACAATTGACTCTTTTGAGTATTATTGTATCAAAAAATTACACGCTGTTGGTTTGCGGTTTCGCTCCGAAAAAAATTTCAATCGCTTGCTTAGTTTCTTCACGCTGGCGTTTTTGAAAATCATTTACCCAATTAGAAACCGTTGAAACCATCTCGCGAGCGGCTTGTTGATTCGTTTTGTCATCAATTTTTACGGGTATTTTCAACTTTTTGATGTCGCTTTTCTTGATAACTTTTATTTTGGCTTTGGCTGTCATTATTTCTATTTCCTCTTTGTATGAATCCGATACTATAAATGCAAAATAATTGAAATTTTATTCTTGGCGTTTTTTAGAAGCAATTTTAATGCCATCACTTCTGAATTAAAAATACACATTTTACATTTTATAAATTATTTGTAAGTTCATTTTTGCAATCTGCAAAGCGGGGGGAGAGAATTTTGCGCTTTGCTAATTTGGCTTAACGATTATTTTGCCGGTCGTGTTCCAACTATTTTTATTTCAGAGCGTAAAAATCAGCTTTCCATTAAGAACGAGATGTTCATAAAAACTTGCATAACAAATGGCATATACCTTGCTCGATTACATTTGTAATGAATTTCACCGATATTCTAATAATTTATTTAGCTTGCGGCGCGCCTTTCGGCGTTTATTATTTTTTGCAAAATCGCCGCAAAAAAAATTTCAGCCTTATTTGGCTTGAAACAATTTTTATTTTCGCGTTTTGGCTCCCTTTTGCCCTCCGATTTTTTCTGGAAAATAAGATCCGACAAAAGTCTTATTACGTAAATCCGAATAATGAAAAAAATCTTTTCTTAATTCAAAAACAAATAGAATCAATTTTGCGTGAAAGTAAATCGGAAGTTTCGATTTACGATTATCGTGAAATTCTCGACCGCTATCTTGGTTTAACTATTTCAAAAAGAGGCGAAGCGAAGAAGATAGTCGATACGGAAAAAGAGATTTTTCGCATCACCGGTCATAAACAAGTTGAGTTAGCCGCAATTTGTCTGCAAAGACGCAACCGAAAACGACTTTTTTATCATCATACTTTGGCGCGGCAAGATTTTTTACAGTTTATCGCCAAACTATTTAAGGTTAGTTCAGACAAAATAAAACTTGGCAATTTATCCGTCGAATTTGTTAAACTCTTAGATGACACCGAAGCGCAGACCGCGCTTGAAAAACTGTTTGCGGAAAATTCGCAAACCGATAAACAAATAGTCGTCAAGCATTTGGAGAAAGATTTATGGAATCCAAACAAACACACACCGCTGCCCGTCAATCCAATTTCGACTCATTTACCGTCTATGACCGCGAGAGCGAACTTGCCCTTAAAAGATTAGACGCGCTTTTGGCTGCCAACGCGGAAACGGTTCGTGAAAAAATTTTGTTTAGTTCGGAGCGCGAAAAAACGGAAGCTGCGATGATGAAAAATCCGCTTTCGCCGGAACAAACTTTTGCGTATTTCGGACTGCTTCTCGGAAGTTTTCCACCGGCGGCAATGTTTCTGCGCTTTTTGATTGATTCGAGAGGTTTGCGGAATGATGATATCTGGATTCTCGGCATTGTTGCTATCGTCAACATTATTTCGGCTGTCGTCGGTTATTTTTCCGGCAAATTTATCGGAAAAATTGTCCGCGAACTCGAAAAAGAGCCTTGGCTTTTAATGGTTTGCACGCTTCCATTTATCGGAATTTTCTGGGGAATTTTAGCGGGCGGCGCGGGCGGAATTATTATCTTCGTGATTGGTGCATTTTTCGGCGCGATATTAGGCGGCGCGGTCGGCGGCGCGGCTTTGCCCGCTTTCACAATTTTTCACCGCCTGCTGAAAAAAGGCGATGTGGTTGACCGCAAACATTTCCTGCCGTTGGCTTTTGGCATTACCTTTATTATCTGCGGATTTATTCTCGGTTTGTAATTTTTATCGGAAACAATTATTTTAGTTGTAACAATTTTGTAACAACTTTGTAACGTATCCGATGAAAATCACAATTTTGCCGATATTTTTTGCTGCTTTTTTATTTTCAGCCGCAGCTTTTTCCCAAACCACGCCAGTCAAAAGCGATTTTCAAATCTGGAACGAAACCTCAGTTACTTTTCCGCTTGTTAAATCGAAGGATAAAAAAGGAAAAGAGTTTGACAGGCTGACGTTTTCCGTCAACGGAACTTTGCGTTTCGGGCGTAATGTTTTGCGTCCGGTTGACGAGCGCATCGGGTTTGGATTTAGTTATCGGCTGAATAAATATGTTAGTTTTGCCCCCGACGCTCTTTATCGCGGAAGCCAGCCTTTTAAGGGCAGGAAAGATTTTGAAAGCCGTTTTAGGTTTGCCGTTAATTTGGAAAATAAATGGAAAAATTTTTCGCTGGTTGACCGCAATCAGTTTGAATATCGCCTGCGAAATTCACGCAAAGATTCGATTCGCTATAAAAATCGGCTGCGCTTAAACGTTCCGCTCATCAAAAATAAAAAGGAACTTTTCACACTGTTTGTTTCCGACGAGCCTTACTACAATTTCCAAGCCCGTTCATGGAATCGCAACGAATTTTTCGCCGGAATCGGCAAAAGGTTTAATAAAAACTTTTCCGCCGATATTTTTTATTTGTTGGTAAAAGATACGGGTTTTCCAAAAACGGTGGACGGAATTGGCGTTAATCTGAAATTTCGGGTTAATTGAAAATTTGTGCGAAATAATAAAAAATTTAGCTTTCATCAATGCCAAATTGAAAAACCTTCCTTTTGAATTTTTTGCCGTCGCGCAGAAAAGTTTCATAAACTTCCCTGTTCTCATCGGTCATTTGCAGGATTTTCGCGCCGATTAAAAATTTCGAGGCGGAGATGTGCTTGCCGATTTGCTCATATCTTAATCCGACAATTTTCATACTTATTTTGCCGTTTGGTAAATCAAGTTCGGCATTAAGCGTTTGATTTTCACCAACCAGATAATTTTCCTTCAAACGGATTGAAGACACAATAAAAGCAATTCCTGATTTGCTCAAGTCCTTTGTTTTGCCCGTTATATAAAGATTTGCCAACGACGCTTGAAATTTTCCCGCATTTTTACCCGATTCAAATGTCAACTTAATCGGCACTTCGTAATTATAGCGTAAAGGTACAACACGTTTTGATAATGATTTATTAAATTGTCTGAACAATTTTCTTATCATATTGTAGTTTTTATGCTATGTCGTCGGGCTATCCAAGATTTACTTGGTCGGTTTTACCCTTTATAAACCTTTTTTCGATAAAATTCAACAAATGTTTTCAAAATTCATAATTTGTTCACATTTTTAAGCTGTTTGTGATTGTTGTTTTTGCTATTAAAGGCGTAACTTTTATTGCCACTGACCTTAAAGTAAAATGACAATTTGCCTGTTTTGCCATTTTGTCAATGGTAAAGTTTCAAGCTAAAATTTCTGTTAAATGTTAAAACTTCTGGCACTTGACCTTGACGGAACTTTACTTAACTCAAGCGGTGAAATTCCCAAGAAAAATCTTGAAGCGATTCGCCAAGCCGAAAAGCGGGGCGTTTTGGTAACAATTGCGACTGGCAGACGTTTCCGCGATGCGCGTCCCGTCGCTTTGCAGCTTAAATTAAACGCGCCGCTTATTTCACACAACGGCGCGTTGCTCAAATACGCGCACAATCTCGAAACCGTCGCCGCGTCGCTTGTTCCGCAGGAGATTGTGCGCGAGATTTTGCGCGTCGGGCGCGAATTCGGCGGCGATGCGCTTTTAAGCTGCGACCCGCACGGGAAAGGCATTTTGCTTTATGACAGAGTTTCCGACAAAAACATTCCACTGCAAAAATATATCGCGTGGTCAAAGCGTCTGCACGGCGACGAAGCCGAAGAAGCCGTTCATCACGTCGAAAATCTGGAAGATGTTTTAGAGAAGACGGAAACGGTTCACGTTTCCTTTTCGGGAACCTGTGCGCCGATGTCCGCTTTGGAAAGGGTTTTGCAAGATGAACTGAAAAATTCGGCAACAATTCTGACGACGGTTTATCCGCATCTGGATTTTACGCTGATTGATGTTTTGCCGCCCGACGCTTCAAAAGGAATCGGCGTGGAAAAACTCGCGTTGCTGAATAAATTTTCGGCGGAAAATGTAATGGCAATCGGCGATAATTTCAACGATTTGGAAATGCTTGAATACGCCGGAACTTCCATTGTGATGGGAAATGCCTCGCCCGAATTACTTGAGCGCGATGATTTTTATACGACTTTAAGTAACGATGAAAACGGTGTAGCATTAGCGATAGAAAAATTTATTTTGGGAGCGTGACGAAAAATGGGCGAAGTTAGAATAAAAGTAAAATTAACAAATGCGTTTGACGAAGCGTTAGCGCGGCGCGGACAAATCGACAAAGATGAAATCCGCACATATGAAGCCGATGCGTTGGTTGATACAGGCGCAGTTTCTTCGGTTGTCCCAGCAAATGTAATGAAACAACTCGGCGTTTTGTCAATCGGCAGCCGGATCGCCGAATATGCTGATGGTCGAAAAGATAGCGTTGATATAACCGAACCGATAGTTTTTGACATTATTGGACGTGAAACAATCGAAAGCGCAATGGTTTTGGGCGACGAAGTGATTATCGGACAGACCGTTCTGGAGGTAATTGATATGCAGGTTGATTGTCATAACCAAAAACTTATTCCAAATCCCGCGCATCCCGACCAGCCGGTAGTTAAAATAAAATAACAATTTAGCTTGATTTATTGATTTTAACCCGATGTGTTAATCTTTGGTTTTATTATTTTTATGAGGAGAATTTTATGGCAAATAGAACTGCAGTTATCGAAACAAATAAGGGAACAATCAAATTTGAACTTTTAGAAGAAGACGCGCCGCGGGCGACTGAAAATTTCATACTTTTGGCGGAAAAAGGTTATTACGACGGAGTGATTTTTCATCGCGTCATCAAAAATTTTATGGTTCAAGGCGGCGACCCGCTCGGCGAAGGCTATGGCGGCGAATCGGCTTGGGGCGGAAAGTTTGCAGACGAAATTGACAAATCTTCACCGCTTTATCAAGGCGCATATACAAAAGGAACAGTAGCAATGGCAAACTCTGGACCAAATAC
>MWZA01000009.1 GCA_002050455.1 Acidobacteria bacterium 5-1 | reverse complement strand
CACTAAAGACGCTCAAACTTTTGTCGGAAACTTCTCCGCATTTTGCTGAAACGCTTGCCGCCAATCCCGGTTTGATTAAAAATCTGCCGCGCCCAGATGATAAATTTACCGAAAGGAATTATCAGCAGCTTTTTCTATCGGCTGTCGAAAAAACAAACGATTTCGCACGAGAATTGGCGGTTTTGCGAAAAACTTGGTCGCGCTGCCTGCTCGAAATTGTTGTTTATGATGTGTTTGAAAAAATCACGCTTCAAAAAGCGCGAAAATTACAAACGAATTTAGCCGAAGCGAGTATTGAAACTGCACTTTTTATCACAAAACGTGAACTTGAAAGGCGTTTTACAATAACGATTGACGAGTTCCCTTTTGCCGTCTTAGGTTTGGGAAAACTCGGCGGCGGCGGAATGGATTACGGTTCGGATTTGGATTTGATTTTGGTTTATGATGAAGCTCCAGATTCCAGATTCCAGATTCCAAATTCCAAATTCCAAAACCCAAGTCAGAAGAAACTTGACGCAGCCGCCCAAAACTTTATTGGTGAAGAAGAATCTGGAATCTGGAATCTGGAATCTGGAATTTTTTACAGCCGCGCCGTTGAAATTTTCGTAACGACGCTTTCGAGTTTGACACGCGACGGACATCTCTATCGAGTAGATTTACGACTTCGTCCCGACGGCAAAAACGGCGCGACGATTTTGAGTAAAACTGCATTTTTAAATTATCTGGAAAATCGTTCGGCAATCTGGGAATGGCTGGCTTATGTCAAATTGCGCGGCGTGGCGGGCGATTTAATTTTAGCGCGAGAAACTGAAAACCAAGCGCGAAAAATTATTCACGAAAACGCGCAAAAATTTCAGATTTCAGACTCCAAATTCCAGATTTTAAGAGAAGAAACTTGGCGCGTTCGGGAAAGATTGGAAGAAGAAAAAGCAAAAAGTCGAAAGAGCAAAGAAATTGATATTAAATTCGGCGCAGGCGGAATGCTTGACGTTTATTTTGCAATGCGTTTCCTGCAGCTGCGCGATAATGTTCCTGATGACGCGGCGAATCGTTCAACGCTTTCTATGCTCAAAAAACTTTACGAAAAAAATTCCCTTGCGGCGAAAGATTTTCAAAATTTCGCCGACGGTTACAAATTTTTGAGCGAACTCGACCATAATTTGCGCCTGACGGTCGGGCGTTCAACGCGCTTGCCCATTACAAATCAAACTGTTTTGCGGACGATTGTTAATCGAATGAAACTAGATTCGGTTAAGGAATTGCTCGAAAAACTAACCTTTCACCGCCTCGGCATTCGCGCTTCTTTTGAAAATATAGTGGGATAATTTCATGCCGACGGCGCAAAGGACGCTAGGTTAAACAAAAAACTCGATAAGGTATTAGAAAAATGAAATTTATTTTCTTTGGCTTTAACAACTTAGGAAAATTTACACTTTAAAATACAATTCTCATCATTATTTGCTTGCAAGACCAAAGAGCAGGTGTTAGTATTGTTTGAATTTTGAGCTAACATTGCTCTCTTTTCCCATAATCCTACTCAACTTGAAACTTAAATATCTGGAGAATTAAAATGAAAAAATTTTTATCTTTATCTTTAACACTATTGTTATTGCAAAGTGCTTTTTGCTTTGTTTTGTCGCCAATTGGTGTTTCGGCTCAAACTCAAGAAATTCTTACCAATCAAAAAATTGTTGAGATGGTCAAGACAGGACTTTCAAATGAAATTGTTGTTGCGAAAATTAAGTCTTCCAAAAATTCTTTTGATACTTCCACTACAGCTATCAAAGAACTGAAAAAAGCCGGTGTTAGCGACACAGTGATTCTGGAAATGATGCAGAATGCTTCAAACAGAGAAGAACAAATCAAGAATAACACTTCCCCAAGCAATGTTTCAGCTCAACCCAATGAACCACTTGCATTCGGTCTGCAAGATGGAACTCCGGTCAAATTGCGAATAGGTCGAACTCTGTCTTCGGCTGATGCCAAGACCGGCGAAACAGTTGATTTTGAGGTTCTTGAAGATGTTAAAATCGGCGACACCGTGATTATTCCCCGTGGAGGAATTGCTCTGGGAACGGTAACACAAGGTAAGCCAAAAGGAAGAATGGGGAAAGGCGGAAAGTTGGACATAAATATAGATTCCGTTCGACTCGTTTCCGGCGAAAAGGTTGCTTTACGTGCGGTCAAAGAAACCAAAGGCGGCGGTCGTACCGGAGCTATGACTGGAGCAATTGTCGCTACGAGTATTTTATTTTTTCCGGCTGCACCTTTCTTTCTTTTCATGAAGGGAAAAGACATCACAATTCCCAAGGGAACAGAAATTACTGCATACATCAATGGCGACATTCCTCTTGATCCTAATAAATTCAATACGACATCAAAGTAACAGCCAAGCCGGAACGGTACCGGCGTATCCGGATGAAGCCAAAACCGTTATGGCAAAAGATTAGTTTTCACTGCAAACCAAACGCATTTCGCTGAAGTTTATAGAAAAACATCGCTTTAGTTAGCGGTGTTTTTTTCGTCATAAATTTATTTATTTTTCTTTTTTTTGAAAAATTCACATTTTTATTTTGTTAATAGGACTTCACTTTTTGCCGCAAGCCTGCCCGACGAGGCGAGGCGAAAACCACACTCGACTCGTCGGGCGTGTTTCCGCATTTTTAAGAAAGTCCTCTTGTTAAGTGAAAAACCTCATTCCTCTTCAACCGTGCAGAGAAACGGATATTCGTGGGCGCGAGCGAGATTCATTGCTTTTTCGGCTTTCATATTCGCCACTTCATACGAATAAACTCCCGCCACGCCAACGCCTTCGTTATGAACTTTGAGCATAATTGTAAAGGCTTCGACATCGGAGCGCATAAAAACGTGGCTCAGAACGAAAACGACAAATTCCATCGTCGTAAAATCGTCGTTGTGCAGTAAAACTTTATAAAGCGGCGGCTTTTCAAGTTTGGCATCACTTTCGGTCAAGACATCCGTATCAAAATCAGGTAAGTTCGGCATAACAAAATTTAATATAAATTAGCACGGAAAATATCGGGTCATTTTATAAAAGGTAAATCATTAACCTTTGCGGTAAAATCGTTGACTTTTAATTCCGTTCCTTCCGCTAAATAATCGTAGCGGACATAAGCCAACGCAATATCTTTTTCGAGTTTCGGCGAAAATGTAACGGAAGTTATTCGTCCGGCGTTTTTGCCCTCTAAAGATTTTAGTTCGTCGTTTAATTTGATTTTAGCATTTTCTTCAAAAATCAAACCCGTCAGTTTTTTCGCTATATGACCGCGAAAATGAATGCGGGCAATGATTTCCTGTCCGATGTAACAGCCTTTATTGTAGCTAATAAGTTCCGGCAAACCGATTTCCGGCACAATCGTTGTTTCATCCATATCAACGCCGTATTTCAGAATACCGTTTTCGATCCGTAAAACTTCGTAAAGCTCATTTGAAATTTCGACTGCACCGGCTTTTTCCAATTCACCTCTAAAATTTTTGACTGCCGTTTTCGGAACAAAATAATCTGCGCCGCCTGTCTTTTGATAAATAAGCGATTGAAAATTCGGAATTTGAAATTCAGAACCCAGAATTTCAAAGTAATTGAAATTTTCCGACGAATCTTCGACGAAAAAATCGCCCGCAAAAGTAAAACGAAAAAGGTTTTTAAATACACTTTCGTGCGTTGCCGCTTCGGTTTCAAAAAGGAATTTATCGCCTTGTCTGATGACGCGCACAACGGCAATTAAACGCCCGTTTGCGTTTGGAAAAGCCGCCGACATTTGTGCATTGTCTTCAAGTTTAACGACATCATTGGTAATTAAACCGTTCAAAAATTGAATCGCTTCCCTTCCCGAAACTTCAATCAAACCGCGCTTTTGTTCACAAAATCCTAAGCCGCCTTCGCGCACCATTTTATATTTGCCTACATCTTCCATATTCATAAATTTTATATCTATTAAGTTTATCAAAGAGATTTGGTGAACGCTCAAAAAAAAGTTAGCGCGTGTATGTATTCAATACTTAAAAAATCTTAATGTATTTGAGCAACACAGTTATTTAATTTAACACAAACTTAACTTTGCGGCTTTCAAACCATTAATCTTTGTTAAATATGAAGTTAAAACTTCAAAGCCATTCAATTGTAAATTTGGAACGTCAATTGCAACTATATAAATTATAAGCCAAAGAATTTCAGCAAGTGCAAAACTGATAATTGAGAGTGAAGATAACAATGCCAAATCATCAAACAGAATTGACCAATGCGGAACTCCGGCAAGCCGAAAATGCGGTGATACCGGTCATCAAAGAAAAAGCCGTTTTTGGTAAACAAATTGTCGAAACCGGAAAAGTTCGGATTTCCAAAAGAGTTTCCGAGCATGAAAAGATTATTGACGAACCGCTTCTGCACGAAGAAGTTTCGGTTGAACGCGTGTCAGTCAACCAAGTTGTTGACACGCCGCCCGAAATTCGACAGGAAGGCGATACAATGATTATTCCGGTCGTTGAAGAGCAACTTGTTTTGAAAAAGCAACTCTTCTTAATTGAAGAATTGCACGTCAGGAAACAGGTAATTAAAACACATCAACCTCAGCGAGTAATCTTGCTTAAAGAGAAAGTTGATGTAAAAAGGTCTGCCGAAAATGATGATTCTAGCAGGCGATAATATAGGTGTCAAAATGGGTTTGACACGGAAATTTCATATAAAACAAGGAGGATATAATAATGACACATACAGTAATAGGAATATTTGACAGTAAAGAAGAAGCGCGTAACGCGATGAATGCACTAGTCCAAAATGGCTTTATTCAAGAGGACATTGATGTTTCAACCAGAAAAAAAGTCAGCGAAACAGATGCCGGAACTGCCGCGACGGACTCAAGTAGCGGAGTCGGCGACAGCATTAGTAATTTTTTCAATAATTTGTTTGGAGATGACGATTATATGAATCAAAATTATTCAAATGTTGCCCGTGAAACCGAAGGTATCGTGGCGGTGCAAACCGATTCGCGGGATAAAGCCAGTAAAGCGGCGGAAATTTTGGATAATAATGGCGCGATTGATGTTGATGAGCGTGCCGCACAGTATCAAAAAAATACGGCGCAATCTTCAGCCGCAACTCAAAACAGAGCCGGCGGCGAAATGGCGATTCCCGTCATCGAGGAAAATTTAAATGTCGGGAAACGCGCAGTTGAAAGCGGTGGTGTCCGCGTCAAAAGCCGGATTGTTGAAAAGCCGGTCGAAGAAACTGTGCGTCTGCGTCAAGAACATGTCGTTGTTGACCGTCGTCCGGTTGACCGTGCCGCAACCGCAACCGATTTTAATAACTTCAAAGAAGGCGATTTTGAAATAACCGAACGGGCTGAAAAAGCCGTTGTCGGAAAAGAAGCCCGCGTTGTCGGAGAAGTTGCCGTCGGCAAAACAGTTGAAGAACGCGAAAAAACTATCAGCGATACGGTCAAACGTACAGAGGTTGATGTTGACGAAATTAATAGTGATATTGATGCTCGTCGAGCGACGGATAAAACGTAAAGAACAAAAAAAGAACAAAAATTAATTGTTTTTGGCGAACTTCATTTTTGAAGTTCGTTTTTTTTCGGAGAAAGTTTAATTATACCAAAACAAAAAAGGTTGGCGTAGTTTAATTGGTAAATAGGTGAGTAAATAAGTGAATAGTTAAAAGTGAGTAGTTTCTCCGCTCATCGGCGCACGCCTATTCACTGTTTTTCAATTGAAAGGTTTAACTGACTAATCTATTTTGTTTTCGTATTATATAGGAAATCATCAAACATCTTTTCGAAATATCCGGCAATTGCTTTGCCGTCCTTCACCAAAATCGGACGTTTCAAAAAAGTGTATTCGGCTGTCATCAAATCCAGCATTTCTTCTTCCGATAATTCGCGTTCACTGAGTTTCATTTCACGATATTTCACCGCCCGCTTTGAGAAGAGATTTTCCGCGCCGCCGAGCATTTCTGCCAAATTTTCAACTTCTTCGCGTGAAAGCGGTTCTTCCTTTAAATCACGAAGTTTTGTAATCGAAACCCGGTGTCTTTCCAATTGTCTTTTCGCCTTCTGACAAGTTGTGCAGTTTGGCAGCCAATAAAAAGTTACTTCTTTCATAATCTAAGGTTCGTAATACTCACATCTGACTCCTTTAATTGAAACCGTTTCAAACTTTTCAGTTTTCAAATTTGTTCGCCACGCTTTGCGGACAATGTATTTCTTTTTCGTTTGTAAAAAATCCGCAAAAACCACAAGTTTTTCATCGCGTTTGCCATTGATGGTACAAGTTTCGGCGGTGAAAAGTAATTCTTGGTTTTTTGTAAAATTTGGAAAAATAAGCACGTCTTTCACTTCCCAACCTGTTACACCCGTTTCATTTTCACCTGTCGCAAGTTCAAGCCATAGCATTTGAGTTTTGCCTTTACTAAAACGTCCGATGGCATAAGAAGTAATTTTATTATTTTCTATAATTATGCCACCGCCCAAATCCTTAATTCCGTTCGGTAAAAGTTCGTCCATTAGAACAGGTTTATATCTATAACCGATATATTCACTTTTTTGTGCGAAAACAAAAATTGGAACAACAGAAAGCAAGAACAGGATAAACATAGTTGACTTTATAAGTTTATCTCCTATAACAAAAAATAACTCCATTTAGTTTTACGGTGCGACATATTCACACTTTATTCCCTTAGTCGAAATTTTCTCGAGTTTTTCTTTTTTGATGTTTGCTTTCCACGCCTTTAAAACTTTATAAGTCTTGTTTTTCGGCAAAAGTTCCGTCATCACAATCATATCGAGATTCCCTTTGCCGTTTTGCAGACAACTTGAGCTATACGAAAACAAAAACTCTTGATTTTTCTTTAATTTGTCAAAACTTAAAACGTCTCTGACTTCCCAATTCGGCACGCCTTTTGCATCTCTGGTTGTGATTTTTTCCAGCCAGAGCATATATTTTTTGCCCTTAGTAAAGCGCGAAACGCCGTAATTTTCGTTGGAAAGCAAACCGCCGCCAAGGTCTTTCACGC
>MWZA01000114.1 GCA_002050455.1 Acidobacteria bacterium 5-1 | reverse complement strand
GCCAAACAGAAAAATTTCACATTGCCAACCGATGTCAATGAAGATCAAAAGGAAACTTATAACGAATTAGCAAAACTTTCGGGAGCGGAATTCGATAAAGAATATGTGAAGATAATGGTTGATGCCCATGAAAAAGATGTCGACGCTTTTCAGGAACAAGCTGACGACGGCGACGACGCGGACACAAAAGCATTCGCGGCAAAAACTCTGCCGACGCTGAAATCTCATTTAGAGATGATCAGGAAAATTGATGATAAAGTGAATTAGGATAGAGAGTTTTTGCTGACAAAGTAAATTTTCTTTGGCAAAACGCAGTGTCCGCACGTTCACGCCTTATTAAATTAACCGCAACAACCTAAAAAGGCAGACAATATATCTGCCTTTTTATTTTTGCATTTTATTTCAAATCACAACTTTAAGCCGCACGAAAAAATTAGTAAAATCTTTTTCGCCTTTATCAAACTGATATGAAGGGCGCGACGGCGAAATACAAGATTGCCGGATACAACCCGATGTTTTCGATTGACAACTAATGCTTATTGGGTAAATCTATTTCAAAACATCCTGAATTTCTTAAAAAACTGAGGTAAAATAAATTTATGAATTATCGTTCCCGTCCGGCTCAAGGTTGGAAGAAGTTTTTGTCCGCCTTTTTTACCGGCGTTATTCTTTTCGGGCAAGTTTTCGCCCAACAAACTGCACCCGCGAAACTTTCGGCAGCCGAAACCGAATTAGCTGAAAAAATTCGCATTGAAACAATTAAGGAAATTACTTCCGCACTTTCGGCTAACGAAATGCAGGGACGCGGCACGATGCAGCCCGGCGGCGACAAAGCCGCAAACTACATCGCTGACCGTTTCCAAAAACTCGGCTTAAAACCGCTCGGCGACAAAGGCTCGTTTTTGCAGAAAATTGATTTTAAGGAAATCGCCGCATCCGAAACAATGTTCAAAGTCGGCGACGATTCTTTGAACTACGGAACTGATTTTGCACTGCTTCCGCAAAATAACGGCAGCAAGGATGTCAGCGGCGATATGGTTTTTGTCGCCTACGGAATTCAAGCTAAATCAATTAACCGCGATGACCTTGACGGCGTTGACGTGAGCGGCAAAGTCGTTGTTCTGCTTGAAGGACCGCCTGCAAATATCCCGATAGATGCTTGGAAAAAGCAAAAAGCGTCAAGACTTTTCGTGCTTAATTTGATAATGAAAGGCGCAGCGGCACTCGTTTATATCGGACACGGGCGCGAAGAACATTCGCCCGAAGAATCAATCAGTTATTTCAGTCGTCGGCAAATTACGATGCCTGACGAAGCAGGCTTTCCGCCGCAAGTTCCGCCGTTTGTTTACGTGAGCGCGAAAGGCGCGGGAAAACTTTTTGCCAAATCGGGAACGACATTAAAAGAAGCTTTGGCAAAAGCCGAAAGCGGCGATTTCAAACCAATTAAGCTCAATCAAAAAGCAAAAATCGTCGCTAAATATAAAACAACGAAAGGGACAAGCAGCAATGTTGTTGGCTATATCGAAGGTTCTGACCCGAAATTAAAAGAAGAAGCCGTGCTTTTTTCGGCGCATTATGACGCTTACGGAATGATGGACGGCAAAATTTATCACGGCGCGGCAGACAACGCGCTCGGCGTAGCGGAAATGCTGGCGGTGGCGGAAGCATTTTCAAAAATGGAAACCAAACCAAAACGCTCGCTGGTTTTTCTGGCAGTAACGGGCGAAGAATACGGGCTTTACGGCTCAAAGTATTGGGCAAAAAAACCGACTTGGGATATTAAAAAAGTTACGGCTAATTTGAATCTGGACGGAATCGGCACGGAAGTTTATGCGCCGGTCAAAACTTTTGTCGGTTTCGGCGCGGAACATTCCAGCTTAGGCGCAATGCTCGAAGATGTTTCTGCCGTCTTTGGCATCAAGGTTATTCCCGACCCGATGCCCGATGAAAAAATCTTTTACCGCTCCGATCATTATTCGTTTGTCGAGCGCGGCATTCCGAGTTTAATGCTGTTGGGCGCGCCCGCCGGAGATGAGAAAATCTGGATAAAGCGCAGCAAAGATTGGGAAAAAACCGATTATCACCAGCCGGGTGATGTAATTCAGCCGAATTGGGCTTGGGAAGGCGCGGAAACCGTGGCGGAAGTAATGGGAATTATGGGAAACCGCATTGCCAACAGCGATAAAATGCCCGAATGGCTGCAAACATCGCGCTTTGGAAAACTTGAACGCGGAAATACGAAAGACGTTCCCGAAGAACAATAACATTCGTTGAAAGTGGAGAAATAGGGATTGATAGCTTTATCCCCGTCAGTCTTGTTAATCCCTGTGAATTTTTTCTTCGCGCTTTGAGCCGGTTATTTCTTCAATTTATCCAAAAATTTCTTTCTAAACTTTGCCACTTTCGGCGCGACGACTGCCGCGCAATACGGCTGATTCGGATTGTTGGCAAAGTATTCTTGATGATAACCTTCCGCCGTGTAAAATTTATCAAACGGCGTAACTTCCGTTACAATCGGATTGTCATAAACGCCTTCGGCTTCAACTTCTTTGATAACCTCTTCGGCAATTTGTTTTTGCTTGTCGGAATGATAAAAAATCGCCGAGCGATACGACGTGCCAATGTCATTTCCCTGCCGATTGAGAGTTGTCGGGTCGTGAACGGCAAAAAATACCTGCAAAATTTCTTTGAACGAGATTTCGTCCGGGTTAAATTTCAATCGAATGACTTCGGCGTGTCCGGTTGTTTCGCTGCAAACTTCTTGGTAAGTCGGGTTTTCCGTGTGTCCGCCGGAATATCCTGATACAACGTCTTGAACGCCTTTTAAATCATCGAAAACTGCTTCGACACACCAAAAACAGCCTGCTCCTAAAGTTGCCGTTTCTACATTATTATTTTCCATAAATTTATTCCGTCCCAATTTTTTTACTAAGTTGTAAAGAGCCTAAAGAAAAATAATCCCAAATAAAGTTTGTTTTATTCCCGGAAATCAGCCGCCGATAAAACTCATCGTGCGTTGCGGCTGAACAAATTCGGCATCGTTAATATGATGTCGCGCTTCTTTTTTTAAGACGACTACTTTGATAAATTCGACAACTTCCGCACGACGCGCACCGCTTCGCAAAACATCTCGTAGATTGTGTTCGGCGGTCGAAAAAAGACAAGTGCGAATTTGCCCGTCAGCCGTTAAGCGAATCCGCGAACACGCGCCGCAAAACATTTCCGTAACCGGCGCGATAATGCCGATTTCGCCGCATCCGCCGTCGGCAAATTCATATTTCCAAGCGGTTTCGCTGCCGCGCGAATTTTTCTTTAACTTCAAAGGGAAAACTTGGTTGATTTTTGCACGAATTTCTTTGCCCGGAACAACCATTTCGCGCCGCCATTCGTGTCCCGCGTCAAGCGGCATAAATTCAATAAAACGAAATGACAAATCGTTTTCACGCGCGAATTTTGCAAAATCAACAATCTCATTGTCGTTGTAACCGCGCACAATAACGGCGTTTATTTTAATCGGATTTAAATTTGCCCGCTGTGCGGCTTTGATTGCTTGGAGAACTTCGCCTAACTTATCAACGCCCGTAATTTTCCGGAAATTTTCACGTTTTAAGCTGTCTAAACTAATTGTTACGCGGTCAAGTCCGGCATTTTTTAAATCTTTGGCGCGTTCCTTCAATGAAAATCCGTTAGTTGTTAATGCCAAATCAACTAATTTTGGAATTTGGAATTTGGAATTTGGATTTCCGTCGCCTCGTAATTCGTAATTCGTAATTCGTAATGCTTTAAGTTTCGCCAGTTTTTCAACCAAAACTTCGACATCTTTCCGAAGAAGCGGTTCGCCGCCCGTCAGACGGATTTTTTCAATGCCCAATTGGACAAAAATCTCACAAATTTCCGTGATTTCTTCAAAAGTCAGAATAGTTTCTTTGCGGGCAAGCGGTGGTTCGCCGTTGGGCAGACAGTAAAAGCAACGAAAGTTGCAGCGATCGGTGAGCGACAAGCGCAAATCGCGGATTATTCGGTTGTGAGCATCGCGCAAAACCATTAATTAAAGAATACAGGTTGGAAGGGGAAAACTAAAAACTAAAAGTGAAAAACTAAAAACTAAAAGTGAAGAACACTATTCACTTTACTAGTTTTAATTTTTCACTTTTAGTTTTTCACTTTTTAACGCTTTTGCGTTTCGCTGCAATCCGCTTAGCTTTGTGCGTTTCATTGCGCTACGGCGAAATTTTTCGGCATATTTTTCGGGAGAAAGCGCGAGAATTTCGTCCAAATCGGCGGAAACATTATTGGGACGCGGCTCAAATCTTGTTTCATCGGTCGGTTTTTCAAAACGATTCCAAGGGCAAACGTCCTGACAAATATCGCAGCCGTAAAGCCAATCGTTTAAGTTTTCCGTAATTTTTTCGGGAAGTTTGTCGGAACGCAGTTCGATAGTGGCGTAAGACAAACACAATTTTGAGTCAACCAAATAGGGCGCAGCTATTGCGTTGGTCGGGCAAGCGTCAAGACAAGCCGTGCAAGTTCCGCAATGGTCGTCAACCGTTTCGGTTTCGTATTTGAGTTCGAGATTAAGCAGAATTTCGCCGATAAAAACCCACGAACCGTATTCTTTTGTAATTAAATTTGAGTGTTTGCCGAGCCAGCCGAGTCCGGCGCGAACCGCCCACGCTTTATCCATTATCGGCGCGGTGTCAACACAGATTTTTCCTTCTGCATTTCCGTCAATTGATTTGATAAAAGACAAAAGTTCGCGTAATTTCTCTTTCAAAACATCGTGATAATCGTCGCCCCAAGCGTAGCGCGAAACTTTCCCTTTGGTTGAATTTTCTTCGTGTTTGTGCGGTGTATAATAATTTAAAGCAACAACGATAATTGATTCGGCTTCAGGAAAAAGTAATTTTGGATTAGCGCGTTTTTCCGGTTCGCGCTCCATCCAGCGCATCTCGCCTTGATAACCGCGATTGAGCCAATCTTCGAGATGTTCGCGTTCATCGGCGAGCGGTTCGGCACGAACGATGCCGATTTTGTGAAAACCGATTTCGCGGGCTTTTTGTTTGATTTGTTTGGTAAAGGACATTATAGAAAATTAAACCATAGTCGGGCGTAAATGAAAAAGGGCTGACCGGCGTGAGAAGCCAATCAGCCGGATAAATTTTCCAGATTTTAAGTTTAGAAATTTAACTTAAATCCGAACTGAAATTGACGCGGGTCAAACGAAGCTGTCGGGCGACTAAAAAAACGTCCGCCTTTGTCGCGCTCGCCGAAGGCATTAACATCAGTATAAAAGGGCGATGCCGATGCTTCGTTAAAGCGATTGAACAGGTTGAATCCTTCGGCAATTAAATCAAGATGGATACGCTCGCCGAAACGAATCGCACGAGTTAAACGCAAATCGAATGAAGCATAAGAATGCGTAATACCGCGATTACGTCCTAAATTTCCCGTCGGAAAAACAAGATTTCCATTGGCATCCGTGTCAAAGAATGCTCCGCAAGTCTGACCGTTTGCAAAAGTCGAGCCGGGAACACAGAGAGTTCCGTCAGCCAAAACATTCGGACGGTCGGTTTGCGTTGATTGGTCGTTGTTGGCATCGACATTGGTGATAATGTTAAACGGACGACCGGACGAGATTTCGATAATCGGCGCAAGCGTAAAGTCCGAAAGAATATTTTTCACAAAACTGTCCGAACCGCGCCAGTCAGCGGGCGAAGACAAAACTCCGCTGAAAACAAAACGCTGCCGCTGGTCAAACAGTGAATCGGCTTTTTCCGCCGCGAAATTGTTGACATCCTGTGCAATCAGCAAAGTTTGCAAGTCAGATGAGTCGTCAATCGAATGCGATAAAGTATAAGAGGCTAAAAACGTAAAGTTATTCGCAAATCGGCGTTTTAACTCGACATTCAGCGCATTATAACTTGAATTACCGTCGGAAACCTGCGCGTTGACCGAACCGAACGGTGAAATAAGACCGGGTGTTCTTAATGTTCCGCCAAGCTGCGAATTGAGAACCGCCGGAGTAACTGCTCCGCCCGTTAAGGACTGCGCCAAAAAATAATTCGGCGCATTCGGACGGAAGAAGTTTGCTACTGCCGGAACAATAACGCGCCCGGTCGGACATTGAGCAATTATTCCGGGAATAACCACGCCGCAAGTTACGCCATAAACATTGGTAAAGGCTGATCCCGGAGCGGTAGCCGGAATAGAAATGCCGCCCAAAACCAAGGTTGTATTGATTGAATTCACAGGGAAATTAGGTCCGGCAAAGCGACGGAAATTTTGAATTTGTAAAGCCGTGTTCGGCGTATTCAAATCCGTCGGACGCGGCAAATGGTGTGCGCCGACAAAAATATACGAAGCCGAAATCGCCATATTTCCCGTCAATTGGCGTTCAATTGTCAGATTTGCCTGGGTCGCCGAAGCATATTGAAAATCCTTCGAGACAGGCAAAGTGAACGGTAAGACCGCGCCGAAACCCGAAAACGTCTGGTCATTAAAACGCTGTCTGCCGAATTGATATTGCGCCGTCCGCGCAACGCCCGGCGTAACAACTCCCGGCGCACAGAGCGGATTCGAGGTGGAACCCGGAACACAAACCGTGCCTTGAAAAACCTGCGCGGCATTGAGCAATGACGTTGGCGACGGACTTCCTCTCGTCAAAACCGCTTGCTGTTGCTGCACCGCATCGGCAATATCGGAGTTGAAAGCGACGGCTAAAAGCGGGTGGTCGTAGAAAAGACCGAGCGCGCCGCGGACAACCGTTTTGCCGTCGCCGAATATGTCATAAGCAAAACCAAAGCGCGGCGCAAAGTTGTTTGTGTCTCTCGGAATACCTTGCTGAACGCCGACGGCATCTTGCGCGGCAAGAATGTCGCCAGCCGAAAGATTAATGCCCGAAAGCGGATCTCTGATGCCGACCGGCGCAATCGTTTGGGTGAATTCAATATCGTAACGAACGCCGTAATTGATGGTTAAACGGCGCGTGGCTTTCCAAGTATCCTGGGCAAAAAGTGCAATCGGTTTATTTTTAATCTGACTGACCGGATCGCCAAAACCCTGCAAATACAGCGAAGGCAAACCGAGTCCGTAAGACTGCACGGGTGTAAAAGCCGGAGCAGATGCCGGAAATCCCAAATCGGAAGCCGCAAAATCACCGAAGTTAAAAAGTCCGGCGAAATTC
>MWZA01000097.1 GCA_002050455.1 Acidobacteria bacterium 5-1 | reverse complement strand
GTCAACGAACCGACAGCCGCCGCACTTGCCTACGGTTTAGATAAGAAAAAAGAAGAAACCATTGCTGTTTTTGACTTCGGCGGCGGAACATTCGATATTTCCATTTTGGAAGTTGGCGAAGGCGTGGACAAAAGACGCGGGTAAAATTGCTGGATTGGAAGTGTTGAGAATCGTCAACGAACCGACAGCCGCCGCACTTGCCTACGGTTTAGATAAGAAAAAAGAAGAAACCATTGCTGTTTTTGACTTCGGCGGCGGAACATTCGATATTTCCATTTTGGAAGTTGGCGAAGGCGTGGTTGAAGTGAAATCAACCAACGGTGACACGCACCTCGGTGGCGACGACGTTGACGAAGTTTTAATTAAATGGATTATCGAAGAATTTAAGAAAGACCAAGGGATCGATTTAACGTCGGATAAAATGGCTTTGCAACGTCTGAAAGAAGCAGGCGAAAAAGCCAAAATCGAACTTTCAAGCGCGATGGAAACCGAAATCAACCTGCCTTTTATCACGGCTGACCAATCGGGACCGAAACATCTAGTAATGAAGTTGACGCGCTCAAAATTTGAACAGCTTGTGCAGCCGATTTTAGATCGTTTGATGCCGCCGGTTAAAAAGGCGATTGAAGATGCCGGAATTGAGCCGAAAAATATTGATGAAATCGTGCTGGTCGGCGGTTCAACCCGGATTCCGAAAGTTCAGGAAATGGTCAAGGAATTTTTCGGAAAAGAGCCGAACAAATCAGTTAATCCCGATGAAGTCGTCGGCTTAGGCGCGGCTGTTCAGGCAGGAGTTTTAGGCGGCGAAAAGACGGACATTCTGCTTTTAGACGTTACGCCGTTGTCGCTCGGTATCGAAACTTTGGGCGGCGTGATGACGCAGATGATTCAGCGCAATACGACGATTCCGACGCGCAAATCGGAGATTTTCTCGACTGCTTCGGACAATCAAACGTCGGTTGAAGTTCACGTTATGCAGGGCGAACGCCCGATGGCGGCTGACAATAAAACGCTCGGAAAATTCCATCTCGTCGGTATTCCGCCTGCACCGCGCGGTGTTCCGCAAGTCGAAGTTACGTTTGATATTGATGCCAACGGCATTGTCAATGTTTCGGCAAAGGATGTCGGCACGGGACGTGAGCAGAAGATTACGATTACGTCTTCATCAGGTTTGTCGAAAGAAGAAATTGACAAGATGATGAAGGAAGCCGAATCGCACGCGGGCGAGGACGAGAAGAAAAAAGCCGAAATCGAAGCTAGAAATCGCTTGGATGGTTTGGTTTATAATGTTGAAAAAACTTTCAACGAAAATAAAGAAAAACTTGATTCGGGCGCGGCTGGCAACATTGAAAATGCGCTTTCAGAAGCGAAAACCGCTTTGAACGGAAGCGACGCGGACGCGATGAACAGTGCGTTTGAAACACTTCAAACCGCTTCGCACAAAATTGCGGAAGTGCTTTACAGTCAAGCCGGAACACAATCAGGCGAAACGACTGAGCCGACTGAACAAGCCTCTTCGGCAAGTGCGGGTTCTGAATCAACAACTTCAGCTTCGGGCGATGATAATGTCATCGATGCCGAATATGTTGATGTTGACGAAGAAAATAAGTAGTTTATAACTTTATGTGAAAAATCAGCCGTTAGCTTGTAATTTCTTGCGGGTAACGGCTGATTTTGCAATACTTCAAAAATTATGAGCGTTACGATTGAACTCGACGAAAAAATTTTGGAGGAAATTGACGAAGCGATAGAAGTTTTACAAGAAAAACGCGAAGATATTTTTCGTGAAGCGTTTCGAGAATTAGCCAAAAAAAAGCGAGAAGCGGAAGTTGCGCGGCAGTATGTCGAAGCCTATGGAAAAAATCCCGTTCAGTCCGATGAATTTTATGTTGATGAGGAACAATTGGTTGAGGCTTGGAAGAATTTATGATTCGGGGTGATATTGTCTGGCATAAATTTAAAGAACCGGATAAAACTCATCCCGTTTTGATTTTAACGCGAAACGGAGCGATTGCCGGATTAAACTCGATTACCGTAATTCCGACAACAACTACGATTCGGGATCTTCAATCGCAAGTTGTTTTAACGGAAGAAGACGAAATGCGGGAAGTCTGCGCGATAAATTTAGACGGTATTCAAACCATTCCGAAAAACAAATTAGGTTTTTATATTACGCATCTTTCGGAAGAAAGAATGCAGGAAGTTTTTAAAGCGATTAAGTTTGCATTCGGATTTGATAATTAAAGAAATTCGCATTTTAGATTTTGGATTTACGGTTTTCAAAATCGCAAATTGCAAATCTAAAATCGAAAATTTCAAAGATGGCAAAAAAAGATTATTACCAAATACTCGGCGTAAAAAAAGACGCAAAAGCGGACGAAATTAAAAAAGCGTATCGCAGATTAGCACGAAAACATCACCCGGATGTCAATCCGAACGATAAAACCGCCGAGGAAAAATTTAAGGAAATTCAGGAAGCTAATGACATTTTGTCAGACGAGAAGAAGCGCAAGGTTTTTGACCGTTTCGGTTATTACGCCGACAATCTTGATGTAAATTCACCGTATGGCGCAGGCACGGCGAGCAACGCGGGCAGTACAGGCGGTTTTGATTTTTCTGGCTTTGACTTTGAGCCGGGCGGAAGCGGCGGTTCTTCGTCGAGTTTTCGTGATATTTTTTCCGACCTTTTCAGCGGCGGAGCTGGCGCAAAGCGTGAACCTGAACCGCCGCGTCCGCAGCCGAAGAAAGGTAAGGATATTGAAATGCCGCTGGCATTGAGTTTTGAGGAAGCGGTTACGGGTTTGACAACCAATATCACAGTTAATCGTTCCGAGCAGTGTTCGCGCTGTCAAGGCGCGGGCGACACGGGCGGTCCAGTTGTTGTTTGTTCAACCTGCAAAGGCACGGGACAAGTGCAGAGAAGTGGCGGACGGCTTCAATTTTCGCAAACTTGTCCCGATTGTGAAGGCACGGGTCGCCGTCGTCAGCCGTGTTCGTTGTGCAACGGCAAAGGCGTTACGCCAAAAAACGAACAGGTGAAAATTCGTATTCCGGCAGGTGTTGACACCGGCTCGCGCGTGCGAATACCGAAAAAAGGCGAAGGTGGAAGATTAGGTGCGCCGCCGGGAGATTTATTTATTCTGACAAATGTCGGCAAGCATAGATATTTTACGCGCAAAGGCGACAATATTTATGTAACCGTGCCGATAACCGTGCCGGAAGCCGCGCTTGGCGCAAAGATCGAAGTACCGACCGTTGAAGGCAAAGCGCAATTGAAAATTCCGGCGGGAACAGAATCGGGACAAAAGTTTCGCCTTCGTGAACGCGGTTTTCCGTCTTTGAGAAATCCAAATCTGCGCGGCGACCAATTTATTGAAGTAAAAATAAGTTTACCGCGTATTATATCGGAAGAAACAAAAGAACTTTTGCGGCAATTTGAAAAAGCGAATACGGAAAATCCACGCCGCGCAATGGGCTTGGAATAAGTCTAGAAAGTCTGGGAAGTCTAGGAAGTCGGAAAGCTAATTTCCTTCCTAGACTTCCCAGACTTTCTAGACTTTCTAGACTTATGAAGAAGAAGATTAAAACATATACAATCAGCGCAGTTGCGGAGCTTTTTGAGATTCATCCGCAAACTCTCCGATTGTATGAACGCGAGGGCTTGCTGAAGCCTTCGCGCTCAGAAGGCAATACGCGCCTTTACGAAGATTCCGACATTGAGCGGCTGGAAATTATTTTATCGTTGACGCGGGATTTGGGCGTAAATCTGGCGGGCGTGGAAATCATCCTTAATATGCGCGAGAAAATGGATACGATGCAACGCGAGTTTGAACGCTTTTTTGAATACTTACGCACTCACGCTGACAAATTTTCACAACAAAGCGAACTTTTTTCCGAACCGGAAGCGTTGATACCGATTTCACGCCTTAGTGTTTCAAAAATCAGTTATAAACGCATTGAAGATGAATAATAAAAACTCTTTGTCTTCAAACTTCTGATTCCTCTTTACAAATCTGCCTTTTTAAGCCAAAATATCTCATCACAAAAATTCCCGATTCAAAAGTTTTTAGGAAAAGTTAAATGAAAAATTTATACGGAGGGCTTACGCTTTCAGTCGTCGTTTGTTTAATTTTATTTGCTGCTTGTGCCGCGACAAGTTTTGCCCAAGACCTTGATGACGTAACCATCAGCGGCAGAGTTGTTGATTCAAACAACGCACCGATTGTCGGTGCATCCGTTACCGCGACACTCGTTACAACCAATGTTGAGCGCACTTTTGTTACAGACGATGAAGGACGTTATCGAATTATCGAACTCATCCCCGGAACTTATAAAGTAAAGGTTTCGGCAACCGGATTCGGTGCCAAAGAGAAGATAGATTTACAAACCATTTCTGGACAAAACGTTCAATTGGATTTTTCGCTTGCTCCAGCCGATGTTGTCGCCGAACAAATCGTTACGATTGAAGAAGATGCTTCAATTGTGGACACGACGCGCACGGTGGTCGGCGGAACGGTTACGCAGAGAGAAATCGAAGAACTTCCGAACAGCACCCGTAATCCGCTTGATTTTGTTTTCACACTTGGCGGCGTGACGGAAGAAGCTCTCTCGACCCGTGATTTGGCGCAAGACAGAGGCGCACGCGGCGAAAATGCGCCGAGTAGAACGCCCGAAGAGTCCGGTGTTTTCGCGCTTTCAGGCGGCGCGGCTTATTCAAATAATATTACGATTGACGGCTTAGACAATAACGATGACCGCGCCGCAACCTTTCGTTTTCAACCTTCGATTGATTCGATTGCCGAAGTTCAAGTAATTACGAATCAGTTTTCATCTGAATATGGACGTGCTTCGGGCGGTCGTGTTAATTTTCGGACACGCGCCGGAACAAAGGATTTTCGCGGACGAGTTGCTTATTATTTCCGTGATGAAAGTCTTAACGCCAACACTTATCGGAACAATTCACGCGGCATTGCGCGTCCGGCTTTGCAGGAAAATATTCCAGTTTTTACTTTTGGTGGACCTGTTCCGGTTGGTTATTTCAAAAACAAAACCTTCTTTTTTGCCGCTTACGAGTATCAAAATCTTTTTGAACAAACAGTAGTTGATACTTACGTTCCGTTACAGCAAAATTCGCGTTTTCCGCTTCCGCAGCCGACGAATCCGAATGCGCCGGTCGGAAATATTGCGCCGTTCATCGAAGGGCTTCCGACACCGCTTCGCAATCATACTTTTTCGACGCGCATTGACCATAATTTCACAGACGCACACAACATAACTTTTAATTTTCAACTTGGGAAACGCAATGATTTTCGACAATTTAGCGGCGGAAGTCGTTTGGCTGAAGCGTTAATCGGCAACAGTCGTGATACAACCGCTTATTCTTTAACTGACAACTATATTTTTTCTTCAAAATTAGTCAATCAAGCGCGTTTTCAATTTTCGACGCTTCAACCGGCGGTCGTCAACGACGGTGATTTAACTTCTCCGGTTGTTTTAATTACCCTACCGGCGGTTTTCGATAGAGGCACGACAACGCTTATCGCCGGTTCTTCAACTACCGGCTCAAGCGACAGGCAAGAAGACCGCTGGCAATTTCAAGACAGTTTGAGCTACGTTTTTGGCGCACACACTTTCAAATTCGGCGGCGATGTCCAGCGTGTCAAGTCAAACTTTATTGACCGCGGCGATGCAACCGGAACTTTTAATTTCAGCAATCCGGCAAACTTTTTGGCTAACACCATTTCGCGCTATCGCCATAATTTCGGCACTACTTCGACTCAGCAAAACACTTACACGGGATTTTTCTTTCAAGACGAGTGGCGGCTCAAACCAAATTTTACTTTGAGTTACGGTTTGCGCTATGAAAATGAAAGCATCATTGATGATAAAAACAATTTCGGACCGCGCTTTGCAGTTGCCTACGACCCGTTCAAAAAAGGTAAAAGTGTCGTCCGTTTTGGCGCGGGAATTTTCTACAATCGCGCACTTCTTCGCACGATTGACGATTTTTCGCTAACCGCCAGCAGCGTTATTTTAGACACAAACACGATTCCTTTTGGCGGTCAACGCGATGCCGTTCTCGCTTCAATTAGTCAGCGTTTTCCCCAGCCTTTGACCTTAGCCGACGCGCAGCAAATCTGCACAGCTAATAACCTTGGTTGCGGAACTGCATCTTTCGGGCGAATTCTTGACCCGAATTTAAAACTTCCCGAAAGCTATCAGATGAATGTCGGTTATGAACACGACCTCGGAAACGGTTTTGCCATTGAAGCCAATTATACTTGGAACAAAACAGCTCGTTTATGGCGCGAGTTTAATGCTAATGCGCCGAGAATTCCTGAAGGTTTCAATAGTCTCGCCGATTATTTACTTTCGCGTGATTTTAATAACGCATCGGTTAATGGCAGAAGACCGCTTTACAATGTTTCCGGTGCAAGAGATGTTATTCGCTTCGTTACCACGCCTGTTACAAACAACTGTCCGGGAACAATCGCTCCGTCTGCTGCCGACCAGGGCGGATGTGTTGTTATCAACGGCGTTCAAACGACTGTTATCAATCTCAACAGCGTTTCGGCATTTAATACCAGCGCACCGATTACGGTTGCTCTGGCGGCTGTGCAAAATCTGCGACCCGACCCGACCCGAACACAACTCGAACAGCTGGCTTCAATCGGAAACAGTCAATACCACGGCTTAGTTCTGGAATTGCGCCGCCGTTTTCGTCAATTAGGTTACGGTTTTGGCGCATCTCTCCGCGCCGCTTATACGCTTTCGAGTTTGAGAGATGACGGCATCGTCAATACATCTTCAGCGCAAATTGTCGGTGATTTCAGCTCGGAATTTTCACGTGCGCTGCAAGACCGTCGCCATCGTTTTGTTTTCTCAGGCACAATGGAAACACCGAAAATGCTCGGCAAACTTCGTTTTTCACCGATTGTGAGAATTGCTTCAAGTGCGCCGTTTAATCTTTCCGGCGGTGGTGTTGACCGCAATTTGGACGATGTAAATAATGACCGCCCGAATTTCAGCGGCGATACTTCCATTATTCGCACGCGGAATCCCGGCGAACCGTTTCCGCAAGATGTGTTTAATGCGCTGACGCGCCCGACAATCGGCAGTCTTGGCGGAAATTTGCCGCGCAATTCAGGTCGCGGACCCGGACTTTTTCTTTTTGATATAAGCGTCAGCCGTGAATTTAAATTTACCGAAAGAATAAAATTCCGCCCGAATATAGAAATCAACAATGTTTTGAACGCGCGAGTATTTAGTTTTGGAACAGCATTCATCAACGCCACCGACCCACAAACTACATTTCTCGTCCCGTCGCGCACATATCGCCCGCGTGATATTCGGCTTGGACTGAGATTAGACTTCTAAAAAAATTGGTTTTCTCTGCGGTGAGGTTGTGTTCTAGAAAAGCAATCTCGCCTTTTTATTTTTAGTTTTAACCGTACTTGATAATGAAAGAGCCGAAAAACAAGGCTTGCGAAATTTAAGC
>MWZA01000064.1 GCA_002050455.1 Acidobacteria bacterium 5-1 | reverse complement strand
GAAGGAGCCTGGGGACAGGTTGAAGTAGCAAATGCAAGCCGAACAAAACTTGACAATGTAACTGTCGAATTGCTTGGGAACGAAATTGTTTTTCCTTCTTTGAGCGAAAAGGTAAATCTTTCAGCCGGAGAAGTTAAACGGATACCTTTCTGGGTTGCCGGAAAACCCTTTGCGCCCGGAAATGTAATAAAACCTTTGCAAGTTCGCGTTTCTGCCGGAGCGGAAAAGCTTGATTTCGGATTTACCCCGCGCGTCAGAAAACCAGCCGAATATTTCGTGACAACTTACCGCTCATTTGTAGATGGTTCGGTGCAGCCCTTTTCCGTTTTGCTTCCGACCGCTTACAAATCCGGTGAAACCTATCCTTTAATTCTGTTGATGCACGGAGCGCACGTGACTGATTGGGGGCAGAATATCATCTCTTTCGAGCCGAAAGAGTGGACAATTCAGGTTGCCGTTCACGACCGCGGAAACAACCGCTACCGGGACATCGGCGAAGTTGATATTGATGAAGTGCTGACGGAAGTAAAACGCCGTTACCAAATAGACGATGACCGCATTTATCTTTCAGGTCATTCGATGGGCGGTTACGGCGCGTGGTTTCAGGCGTCGCGTCGCCCAGACCTATGGGCAAGCATTTCGCCGCAGGCGGGTTACGCGGATTATTTTCTTTATCATCCCGCAATGAGCAGCGCCCCGAGTTCATCGCAGCAACATTTCCAAAAACGTCTTCTGGAAAGCTGGAGTCCGCTTCTTTTTGCCGAAAACCTTTTGCACGTTCCCGTTTACATCGTTCACGGCGCTAAAGACGATAACGTGGTGGTCGAACACAGCCGCAAGATGGCTGCGCGGCTTAAAGAGCTTGATTACAAATTTATTTATGACGAAAATCCCGAAGGCGGGCACTGGTGGGGACCGCGCGGAAAACACTACGGCGTTGAAGTCGTGGATAAACCGCCTATTTGGACGTATTTTCAGAAGCACAATCGCCGAGTAATCGCGCCGCAGCGGGTGATTTTTAAGACTGACACTTTGCGTTACCGGAAGGCTTATTGGGTTGCCATAGATGAATTGGATGAAGCTAACCGATTCGCCCGCATCGAAGCCGAAGTAAAACCCGCAAATACGATTGCCGTTCGGCAAAACAATATAACGCAATTTACTTTAACGCTTGATGAAAAACTGGTTGATACAAACCAGCCTGTTACAGTCACGGTTGATAATCGCACGATTTTTAATGGCGAATTACCGACTTCTAAAAAACTCACATTGCGGCGCTATTCAGACGGGAGTTATCTGCAATTACTAAACGAAAGGGATTTACGCATACCCGACAAAAATGAGGGGAACAGTTTAGGCGGAATTGCCGTGCAGCTCGACGGAGGCGGAAACCCGGCACGATTAATTTCAGTTTCACCAGCGTCATTGAAAAAGACCGAAAAAATTTATGGAACAATCAGCGATGCTTTTAATCGCCCGTTTCTTTTTGTCATCGGCACAAATCCTAAAAATTCAAAAGACCAGACGATTGTCGCGGCGTCGCGTCGCGCGGCTGAGGCTTTGCGGCATGAATGGATGGCGCGGGCAAACGGAATCGTGAAAGTTAAAGCGGATTCGGAAATAACGAAAGAGGATATTAACGAATATAACTTGATTCTTTTTGGAAACCCGCAAATCAATTCTTTAATTGCCCGAATCAACGACCAGCTTCCGATTAAATTCAGTGCGGGCGGAATTCGAGTTGGCGATAAAACTTTTACGAATGAAGATGTCGGAATGGCGTTGGTCTACCCGAATCCACTAAACCAAAACCGCTACGTCGTGATTGTCGGGGGCGTGAGCGCCGGCAGTATGCAAACTGCCGGAAGGCTGCGTTTGAACGAATTGCCTGATTACGTGATTTTTGACAATCGCACTCTAAAGGGGGAAAAAACGCAATTCGTTGACGGCGGTTTCTTCGATAAACATTGGGGGCTCACGAAATGAATACTGAATCAAGAAGTATGAAAAAAAATAAGTCCGACAGAAAAATGATTTACCGTGTTTTTGTCGTGTTCGCCTTTGGTTTAATATGCGGTTTCGGCGTATTTCAATCACCGTCTTTCGCGCAATCACTGTCCGAGCCTTTTACTTTGCGGGAAAAATTTCAGCACGACAGCCTCGGGCAATTTGCAAGTTATCCGCCGCCGCAGGATTACGGTTATGAGCCTTCGATAACGCCGACCAGTGATTACAACGCCCCGGGTGGACGCGCTCTGATGCGCGTCGTAAAACCGAACCGTAATGACCGAATGCGGTTCGGTTTTATCCGGCAGACGTTCTTGCAAATGAATGAAAACGCAAAACTTTCTTTTGCTTATTACCTCAATCACGCCCGGGTTAATGACCAAATAGAAATCGGTATCGCCGGAAGCGACGATTGCCGTTACGTTAAACAAATTCCGGCAAAAACAAACGGCTGGATAAGAGAAGAAATTCTGCTCCGAGACTTTCGCTGCAACGGAAATAAAGCGATAACAAAGGGAGTTGGAATTGAAGCTTTTTACATTGTTGCAGATCTCAAACAAGCTGATGCGGATATTGTTTATCGCTTCATTATTGACGACCTAGCCTTCCAAGCAAGCCGCCCGGCGCGTTTTGTTGTGCGTCAGCCGCAAGCCGTCAATATCGAATCGCAAAATGCTGTCGTAAGCGCGAAAAGCTATGTTGCCGGCGAGCGTGTTTCGCTTTCGGTTTTACAGCCGGCAAAAATTAAAAATGTAACTGCTACGATTGAAAATCAAGACGGCAAGACAATAACTAGTCAGCCGCTTTTCGATAACGGAGCTAATGGTGATGAACAGGCAGGCGACGGCGTTTGGACGAATAATTCAATTTACACCTTACGAAATGGCGACCCGACGGGCGTCTGGACAATCAAACTGCAAGGCACAACCGCAAACGGCGAAAGCATTGCGACAAACGTCCGTTTCATTCACCGCATCGCAAAATCGCTTTCTCACCCAAGACTTTATTTTGATGCGAAAGATAAAGAATCGCTCGTCGCCCGAACACAAAATCCGAAAGTTGCCGAAATTTGGAAGAAAGTTCTAGCTGATGCCAAAATTCGGCGGGGCGGCGATCTTTCGCACGCCGGACAAGTCTTTGAAATGCTTGACGATCAATATTTGCTTCCTTCGCTGACGGGTTATTTCGATGCTATGAACCAGGCGCGTCTGCGGATCGAATACAACGCACTGGTCGCTTATCTGACGAACGACCGGGAAGCACGGGAGTCGGCTAAAAAGGCTCTGCTGGACGTTTCCCGATGGAGTCGCTGGCAGCCGCCCTGGTTTGACGCTCACGGGCAACATACTTATTATCCGGCGGGTCAGCTAGCCGCCGAAGCCGCCTTCGGTTATGACCTGCTTTATGATGATTTGACCGAAGCAGAACGCTCGCTTGTGCGGCGCGCGCTCGTCGAAAGAGCGATCATCCCGGTTTATAAAGAATACGTTTTGGACAATCGGGTAATGGCGAATACCAGCAATTGGATCGGGCATACGGTTGGCGGCGCGCTTATCGCGGCGGCGGCAATTGCCAGCGATGTGAAAGATGAGGAAGCGGGCGGGCAGTTTAACATTTATCTGAACGGATTGCTGCTCAAAATGGAAAGACACGTCGCCGCAAGCTATCTTCCCGACGGCAGTTACGGTGAAGGCATCAGCTACAAAGAGTTCGATTTGGAAACGACCGCGCCGGCTTTTGTCGCCCTCAACCGGGTTTTCGGCATTGATTACTGGGACAGAACGAATATAAAAAAATCGCTTTTGTATTCGATGTACACTTTCGCCCAGCCTGTAAAGGGAAGTCTCGATATGGGCGATTCGCACCCGCCGTCTGCCCGGACGCTCGCGCCTCTCGTTAGAGAGACAAAAGATCCGACAGACAGGTGGTTTTTTGAGCAATTTGCGCATAACTCTATTATTGATTTTATTTTCTTTGATGAATCAATCGCGCCGCAACCGCCAAAACTTCCGACATCGCGCATCTTTTGGGATAAAGGCAACGCCGCTTTTCGCACGGGTTGGGACAAAGATGAATTGGTTTTTCTCTTTCGCGCCGGAGCGAATTTTAATCATAACCACGCTGATCAAGGGGCGTTTTTGTTGACCGCCTTCGGCGAACCTTTGATAACCGAAGCCGGATGGTCTGATTATTACAAAGACCCGCATTACGTAACGTTTTTCACGCAAGCTGTCGGTCACAACACCGTTTTAGTTGACGGAAATCCAGAAAGCCAGGTTCTGCCGGACACGCCGCAATTCGCCGCGCTTGATTCATACCCGAAAATAACCGATGCCGTAACCAGCGAATTTTATGATGGCGTCGGCAGCGATTTGACCAGCGTTTATCAAAATCGTCTGAGGCGCTACACGCGGCGAGTTGTTTTCGTCAAGCCGTATTACTTTATCGTTTTCGACGATTTGACGACGAACGGCGAACCCGCAGGTTTTGCCTGGCTGCTGCATTTGCCGGATCGCGCACGGATTACAAACGCACCGGCACTTACTTTATACAAAGGCGATAAGGCTTCGCTCGCTGTCCGCGCTTTCGCTCCGAATGACGCGAAGATGAGCGTTCAAAACGGGCGTATTTCTTATCCCGTGTTTTCCACCCGAACTCCGCAGGAAGTTCCGCCGCAACCTGCGTTTCTTGATTTGCAAACAGCGCAGAAAACCAACGCCGCGCAATTTTTGGTCGCACTTGTTCCTGCTCGGACCGATGATGCGGCGCGCGCTCTGGCTTCAGGAATGACGGAAATTAAAACCGGCGATTTCGTGGGCTTGCGTGCGCGGCGCGGCGAGGAAAGCGATTTAGTGATGTTCCGCACGGGTGCGTCGAAGGATTTGGCAAGTTATGAAAGCTGGAAGACGGATGCCGACACCTGGACGGTGACGCAAGATAAAGGGGGTATGAAACTGTTCGCTGTGCAGAACGCCCGTTCATTTGCGCAAACCGGGCGCGTCTTGTTTGCGAGCGAAACTCCGGCGAGCGCCGCTATAAGTTATAACGCAAACAGCATTGATGTTGCTTCTTATGCCGCAACCGCGACCAAGATGCAAATTTTCGTCGGCACTAATCCGTTGCGCGTGATGATTGACGGGCGCCCGGTTAAGGCAAATTTCAGGAGCGGAGACGGAACAATTTCGGTAAACCTTCCCGCCGGTCAACACGATTTGAAAATAGTTTTGAAATGAAGATAGAACGCAGAAAATTTCTTGAGCTAGCGGGAATTGCTCTGGCAGCGACGACTATAAAAGGTCAAACGAAAAAGCCGACAGCGCGCGCTATACCCAAAAGTGAATATGATTATGTGGATTGGAGTTGGGAAAAATGGCGTTCAATCACCAGAGCCGCCCGCCCGGCAAAGATTTCTACCGGACAAGCAGGTCAAGCCGAGCTGGTTGATCTACTCGCCCGTGGAAAAGAAAAAATCACGACCCCGCAGGCGTGGCAACAACGGCGCGAAGCGATCAAAAACGTGCTGAACGCGTTTCTCGGCGAACCGCCAAAACTAAAGCCCTCGTTAGACGCAAAAATTATTGAAGAGACTTCCCTGAAAAGTCATATTTTGCGAAAACTCGTATTTCAAACAGAGCCGGGCGAGTTTGTTCCATCTTATTTACTCATCCCCAAGAATTTAAAAGCTCGTGCGCCGGTCGTTCTTTGTCCGCACCAGACGACACAAGCCGGAAAAAAAGAGCCTGCCGGTTTGACTGGTAATCCGCAACTGCAAACGGCTTTGCATCTGGTCGAGCGCGGCTTTGTTACTTTTACTTACGATGCCCTTTGTTTTGGCGAACGCCATGATGCGGCAAGCGGGCATTACGGCGATGCGATTCCGTTTTACCGCAAACACCCGCGCTGGTCTCTGATGGGTAAAATGGTTTGGGATCTGCAACGTGGAATCGATTATTTGCAGACGCTTGATTTTGTTGACGCGAATCGCATCGGGAGTATTGGTCATTCGCACGGCGGATACACAACGCTTTTCGGGATGGCTTTTGACGAACGCCTCAAGGCGGGCGTCAGTAATTGTGGTTTTGATACCTTTCGCATTGATGGCAATACTTTTCGGTGGTCAAAAGCGACGGCGTTAATGCCTCTGCTTGGTTTTTACGCGACAAATCCGCGTCTGAATATGGAAGTATATCGCGCAGTACCAGATTCAGGCGTGATTGACGTTCCTTTCGAGATGCACGAACTTCTCGCTTTGATCGCGCCGCGTCCTCTGCTGCTTTCAACATCGGACGAGGATTTTGTTTTCCCCAACGGCGGCTGGAGTGCGCGCCGTTCGCTTGAAAGAATCAAGCCTGTTTATGAACTGCTTGGCGCACGGGAAAAACTTTCGAGTTACTTTTTTAACGGTGGACATAATTTTACGGCTGAGGCGTCGGCTAATGCCTACAATTGGCTTGAGCGTCAGTTGAAATAATAACGCGATTCGAGTCATGAAGGATAAATTATGAAAACAGCAAAAGCAGCCGTAATGCCAGATTTTCATCAACCTTTGGAAATCCGCGAGTTTTCATTACCGGAGAAAATCGAACCCGGCGCGGCGCTGGTCAAAATCGAGATGGCAGGCATCTGCGGCACCGACGTTCATTTGTGGAAAGGACAGTTGCCGATTCCGCGTCCAATCATTATGGGGCACGAAACAGTCGGCGTCATCGAACGAATAGGCAAAGGTTTAGAAACGGATTGGACAGGCGTTCCGCTTCGTGCGGGAGACCGCATTACCTGGAGCGCAGGGATGCTCTGCGGGCATTGCTACCACTGCACCGTAATCCGGCAACCGACGCGCTGTCTGAATCGAAACGCCTACGGAATCAGTTTCAATTGCGACGATAAGCCGCACTTTTCGGGCGGTTATGCCGAATACATTTACCTGCGCCCGCGAACGGCTATTTTCAAACTTACGGATGTCACGCCCGAAGCTATTACGGGTGCTGGCTGCGCGTTGGTAACAGCAATTCATGGGCTTGAACGAATGGGAATCAGTTGGGGAGACAAAGTTATCATACAAGGCAGCGGACCGGTCGGGCTGGCGGCGCTCACAGTCGCCAAAAGCTCTGGCGCTTCAACAATCATTGTGATTGGTGGACCAGCGGCGCGACTGCAATTGGCGCAAGATTTTGGTGCCGATTACACGATTAACATTGAGGAAAGCGCCGATTCAACGGCGCGCCTCGACCAGGTGAAGCGACTCACCGGCGGTTATGGCGCCGATGTAGTCATAGAGTGTGTGGGATTCCCATCAGTGGTGCCTGAGGGATTCGAGATGTGCCGCGACGGGGGCAAGTACCTCGTTCTCGGACACTACGGAGATGCCGGATCAACTCCAATTAACCCGCATGTGATTACGAGAAAACAACTGACAGTATACGGCTCTTGGGCGAGCGAGCCTCGCCATATGGCTGCGGCAATAGATTTTTTAAGAAAACAGGGCGATAGATTCCCGTTTGACCGACTGGTCTCGCACAGGTTTCCGCTCGAACAGGCAAACGAAGCATTGCAGACCACAGCGCATTGGATTTCAGGAAAAAGCGTGATTGTTCCCTGAATTTATGAAAGTCATTCTGGCAATTGACGGCGGCGGAAGCCGCACCCGATGTCTGACGATTGATGGCTGCGGGCAAACGCTCAGCGCGGTCGAAACCGGCGCGTCAAATCATTTGCTGGTCGAGCGCGAAACAGTCGTGCGCTCGCTTTCAGATGCAATCGAAAATGCGTTGATTCAAGGCAAGTTGCAAGGCGCCGATGTCGCCTGTGTTTCGGCGGGTTTGGCGGGAGTTGATTACGACGGCGCGGGCGAAGAAGAAATGAAACGGGTCTTGAGCGGACTTGGTTACAACCGGACGGTCGTTAACGGCGACATGGTCATCGCACACGCGGGCGCGCTTGCCGGAAAACAGGGCGTAATGGCTTTAGCGGGAACAGGCTCTTCGATTCTCGGCATCGGGAAGAACGGCGAACGCGTAAAGGTAGGTGGCTGGGGACCGATTTTCGGTGATGAAGGAAGCGCGTATCGCATCGGGCAAATGGCTTTGCGGGCGGCGGCGCGAGATTTTGACGGATTCGGAGCGAAAACCGCTTTGACCGAAGCCGTGAAAAATGCGCTCGGTATCAAAGATTTCAGAGAAACGGTCAATCTTGTTTATGTCCAGGGCTTGGAAATACGTGAAATCGCCGCTCTGAGTCGCACCGCTTACGAAGTTGCGGAGGCAGGCGATGAGGTAGCACGAAAAATCTTTCTAGGAGCGGGCGAAGAACTGGCTGAGAGTGTGGAGACGGCGATTTCGCGGCTTTCGATGAGCGGCGAAACTGTAGAGGTTTCGTATCAGGGCTCCGTTTTGGAATCGTGCGCGCTAGTGCGCGAAAGTTTCATTGAAAATCTGACGCAGCGCGAACCGCAAGCCGAAATCCTGCCGCCGAAATTCGCGCCCGTTATCGGAGCGTACCTTTTGGGGCGCGCTTCACTCGGCTTAAAAACGGACGAAAGCATTTTTAAAAAGCTGAACGAACAAAGTGAGAAAAAGTAAATGATTTTTTACGATTACATTGACGGCTTGCTGGCGATACTGGAACGAATCAAACGCGAGCAGGCGGACAACATCAAACGGGCAGGGCAGATTATCAGCGAGTCACTGGCTGCAGGCGGCATCGTTCATACGTTCGGCACAGGGCATTCGCACATCATCGCCGAAGAAATTTTTTTTCGCGCTGGTGGAATTGCCGCCATCAACCCGATTCTGGATGAGCGTTTAATTTTCCTGAAAGGCGCGCTGGAAAGCACCCGGGCTGAACGCGAAAGCGGTTTGGCGCGCAAACTGATCGAGCTTGAAAACGTCAAAAGCGAAGACGCCTCAATCATCATTTCAAATTCGGGGCGTAATGCCGCGCCGGTCGAGATGGCTCTCGAAATGAAAGACCGGGGCGTGAGTGTGATTGCGATTACTAATCTTGAGCAATCCGGTTCTGCGGAATCGCGCCACTCATCGGGAAAAAAGCTTTACGAAATTGCCGACGTATCGGTTGACAATTGCGTGCCGACTGGCGACGCACTAATTGCGTTGGACGGACTTAATTCCAGAACCGGAGCCGCTTCGACTGTCGCCGGTGCCGCCATTGCACATTCGATAATTATTGAATCGTTAAATGAATTGCTAAAAAGCGGGCAGCCGGTACCCGTTTTAACCAGCGCGAACGTCCCCGGCACAACCGCCGAAACTATTCGCGAAGTTTTAAGTCGTTACCGGGACCGCATCAGGTATCTGGATTTGGAGACTGAATTTGAATGATGAGCAGCGGCGCACAAAAAAATCAAACCTGCTTGCTGGAAGTCATTGCCTGCACGGTTGAAGACGCAGTCAGGGCTCAACAGGGAGGAGCGAATCGGCTGGAAATCATTAGCCAATTTAATGTGGGCGGGCTTACTCCGTCGCTTGATTTAGTTCGTGAAATTAAAGCGAAAGTTTCGGTGCCACTGCGCGTGATGCTGCGCGAAAGCGAGGGTTACGGAGTTTCCGGCGAAGAAGAAACAGAAAAACTTTGCGCGGTGGCGCGTCAGTTAAACGAAATTCGAGTGGATGGAATCGTTTTGGGCTTTCTGAAAAACGGAGAAATTGATTTCGGTTTGACGGAAAGGATTCTTTCTTGTGCGCCAGATCTGAAAGCGACGTTTCATCACGCTTTTGAAGACTCGACGGATAAATTTTTCGTCATTGAGAAGCTGAAAAGATTGCCCCAGGTCGACAGGATTTTAGCGCACGGCGGACAGGGCAGATGGGTAGAGAAAGCCTCTCGTCTGGAAGCATATGCAAGCCGAGCCCGACCTGAAATCAAAATTCTAGCGGGCGGCGGGGTTAATGCGGAAGTTATTAAATTGTTAAAAGCAACATCATCAGTTAGAGAATTTCACGTTGGGAGCGCGGCACGGGAAAACGGTGAAGTGCAAACTGAGCGGGTAGCATCGCTTGCTGATGCCTTCAATGCGAATCAGGAAGGAGAATTATGATTAAGGATTGGTCAACAGAACACGCGCCGGGCGGCAGGTTGTTCACCTTGCCGAAGACGCAGGCGCAATGGGAACAATATCGGATAAGTGACGAACAGGTAGAGTTTTTTAATGAAAACGGTTACCTCAAAGGAGTTCGGGTGCTCGACAATGAACAGGTAGAAGTGCTGAGCGAAGAACTCGACGAAATAAGGAACCCAGCTCATCCGGCGCATCATCTTTTTTACGAATATAACTCAAACGAATCGAGCGACCCGAACAAAGTTTTGTTTCACGCACTGGGAGCCTGGCGCCTTTCGTCCGCTTTTCACGACCTTCTCTGGAACCCGGCGTTCGTCGTTCCGGCATCGCAATTATTGGGCGGTGCGGTTCGTTTCTGGCACGACCAGCTTTTTGTCAAACCCGCGCAGCATGGCGGCGTGGTCATCTGGCACCAGGATTACTCCTACTGGATGCGTACTAAGCCGGTGGCTCACCTGACGTGCTGGATCGGGCTTGACGATTCGACGACGGAAAACGGCTGTCTGCACTACGTTCCCCGCAGCCATCGGTGGAACTTACTGCCGCGCGAGGATTTCGCTAATGACATGGACACGATTTTGAATTACCTGACCGAAGAACAGAAAAGGGAATTTAAGCCGGTCGCCATTGAATTAAAGAAGGGCGAATGTTCATTTCATCACCCGATGATGGTACACGGTTCTTATGCGAATAACTCGGACAGACCGCGCCGCGCCGCAGTAATAAATGTTATTCGTGACGGCGTTGTTTCTGATTCAAACGAGCCTTTGCTCGACGGCGTTTCTGTAATACCAAAAGGCGAAAAATTATCGGGACAGTTTTTTCCTTTGCTGTTCGACCCGGCAATGATTGATGAATAGCGGCAACGAAGAGAATAAAAATTTAAGACAATGAATCAGGCAAATAAATTACGCATCTGGCACGTCGGCAACTGGTGTATTCACATCGGGCAAAAGTATGTTGAATCGCCGTTTGAAGCGCCGAGCAAGGATGTCGAGGTGCTCAATTACGCGCAGCCTTTTGTTGATGCTTTACGAACAATTCCCGAAACGGAAGTCATCTCCCAACCTTCTTGGGAGTTATATCATATGTCGCCCGAGGCGTTTGACGAGAGATTGAATTGGGCGACGACAATTGTTTTTGCTGATGTCGAGACGAAATGCTTGATGCTTCACCCCGACTTTTTTCAACGGGCAAAATGGGGCGATGAGCCTTTGGTTTTCCCGGACAGATTCGACCTTTTGCGCGATTGGGTGATGCGCGGCGGGCATTTTCATATGAACGGCGGCTGGCTCAGCTTCGCCGGAGAATTGGGCAAAGGCGGTTGGGGACGCTCGCGCTTTCACGACGCGCTTCCGGTCAAATGTCTTCAACACGATGATTTAATCGAATCAACTGCCGGATATAATGTTCGCTGCTCTCTACCTGACAACCCGTTAGTTAAAAATCTCGATTGGTCAACCGCGCCGCCTCTGCTTGGTTTCAACGAATGCCGCGTAAGAGAAGGAAGTGACTCTATTGTCGAAATTGAAAACCAAGGGCATTGGCATCCGCTTCTGGCGTCGCACAAGTTAGGCGCGGGATTCGTCACCTGCTGGATGACGGGAGCCAGCCCGCACTGGGGAATTAACTTTATGAAGTGGCATTCATACCGACAATTCTGGACGCAAATTTTTAGGCGGGAAAATTCTATATGACTTTCAGCATCATCGATTGGATTATTCTCGTCGCCTATCTTGCATTTACGGTCGGCGTCGGTCTCTGGGCGAAGCGGTATGTAGAAGATCTGAGCGGCTATATGGTCGCCGGGCGGCGCATCAAATTGTCGCTCGGCATTGCCACTTTTGCCGCCACGGAAATCGGCACGATTACTTTCATGTATTTTAGCGAGCTCGGTTACGTCTCGGGATTTTCCTGTTTCATTATCGGCATTTTAGCGCTGCTCGCTTATATGTTTGTCGGCAAAACGGGTTTTATTATCGCGCCGCTGCGCCGCCTGGAAGTGATGACCATACCGGAGTTTTACGAGCTTCGCTACAGCCGAAATGTCCGGCTTCTCGGCGGGATAATTCTTTTTCTCGGCGGTGTGCTCAATATGGGCATTTTTCTCAAATTTGATGGCATTTTTTTATCGGAGGTAATGGGTTTTGGTTCCGACGCGTTGGCTCTGATAATGACTCTGATGATTGTAATCGTTGTTCTCTACACGATTTTAGGAGGAATGTTTTCGGTCGTCGTTACCGATTACATGCAGTTTGTCGTGCTTTCCTTGGGAATATTCGTTGCTCTGATCGCCGTTCTATTGCACGTAGATTTGAGTTCAATTTTCGACGCCGTTATTAATCAATATGGCGAAGCCGGAGTTAACCCGCTCGTCAATCCGCGTTTCGGCTGGATGTTTATCGTCTGGATCCTTATCAGTAACATCGCGGCAGGGGCGCTCTGGCAGCCGGGAACCTCGAAAGCTCTGGCTTCGGAAAATCCGCAGGTCGCCCGAAAAGTGTTCTTCTATACGAGTTTGACATTCGCCGGACGCGCAATGATTCCGATGTTTTTGGGTGTCGCCGCTCTCGCTTATTTCGGTCCGAATGAATCTCCAACCGCCGCGATGCCGAAACTGCTCGGAGTTGTGACGCCGCGCGGATTTCTCGGGCTGCTGGTGGCGGGAATGCTGGCGGCTTCGATGTCCACCTACAGCGCGTATTTGCTGGCGTGGAGCTCGGTTATTACGCGCGACGTGATCGCCTGTCTGCGTCCGAATGATTTCGATGAACGCAGGACGATTTTTATTACCCGCATCTTTGCAGGACTGATCGGTTTGTTTCTTTTAATATTCGGGCTTTGGTACAAAATTCCCGATACCGCTTTTCAATATCTTTTCATCACGGGCGCGATGTACACCGCCGGCGCGCTTGGCTGTGTTGCCGCTGGACTTTACTGGTCAAAGGCGAACAATGTCGGAGCATATTCCGCTCTCGGGCTCGGCGCACTTGCGCCGCTACTTTTTCTGTTGCTGGAAAAATCGCGCGAAACTCTTCCGACTTGGCTGGCAATCTTTACCGATGTAAACGTCTCCGGGTTGCTCAGTTTTGTGCTCGCTGCGGCAGGTATGTATTTCGGCTCAATTTTGACGCAGCGCTCGTCACCGCCGCGCCCGATTGTGGGAGGAGAAATAAATGAATAACGGCGTAATCATCTGGCTTATCATCTTTGCTCTTGCCGCCGCCTGCTTTTTCGTAATTGCAGTGATTGTCTCGATCAAAGGTTTTGCCGATTTGCAGGATTTATTACAGCATTCCAAGCATCGGGATAAACCGGATGCAAAGTTACAGGAAGACTCGGAAAAGGTTTCGGAATGAAAATGGACGAATTAAAACACGATGCCGAAAACCTGCGCGAAACTCTAATCAAACTGCGGCGCGAAATACACGCGCAGCCCGAATACGGTTTCTGCGAATTCAAAACGGGGAAACTTATCGCGGAAACGCTCGGTGAATCAGGTGCGAGGGTTAAGCAAGGGGTTGCCAAGACAGGAGTGGTTGCAGAAATCGGCGAAGGCTTGCCAATCGTCGCCATTCGCGCGGATATGGACGCTTTGCCGATTCAGGAAGAAACCGGTTTACCGTTTGCTTCCAGGGTTCCGAATATGATGCACGCTTGCGGTCACGACGCGCACGTTACCTGCGCTCTTGGCGCGGCAATGCTTCTGGCGAAAAGAAAATTTGCAGGCACGGTAAGATTTCTTTTTCAGCCATCGGAAGAGCAAAAAAACGCCGAAGGCAAAAGCGGCGCGATGCGTCTGCTGGAAGAAAACGCCCTTGAAAATGTGTCGGCAATAATCGCCCTTCACACGCGCGGCTTGCCCGCCGGTTCAATCGGCGTGACAACCGGTGCAGCCCTTGCGGCTAATGACACCATCAAAATTATTATTCGCGGACGTGCATCACACGGCGCGCACCCGGAGGAAGGACTTGATGCTATTTCAATCGCCGCGCAAGTCATCAATGCAATCCATCAAATCGTTTCGCGGCGACTGCCTGCAATTGCTCCAGCGGTCATCAGCATTACGACAATTCAAGGCGGAATAAAGGAGAACGTAATCGCCGAACAGGTCGAACTCGGCGGCACGATTCGCAGCACGGGCGGCGAAGCGCGGAAGCGATTGATTGACGAGCTCGAACGCGCGCTGGAAGTCGGGCGAGCTTGGGGCGCAAAGTGCGAACTGCATATTTTTGAAGGCTATCCCGTAACGATAAATGATGCTTGTGTAACTGACGCGATACGTTCGTCGGCGAAACAGGTTCTCGGAGCAGAGCGCGTGATTGAAATGCCGTTCGATACCTGGGCGGAGGATTTTGGGTATTTGACGGCGCAGGTGCCGGGAGCAATGTTTTGGCTCGGCGTGACCAGCGAGCGAGTTCCGCATCCCGTCTGGCACAGCTCTAAATTTGATTTAGACGAAACTGCCTTGCCTGTCGGAGCCATAGTTTTAGCGGCGACGGCGCTGCGATTACTTGAAACGAAATTGATATGAACAGAAGAAAGTTTTTAAGCGCGACTGCCGGAATAGGCGGACTATTTGCCGCCGAGCCTTCGCTCGTTTTCAGTCAAACGAAAAGCGGTAAAGCAAATTCGCGTCCGGTAAGTGAACTTGCCGGAGTGACGTTAGGTGATCTGCGCGAAAAATATCGCCGTGATTTGTTCGACGATTTTCTTCCGTTTATGGACAAATACGTGATTGACCACGAATACGGCGGTTTTATGTGTTTGACCGATTACACGGGCGAGCGGGAAAGCGATAAAAAATTGAGCTGGTTTGAAGGGCGCGGAAGTTGGGTTTATGCCTTTCTCTACAACAATCTCGCGCGGGAACAAAAATATCTGGATGTAGCGCGTAAATCAATTGATTTTGTTCTCAAGTCGAAGCCGAAAAATGAAAACGAATTATGGTCAAAGGAATTGAGCCGCGACGGAAAACCGCTTTCGCCGCCGGACGGCGAAATTTACGGCGACCTTTTTATTGCGGAAGGTTTAGCTGAGCTTTCAAAAGCGACGGGCGACAAGAAGTTTTGGGACGAGGCGAAAAATCTGGTTCTCAAATGCGTCAAAATTTATGACCGCGCCGATTATCGCCCGATAATCGGTCAGACCTACTTAGGTAAAGATGCGCGTCCTTTTCCCGGCGCAAGAATTCAAGGCGCGTGGATGGTCTTAGTTAGAGTTGCGACGCAGATGCTCAGAATGCGACCGGACGCGCAGCTTGAAAGTATTGCCGCGCGGTCGGTTGATGCTGTTTTGAATCATCATTTCAATCCCGAATTCGGGCTTAATAACGAGCTTCTCAATCACGACTTGTCGCGCCCGCGGAACGAATACGCGCAGCTTGTCTATACCGGGCACGGTATCGAAACGCTGTGGATGATGCTTTTTGAGGCAGAGCGTCTGAAAAACAAGCAACTTTTCAATACTTTTGCCGAAAGATTTCGTCGCCACACGGAAGTCGCCTGGGATGATGTTTACGGTGGAGTGTTCCGCAACCTGATGAATGTCAATGAAAACCGTTGGACGCTCGATAAAGTTCTCTGGGCGCAGGAAGAAGTTTTAATCGGCAGCCTTTATATTTTTGAAAAAACCGGCGCGGACTGGGCAAGTGAGATGTTTAATCGGACGTATGAATATGTAATCAAAACTTATCCGCTCAAAAAATACGGCTCGCCGCTTTGGATGTATGCGGGCAATCGTAAGGTCGAATTCGAGGAATTCAAAACGCGCCCCAAACGGGTCGAAAATTATCATCATCCGCGTCATTTGATGCTCAATATTTTGAGCCTCGACCGGATGATAAACCGCAGCGGGAGAACTTCGTAAATGTTCGCCCAGGTTTATCGAAGGACTGATTTGAGAATAAATAAAATTTTCCTAAATTACGTTCTCCGGGCGATTATTTTTTGTTTTTTGATTGTCGCTGTTAAAACTCAATGAAAGTACCGGGCAATACGGCGACAATTTACGCGCCGGAATTGGCGGCTCCGAAAAAACTGGCAATCACGCGCAGCGCCGGCATCACAATCACAGACGCGCCGATATATAGCATGATTGCGGTTAAGTAGATGGAAAACTATTATGAATAAACATTGCAAGGCGAAAAGAAAAATTTTATTGAAATTAGTCGCAGCTCTTGTGCTGACATTTTGCGCGCCTGGTTTTACCGTTGCCGCAGATAATGAAAGCATTGATGTTTCGGTTTCTCGCTCAAAGGCGCGGCGCGGCGAAAGCGTCGAAATTACCATCAAAGCTCAAAACAAAAAGGGCGTTCGCGCTTCGCTTCTCAAACCTACCGTCGGCGCTGAAGATTTGATTTTGCAGAGCGGAGGAGACGGCGTTTATCACGCGAAGATTGACCTTAAAGAAAATGCGACCGACGGCTTATACGTCGTTCACACCTGGATGGGCGAAAAAGAAAATCCAACCGCGGTCGGCAAATCGTCCTTTCGGGTTGGCAATATTGTGGCGGATTTTTTCGTCGCCAATTATCTCGATAAACAAAAACCTGCCGAAGATCTGGATAATTATTTGAGGGATTTTCGCGCCATCGGCGGGAATTTTCTAGTGGCACACAATCTGATTATTCCAGCCGGTGCGTTTTACCCGTCGAAAGTCGCCAGAACTGATGTTAAGCGCGGCGATGCGAATGATTTTGTCGAACTCATTCTCAGTCGAGCCGACCGCGAAGGCTTCGGGGTCTTGCTCTCGGTTAGCTGGGACGTGACGCGAAGCACGCCCTACAAAGACCGGATGAAGGAAATCAAAGCCATCATTTCCGAAATGTATGCGCTTTATCGTCATCACCCATCGCTCGCCGGGTTTTATTCGTGGCAGGAAGGCAGCGGAACCTATTACGCGCCGTTTATGCGCGAGTTTAGCGAATATGTCAAAGACCTCGACAAGGGCTTGCTGACGGCTTGCGCCCCACATATTGACGATCCACTGTTGGCAAGCTACCTCAGCGTAATTGAGGAACTGGACATCCTGATCTACCAGAGCGCCGTGATGGGAAGCTACCGCACGGACAACCGAAAGAAATATCCGTCCCGGCGCGTCAGGGATTTTTCCGGGCTGGGCGCGGGCGCCAGGCGTCTGCAAAATAAAATTACGCTGACGCATGTCGAATTATTCGGATACCTGGAAAAACGGCAGAGCCCGGATCATTTGGCTGCAAGTTATGAGGACATCTACGGGCAAATCTTGAGCGCCGCAACGGTCACGGATACCGACGGAATCTCTCTGTTTACACATAATGCGATTATCTACGAGCCTTTGAAAAAGTTTAAGCAGGTGCAAAAGAGCCGCGATGCGGTTGTTGATGGCTTGAAGGCGTATCAATTGATAACTTCAAAAATTACTGATAAACGAAATCCGGTCGCGCTCTATGTACCTTATTCAGATTTTGTCATCGAACGCTGGAACAATTATTTTCTGCCGGCGCTGGATGCTTTCCGAGCGCTCGGCTATCCGGTCGATATACTACCTTACGCGCCGCGGATGGACGAATCAATTTACCCTTATTATCCGATTCATCACAACCCGGATGTTCTGGAGCGTCTGCTCAAAGAGAGAACTGTGCTTGTACTGGCAAATGTTTCAGGATTTCAGCAAACCGACAGTGATCTGATAAAAGCTTTTGTCGAACGCGGCGGCGTGATTGTCGCATTTGGTCCGCAGATACCGATGGGGCGGACATACGAGCGAAAAGAGATTTTCGGGGTTGATGAAACTCTTCAGACGAAGACATACAGCAAAGTTGTTGTTAAGGACGCGACCGGAGATCGCGTAAAAGCCGGGAGCCATTTTACTTTGGGCGAAAATCAACTTCCGTCCTGGATTACAAACAATGCGCGCGTCATCGCAACTTTTGAGGATAACTCGCCCGCGGTGACACTAAATAAATATGGAAAAGGAACAGTTATAACTATTATCCCAAATGCGGAGTCGGCAGTGCAAAATATGCCCGAACTCGTGCGCGATGTTATGGCGCACGCTGTAACATCTGCAGGAAGTAAACCGTTAGTCGATATTATCGGAGGCAGCGAAAAGAAAGATGTAGCGGTTCAGGAAATACCCAACGGTTTTCGTGTCGCCGTCGTCAATCACGACTCCAGTGAGCTCGAAGTGGTATTAAGACCAGTAAAGATCGGAACGCAGCGTGCTTTCGGGTGGGTTGATTTGGTTTCGGCTCAAAAAATAGCGAACACGGGCGAAGATTTCTCGCTGAAGTTGAAAATTCCTGGCGGCGGCTTTCGTGCTCTTGAATTTCGTGAAACTTCTGCCGATTGATGCCGAGAGTATGAAAGGTTAAAAGGGCGTGTTATTTCCGGTTCTCCGGCAATAGTAAGCGGCTCTGACTCTCTCTGCTTGCCTTATCTCGTCTTTGCAATACTGTCGCCGACTTTTATTTCTACTATTGTCTCAGGAAATTTAACATCTTTTAAGGTAACCGGGGATATTAGTTGAAAACGGATTGGGATTATATAACTATCTGGAAGCATCCGAGCTGAAGAGATTACCTGCACATCAACTTTCGGTTTCTCATTACCACTAATTCGTATCAATCCGGAGGATGGACGCAGCTCCAACCCCTTCGGGGCGACCGCGCTCCATTTAAGCGTCAGCGATTCGGGAACAATCTTCTGCACTCCGAGGGAGAAGTTTGCCTCGCCCCCGGGCGAAACAGACAAATAGTCCTCGCCATAGATGAAACCTATAGCGGGCGACTGTCCATTGGTAAATGATGGGGGTAAGTCGATGGTGGCACTTCCCCATAAAGGATTGGGCGTCTCCGCCAGTGTGAACTTCAAGATACTTGTGCCCGACCTGAAAGACTCAACCGGCAGCCATGTTCGGGTATAAGGTTTGCCATTTAACGTCAGACTCCGGACATATGGGTTGTTTGCAGGCTTTCCATCGGCAACGATCTGTATCTGTCGTCCGTTACCCAGTCTGATCTTAACGGATGGAAAACTCGGGCTGCCGATGACAAAGCCGCCGACGCCGGGTATTGCGGGATAAAGCCCGATGGCGCTCCAGACGTACCATGCGGATGTCGCGCCGAGATCATCGTTGCCGGGCAGTCCGTCGGGAGTCGCCTTAAAAGTTTCGGTCATAATCCGCCGCACCGTTTCCTGTGTTTTCCATGGAGATCCGGCAAAGGTATATGCGTAGGGCGAAACGAAACTCGGCTCGTTAGCCATATTGAAATGCGGACGACCCCATCCGGTCAGTTCGGTAAAGAATCTGTTGAGTCTGCGGGTAACTTCCGCGTTTCCGCCGATAGCCTGGAATAGCCCCTTGTAATTGTAGGGAATCATCCAAGTGTATTGCCAGGAATTGCCTTCCTGAAATCCCGCCTGATTGTTTTTGTCCCAGGGCACTTCGCTGCGAGGAAGAACGGCGTCGGCGTCAAAGCCCTCAAGGAATACGCCGTTTTCTCGCCGGGGACGGATAAATCCGATCTCCGCGTCAAAGAGATTTTGCCAGTTCTGAGCGCGCCGCATGAATGCGTTGTGAGTTTTAGCGTCGCCGAGGGATCTGGCGAATTGCGCGATGCAGAAATCGTCAGTGGCATATTCGAGCGTCACAGATGCCGAGTTCACTCCCGCACTATCGAAGCCTGAGGAATAAGGAACGTAACCGCCCTTTAAATACTCGGCAAGGCGGGGGCGCTCCCTGTAACCATGTATTCCAACTCCGGGTCGGGTTGCAGCCTTAAGCATATATTTTAGCGCCGAACGCTGGTCAAAATTCCGAGCGCCGAAAGCATATGCAGAGGTAATTAAGGGGACAGGGTTATCGCCGCCCATTACTGCTGTAACATCGTTGGCGAGCGCCCATTTCGGAAGCCAGCCGCTCTGCTCGGCATCAACGACGAGCGACTGCACCATGTCGCTTGTTTCGCGGGGCGCCAGAAGGGCTTGAAGCTGAACCTGGCTGCGGTAGGTGTCCCAATCGGAAATGTTAGTGTAATGCTGGTAGCCGCGCGCTTGATGGATCATCCGATCAAAACCGATGTAATCTCCGTTCGCATCTGAGAAGACGTTTGGGCTAAGCAAGGAGTGATAGAGCGCCGTGTAAAAGATCTCTTTCTGCTCGCGCGTGCCGCCCTCTACTCTGATACGGCTGAGCCACTCATTCCATATGGCATGAGCCTTTCGACGTACAGCATCGAAATTCCAGCCGCTGTTTTCAGTTTTGAGGTTCAGAAGGGCATTTTCGACGCTCACGAAAGAGATTCCGACTTTGGCTTTGACCACGGGGTTTTGACTTGTATCGAAAGTCAGGAACGCGCCTGGCTGCTTGCTCGTGCTGCTCCGCAAACCGGGATTGACAGCTCCTGCATTCCAGGTGCCAAACGATTTGAAGGGGCGGTCAAACTGTACTGCGAAGTAGATCGTATAGACAGTATTACTGCCGCAAAACCCTCCGCTCATGGCTGACCCGACGACTCGGTCTTCGCCGATTACCTGCACCGAAGACATGCTATTGCCTGTAGCGCTCCCGCCGGCGTTAATCAACAGATTCGCTTCCTCGGTTGAAGGATATGTGAAGACTCCAAGCCCTGTTCGCGCCGTGACGCTAAGCTTTACTTGAATTCCGGAATTGAAATTAACGCTGTAGAAGCCGGGCGTAGCATGCTCGCTGCTATGCGAAAAGCCTTGCGCATAATCAGAAGGATTTGTTGCAGGTGACGTCTTGATTGGACCGATCGTTGGCAGAAGAGGGATATCCGCGAAAATTGGACATCCGACGCCGCTCAGGTGCGTCAAACTAAAACCCCGAATTGTCGAGCCCTGATATTTGTAAAAGCCATTGCTGGTTGTGTCCGGGCTCCACTGTATCATGCCGAAAGGCAAAGCGGCTCCCGGGAAAGTATTTCCGGAGCTGTCAGTTCCAATGAACGGGTTCACATAGTCGGTAAGATCTACCTTTTCTTTAACAGGGAGGTCAGCACTATTCTGTCTTCCGAAAGCGACGGGCTGATGAGCATCAAAAGCGCATGGTAATCCGGTTATCAGCAAGAAGATAGTTAAAACGAATCGGAGACTTTTCATAAGCTGTTTTTTGTCATCTTTGAGTTGCCTTCTATTTCATTTCTCGAACAGTTTTGCCGTTTCCAGAGGTAATATAAGTGACTCGGATGAGTTGGTTAAGAGATAAAGATACGACTAGCGACTGAGAGGATCTTTATCTTACCATCGCAGTTTAAATCGGCTTGCTATTTTACTTAGCATTGACTCGTCCATTAATGTAGCCTCGCAGTTTATTAGACTGTCTTAACTTAACCGTAATTAGAAACGCAACCAAAATTAATCTTTATCTGCTTTTTATATATGGAGTAATTCACCCATGTCAAGGAGTATGATGAAATAAAGCTCCAAGACATTTCAATTTGTGGAATTGTTGCGTTAAGAAGTGAAACCGAAAGTAATTTTGTATAAGTGGAATTTAACAGTTAATCTTATTCGCATAAAGGTAAAATGTTTGGTTTTTAAAACTATTCTTGTTAGGTTGTGAGCTATGAAAGGATAAAGGTTTATTTGATAATCAAGGGCGATAGTGCCGCCTTTTAGTTAATGAGTTTAGAAAACAAGAGAATTTTAGCTGTCGGAGCGCATCCCGATGATGTAGAGATTATGTGCTCGGGGATGCTTTTTCTACTGAAAAAAATCGGTTATGAAATTCATGTGATTTCACTGACGGCAGTCGCCTGCGGCTCAACTGAACATCCGGCAGAGGAAATAAGCCGTCTTCGCCAGCAGGAAGCACAAAACGCCTGTGAAGTCCTTGGTGCTACTTATCACTTCGGAGGATTTAAAGATTTATGCATCTTCAACGATGACATTTCCAATCGCCGAGTAACCGCCCTGCTTCGGGAAATAGACCCGTGTTTAGTTATTACCCATTCGCCACAGGATTATATGTCGGATCACGAAACCACCAGCCTTCTCGTCCGCAATGCCTGCTTCTACGCTCCCATACCAAACTACGAGACATCGAGTTTTACAACTGCAACTCATACTTCAGCGATTCCTAATCTGTTTTATGCCTCTCCAATGGAAGGCGTTGACATCTTCGGTCAGAAAATCGCGCCGCAGTTTTATGTGGATGTCAGCGATTGTATGAAGTCAAAAATACAGATGCTTGCTTGTCACAAGAGCCAGCGCAACTGGCTGCGTTCGCATAATGGCATAGATGAATATATCGAGAATATGATTCGTTGGAACGAAGACCTTGGGCAAAGAGCGTCGCAACTTTCGGACAGATCGATCATCTGTGCCGAATCCTTTCGCCAGCACCTCGGACACGCTTATCCTAAAAAGAATCTGTTAAGCGATTTGCTGCCGGAACAAGTCGTGATTGAGCCTAATTAAGTCAACCAGCCGTTAAACGGAAAAAGAATAGCGAGGTTTATAATTTCAGTGTTAATGACTGTTTTCAAACCTCCTTTCAAACGAGTACACAAATAAAAGCTGAGTTTTAAACAATCAAAAAATAGCTTATGATAATAGTAATTCTCGAAAGCTATTTACAAAAGAGAAATCGTGTGCTAAATTTTTATCTGATTTCGAATATTTTGAGATCTTTTTCAAAATCTGTTCGTTTTTCAAATTTATTATCTCGAAAGTTTTATTTCACAAATGGAAAATTCCGCCACAGCTTTAATCAAACCAAAATTAACCGCTGCCGAAAAGAAAATTATTGCGATGGTCATTGACGGGCTGCCGAGTGAAAATTCGCGTCGCGCTTATAATCGGCATCTCCAGGAATTTTTCTTTTGGCACGTCTCGGAAAATCGTCCCGAACTAAATAAATCGCTAATAAACCGTTATGTCAAAACCCTCAGAGCACAGAAACTTTCATCTTCAACTATCAATCAAAAACTTTCGGCGATTAGAAAACTTGCCACTGAAGCTGAAGATAATAATTTGATTGATTCACGAATTGCCAATGGAATCCGCGCCGTTCGTGGCGTTCCGTTTCGCGGGCGACGCACCGGCAATTGGCTCACCCGTGAAGAAGCGCAGATTTGGTTGAATGCTCCCGACATAAAAACTTTGAAAGGTTTGCGTGATCGCGCTGTTTTGGCAATTTTAATCGGCTGCGGACTGCGCCGCGCCGAAGCCTCGATTTTGTCTTTTTCACATATCGAGCAGCGCGAAGGTCGCTGGGCGATTGTTGATATTGTGGGAAAGCGCGATAAAATGCGAACCGTGCCGATGCCTTCGTGGGCAAAGGCTTGCGTGGATGCCTGGAAAACGGTCGCGCATTTGGAAGAAGGTTTTGTCTTCCGTCGTGTTAATAAAGGCGATAATTTGATGGGTGACTCAATTACACCGCAGGCGATTAGAGATATTGTTGCCGGTTACGCTGAAAAATTACAAAATCAAGGAATCGCGCCGCACGATCTGCGCCGAACTTTTGCCAAACTCGCCCACAAAGGCGGCTCGCCGATTGACCAGATTCAACTATCCTTAGGACACGACTCTATTCAAACGACGGAGAAATATTTGGGAGTCGAGCAGGATTTGACCGACGCGCCGTGCGATCATTTGGGGTTGAGAATAAGTTAATCGTCAAAAAATGGCATTTTGAGCGAATGGTTCTGGCAAGGACTACCTTCTAAAAAACGATTGTAGAGCGAATATGAATGCCGGTTTTTTCAGGTTTTCGACAAATTACATCATTTCATTCGTTTTCAATTCTCGATAAGCAGTTTCAAAATTCGTTAATTTTCCCCAAACATTGACTATTGCCGAACATATAAAATCCGTATTTAGCTCGGGTTGCGGCAACATTCAGCATGTTAGGTTTATTTGCCGACCATTGCGCCGAACCTTTTGAATCTTACATCTGCTCCAAACACGAAAATCACTATTTCCTCTTACTTGCCCTGAAAAATATGAACCATTCCGATTGATTTTGCCGCCCAAGATTTAACGTCACTTTGTCGAGACTGTGGGTTGGGCAACCAATCCGCTCTTTCCTTCACGACTAAATTTTTTAGCTCACGCGCAACATCCCGAAACGGAGAAATTATATAGGTTTTTGGGAAACCGCCGTTTTCTCCGGTCGCTTCCTGTTTGTTTGAATCAGCTTTAATCTGTTGTTCCAAGTTAAATGGCGCGAGATACTCAAGCGTATGCCATTATCGAATAATTTGTTGCTGACTTGAATTGAGATATGTCATTAAAAAAATGAATAATTGTATAAAATAAAGGCTTTAACGGATTTGAGAATCAAGAGAAATTCCAAACTAGGACTTGTTCAAGTCCTTTGTCAACAAGTAATTCTTCTAATCTTCCGGTTTTGCTCTGAGGAGCATCTATAATTACCATCCAAGTAATCCATAAGCGTGAGCATCCGGCGCATTGACCGATATACCTATTGCTTTCATTTTTTGAAGGATTAATTTTGAGTTCGAGAGCTATCAGATCACCAATCAAAATATCTGGTTTCCCTTCGGGCGTATTGGGATAAATTTCAATTTCCCAATCTGTGTTTGCAGCCAAATAATCCGCCAAGTTCTGTGTGTAATCGTCTTCTGTCTCGCAATCCTCGTCAGTCTCCCAGTTATCGAGCAGGTCTCCGATTTCGTCATAGGCTTCTTTCGCGTCTTCCGGGTAATCCAATTCAGCGCGGTTTTTTTTCGATTCTTCAATTTCATTTCGCGCCAGCCAGGAGCCGGCGACTAAACCGCCGACCGCCCAAGCCAGATGCTACCAATTTTGATTTCCGTTATTGCCCATATTTCATGATGTTTTAGTACTCTGCGACTTTGCAATTATTTCATCCAGCAAACAGTCGTCGCACAAGTTCGATGTTTTGTGACGCTCGAAAAATTCACGCTCTATTTTTTCGCCGTAGCCGATGCCGACAAAATCAATTAAAACATTTTCGTTATCGAAAGTCCGATTACAATTTTTGCAATTTTTAGTCATAAACTCAATTCTTTTTATTTTTTATATCTCTATCCGGCTGTCGTAAAACCGGCATTAAAAGACGACTGTTTCTGAGCGACGAACACATTTCTATTTTCAAGCGAACGTAGTGTGCCGTCTATTACTTCGTAACTGCATTCGCCCATCGTAATTCTTAAAAGCTCGGCGACAATCAGCGAAGAAGTGAAAGTGCCGACGAAAGAAGCTCCCACCGAGCGGTTGGCGAGCAGCGTCAAACCGCATTTGTCCAAGCCTTCGGCAACCAGAGCTTGATAAGCAGGTTTTTCCAACGCGGGCGATTGGGGAGAGGTTATCGTGTCGTTACCCCATATTTGTCGCGCCGTTTTACTTGCCGGAAAAGTGTGTAATTGAAAGGCTAAGTATTCTTCTGTTCCTTTTCCTAACCCAGCTTCGATTATCTTGGCAAAGCCGACATCCTCAAGTATTGCCCGTGCGTTTTCATTGTCAACGCCGCACAAAGCGATGCGCGGGTCGTCGCCCTCAATCTTAAATTCGGGGCGAAAGGGCGTTCGACAATTGAAGTGCGAAAGCCTCGTTCTTCACACCAATCAGCCATCGCCCGCGTCTTTTTTCGACTGACAATTTTTTTATTTGTGAGCGGCGAAGTACTGTCGTTCGCCGCAACCAGCGTGTCGAAATCGTGAAGAACTAGCAACACTTCACTTGGATTGGCATACGGCAAAAAACCAAGCGTCCAGAGACAAGCTTGCCCTAAATGTCCCAGTCCGATTAGCCACAGGCGCGACGGCAGTATTTCGAGCGCGGGTCCGTTTTCTTTTTCATCGAGCCACGACGCTTCTGAGTCTGGTCGCCATAAAGATAAACCAACCGCTCTGTGACCGGCTAAAGCGTTACGACCGCGCACGAATTGAAACGCTTCGGAAACAGCGAGCGAACCGACTAAAACTCCGGCGGGCGTAAACTGCTGACGTTCGTTTAATCTAATGTTATCTTCCATCGGCACAACGCCGCCGCGCCAGCCGTCGAAGGTTGCTCGCACAGCAAACTCGTTCACTGGAATTTTTGAATCGGTGTCACCGATAAAAATTTGTGGTGATTTTTCATCCAAGTCTTCGCTTGTTTCAGCTTGCAAATTAAGAATCGCTTCGCGCAGAGTTTGGCAATGTCGCCACGGAATCTGCAAATCAACGTCCGTTTTTCCAATAACTTTTACGCCGCCTAAGAAACATCGTCGTCCGGTGTTGACGGCGGTCAGCAGAGCGGCTTGCAGCGTCGGTGAGAAAGCGACATCGCCTCCGATGTGAATTTGCAGCCGATAACCTTCAAAGATTTGCTGTGCTTCCTCAATACTAGAGGCTTCGCCGCTGTCCAGCACCATTTTTAATGTGCGGTTTAATTCGTCGCCGATTGATTCGACACTTTTCATAATTTTCATCCCCAAAACCCGACGTAGAAAAAATCTTTTGCCTTTGCGCCGGTAAAATTATCCCAATTATGTGAGCCTTTGTATTGGTAAACGCCCAAGCTCGACGGTTGAAAAACTCGTTCCGCGAAATCGGGAACAATCAAAGCGATGTGTCCCTTTGTGGCAATCATCGGGTTCGTGCAGTCGGAATGGCTTTGACGTGCCGCGCCCGGATGAACGTGAACGTCGGCGACGACCGTTAACCCGGTTTCGCGGCAAAGTTGCCAGAGCGGTCCGTAGCCGCAGCCGTCGAAAACGACGATGCCTGTTTCAAGAGAATTCGGATCGAGGTCGTCGTAGTAAGCAAATTGCGTGACTCTGCGCCGCTCACCGTCTTCTGCTCCGAGCAGAAATGCGCCGCTTTCGTGATAGCCTTCCGTGCGCCGGCGTAATTCTGTAAGCCCTTCGTTCCAGAGCTTCACAGAACAACTGAGTTTGTGATTAGGAGCTATGAAGCCCCGTATAGTCTTTTGAATTAAGGAGATCATAAATAATCCTCAAATATTGCGTGATGTCGCCATCAGGCGACCAAATCATTTCCGGGTGTTGATGAATCCAATTTTGGTGTCCTTGATCAAATGCTTCGCGGTCACAAGGTAAATACAAGCAAGTTCCGCCTTTATAGCCTGAATTGAAAGCATGCGATACACGCCCATTGCCCGATGCCCATTTATCAGATTTCAAAGGAGCATTCTTTTCCGAATTCCAAGGCTGTGCCGTTGGCGGCACAGCTGGATAATTGGTAAGTTCAAATCGAAAATCAAACTCATCAGGCGCATTTGGGCGCGACGCTGCGCTGACCGCGATAACAGAATGTGACCAGTTGACTGAAACCAAGTTCCAACGTCCTCGGTCAACCCCACTCTGAAAAGGACCGGCTTCGAGATGTTCGCGGAAGACTCGTTCGTCAGGTGTGAGCGTAGCCATTAAATTGCCCCCTCGACCCGTTTCTTCGGCACTAAGTCAAAACTAACTTGACAATTCGGGCTTTGGACGAGCGACCCGATATGAACATCTTCGTCCGGTCGTTTAGCTGTTCCGCAGATTTGGAGAGCGTGTTCGGTCGCGTCAACTCCTTCAATTCCAAATTGCTTATCCGCCCAGCGTTTAACTTTGGCAATTGTCTTCGACGGCGGAAATGAATGACCGGCTTCTTTTCCGTTAAAATTCACGCCGACTTTTATTTTGCGGCAACTGTGAATATGAATGCGTTCCCGGTTTTTAATACCGAGTTCTTTGATAGTTTTATCGGATTTCAATTCGCGTTCGGAATCTTCGAGCAGAAATATAAAATCATCGCCTGCCGTTGCATTGGCTTCCATAAAAACTAAATTTAATTTCCTGACAAGTTCACCCAAAGTAGATTTTTCGGGAATACGCACAAGCTGTATTTCGGTAATGCCTTCGCCTTGGACGAACAACTGAATTTCGTTATTTTCTGTTTTTTCTGTTTTTTCTGTTACTTTCATAATTTTAACCGTCCTGTGTATAATTATTTAAATTTGAGGAAAGTATTTTCACTGTCCCCTATTATCTAAGCGATTCAGAAAGTCACTTTTGACGAAAAAATAAAATTTCTCCAAAAAAACATTTCTCATACGCTTTTTAAATATGAAGCCGAATCAAATATGAAATCTTCGCAACACATTTCAGTTGATACGATTGATTGGAAAAATCTGATGTTAAGGTTAACTGATTGGGGTATAGGACACTTTAAAGTCAGTAAAGATTTGGTAATAACCGGAACGGGCGAAACAATTGATAATGTTGCTGTTGCAGCCGTAATAGAGCTTTTTGACAAATTAGGAAAAAATTACAGTCCGAAATCTCAAGACGAATGTTTTTACCTGACCAAAACAATAATGAAAAATAAGGTCATTGATTTGTTTCGCAAATCATCTCACAAAACAACAAATCCTATAGAGGATATGGATGACAGCAAAAAAGCGGAAGTAGAAAATATTCTGATTGATACAAAGACATTAAAGGATGCTGAAAAACTTGAAACTGCGGAACATTACTATCAATTTACAAATGGTGAAACGGAATTGAAAGATATTGTTGATGCAGTTGTTCATTGTGAAGAGTTAGAGCCAAGAAACATTGCAGTTTTGCTTGGCATCTCAGTTGACGAATTTCACAGGCGAAAAAAAAGATTGAATTACAATCGCAATCATAAAAAAACGAATTGATTAAGTGAAATAAAAGGAAGGACGAAATATGAAAGAAAAAAAAGACTCGTTCTTAGATGGAAAAACAGAACGGGAAAAAATCGAGGACGCAATATTTGGAAGTGAAGATGATTTTGATGAGGAGCTTGCAGAAGAAATAATCGAATCTTACGGGCTTTCGGCTGAAAGTTTAGTAGAAAAACTGAAATCCAAAATGCAAGAGGAAGTAAGGGAGCGATATGCAAACGGTGATAACAATATAGATAATTTGAACAGAGCAATAAGGAGTATCACAAATTATCAAAAACAGTCGCTCGTTGAAACCGAGCCGGACAATTGGATTCCCGGAATAATTGCCGGAGCAGTAGGCAATAACAGCCAAATAGCTTATGCACATCGTCCAAAAGATTCTGAACAAGCATCAGAAAAGGATGAACATATTATTGAAGATATGAAAGACAAGATTAAGGAGTAAATAAATTTGAACTATGAACCGGAAGATTTTGCCCGTTCTCTACTAGCAGAACTTAAAATAAAACGCGCTGACAATCCTGAAGCAGTTGCTGCGCGTTTGCGGCTTAGGATTGAGGAAGTTGATTTTGAAAATTTGGAAGGGGCATTAGTATTTCGGGTTGATAGAGCAAAGGGCATCATTTCAATAAATAAAAATATTAGAGAAATAGGTCGAAGAAATTTTACAATTTGCCACGAAATTGCGCATTTCGTTTTGCCAAGTCACGGTTCGGTAAAATGTAAGTCTAAAGAAATTGAGTCTTGGAGCAATAGAATAAATTTGCAGGAAATTGAGGCTAACAGATTTGCTTCAGAGCTTTTACTTCCAAAAAATGAAATTTATCAAATAATTAATAACAAAGTTAGTATTGAAACTGCAAAAGCAATAGCAAAAAACTTTAATACTTCACTGACTGCAACATTATTAAAATGTTCGGAAGTTACGGACGAATCTTGTGCGGTTATTTGGAGCATTGATGGCAGAATTGAATGGGTTAAGAAAAATGAGAATTTCAATTTTTTTATTCCAAAAAAAGATTTAGATAACGATTCCGTAGCCTATCAACTATTTAAGGACAACTCGAATCAAGAAGGTGAAAAGGCTGTCTATGCTGAAACGTGGGTTTCTGATGACAATCTTCAATCGGATTTACAGATTTGGGAAGAATCTATTTCTATGCCGAACTATAACGGAGTTCTTACGCTTCTCTCTTTAATTTAGAATTGTATGCGTAAGAAGCATCATTTTAATCTATGCTAAAAAGCTGATTATAATTACCGCTCTCGGCATCAGTTCCCTTGATGATTTTGTAAGTCATATTGCTGGCTGAGGCGAGTTGGCGGGCGTATTGTGCTTTTGCCTGCACGACGGATGCTTCGATGAGATTATCGCCTTTGACTTCAACGATGAGCCACGAATCATCTTCGAGCTGGACGAGAAAATCCGGGTAATATCGTTTGACGGTGTGTGATTCGGGATCAATGTATTGAATAAAAAAGTCTGTCTGCCCGTGCGTCAGCATTCCAGTGAAATAAACTTTTTTCACTTTTTCGTCCGACAGCAAATCGAGAAATAGAGCATTTTCGGGATTTGAGTCGAAGCAATAAGCATCGAGGTGAAAACTTTTCGGTGCGAGAACGCCTACTTTTTGGTCAATATTGCGAATTATCTTATCTTGCGCGGCACGGATTGAGTAAAAATCCTTGCCGAACGGTGGCTGTTTGACGAGTTCGATTTCGTGTTCGTCTTCCGATTTGAATTCGCGCAAATCGTAAAGCGCGTCGAAGATTTTCGGGATGACGGCATCGTAAAGCACCTCGTTGAACTCATTTATATGTTCTAAAATGCCTTCGATTCCTTCTTTTGTTTTGGCGAGAATTTCTTCAACTTCGAGCGGGCGCAAATTCAGATAACGGGCGATTTCGGCAACTAAAGTTAATTCACCAAAAACTCTTTTTTGGCGCAAATCGGTTAAGTCTTCGATCTTTTTGAACGCGGCGGAAGTATGCTCTTGTAAGCCTTGCTGTTCGATGTGTAGAAGTTTGTAGCGGCTCGTATCGTAATGTTCAAGGTCGAGGGAAAATCCGTCTTTTATTTTTTTATCGCGCATCTCGTAGCGCGTGGAAATTCTTTTTATTTTAATTTTCACCGGCGGCGGCACGACGCGGACTTCTACTGTTTCCTTGTCCTTTCCGGCATTTTCTAGTTCTTCGCCGCTGATGCGGAAATTCTGCTGGAGTTCGTCTTCGAGAATCTGCAAATTTTCGTCGCTCAGATAAATTTGTCCGGTGTGCTGGCGGTCGCCAATGGAGCGAAGACAGCGCATCGTCGCTTGCAAAACGAAGACTTTCGATTTCGGTTTGCGGAACAGCGCAACACCGAACAGTGAACGGCAGTTCCAGCCTTCGCGTCCTTTGTTGACCAGCAAAATAAACTGCTTGTCTGATGAAGGTTTGTCGAGATTGTTAAATTCGCGGATTTCGTCATTTGTCGTTAGCTTCGGATCGCCGACGTTGATTAGAATTTTGTCGGAAGAAAATCCGTGTTTAGCGATGGCTTTTTCGACTGCCGGACGCAGTTCGCTGTTTAAATCTTCAACCGTCGGCGCGAAAAAAGCCATTTTCGGCAAAATCCCTTCGGGGCGAATAAATTCTCCGTTTTCGGTTACGCTCTCAATAAAATTATCAATCGCAAGTTGGACGAACTCTTCGGATTTCGGATTCGTGTAGCCGTGCCGTTTCACCTTTTTGAGCATTCCTTTTTCGATAGCTTCCTGCAATCCGTAGGCATAGACGACTTCCGGTAAAACCTGATCGCCGACATATGGCGTTCCCGTGTAGTTGTAACAGGCAACAATGCGCGTGCCGCTCCGCTCTAAACTTGCGGCGAGTTCGTCAATCGTCAGGCGCAAACTCGTTTTGGCGGTTTTGATGCCCATATCTTTTGCCAGCGCGTCGCCGAAGGCGTGGTGCGCTTCGTCAACGTAAATTCCGAGTTGGCTGAGGCGTTTTAGTTTTTCAAAACGCTGGTTCGTGGCAAGGTCTTTTTCGTCTTCCGGTTCTTCCGCCAACAGCGCGGCGATGTCGTCATAAATGGTCGGCTCGGCGTTTTCCCTTTCGTGCGTGTCTTTTTCCGAGCCGAAAAAGTTGTCGGCGGCGGCTTTTTCTTTGTGCTGTTTTTTTAGGATTATTTTCTGCGTGTTCGAGATAACGATGTTGAATTTCGATTTATCCAAAAGATTTAACGTCGTTCCGGCATCGTCCAAAAAGTGAAATTTCAGATGCGTGTCGAGCCAATTGACATATTCCTTCGGCACAACGAGCGATTTGTCGAATTCGACAATTTCCCGCAACGAATGAAGCACGGTTTTGTCGGGCGCGAAGACGAGCGCGTTGTGGCAAAATTTTTCGTCGAACGGGAATTTGTTGGCGAGCAGAAATTCGTAAAAAATGCACGTTGCCATCAGAATCGTTTTGCCCGTTCCCATTGTCAGCGCGTAGATGTAATTCGAGTATTTGCGCGAATTTTTCTGCATTCGCTTGTAAAGATTTTCGTATTGCAGTTCTGTAACGGTATCGAAAAGCGAGCCTTGCAGAGCGCGATGCGAAATCGCGGAACGCCGCTCAAAAATGTCTTTTTTCTCGAACCAATCGCGGAACAGGCGATGAACGGAAGTGTTATTGCAGAATTCCTTGAGAAAAATATAAATTTCCAACGCTTCAAACTGCGGTTCTCTCAAATAAGCGTCGTTTTCCTTCGGATCGTTAAAATCGAGAAACTTTTTTGACAAATCTTTATAGTGCGAACGAATAAAACGCCGATTTTCGTCGTAAAATTGTTTCAGACTTTGATAAAACGCAAAATCCAAACTGACTTGATTTGTTTTTTTCGCCATTTGTTTTCGCCCTTAAATGTCGCCGATCCAAAGCAGATGTTTTTTGAGTTTTGTTTTCTCCAATGCCTTATAAAACCGCTCGTCGGCGGTTACGAATTCACAGGCTAAGGAAACCGCCAAGACCAGATATGAACAATCATAAACGGTTTGCCCTGTTTGCCGCGCCAGCGTAAAAGCCGATTTCAATAAAAGTTTATGAGAATGGAAAATGATGTTTTGTCGACTAAAAGCGGTAATTATCGTGTCCACTTCCTTTTCGGTTAAATCGTTTCGGCGAAATTTTTTCCAGATGATACTTCCGAATTCCGGCATAATCAGTTCCGGCGCGTGAATCTCATAAGTGCCGTCTAAAATTTTTTCGGCTTCGGCAGTATAAATTTCGGCGGCATACCATTTCACCGCGACGCTAGCGTCCGAAACTATTATCATCGCTGCCTGTCCTCACGGAGAAGTTCGGCACTGTCGCTTTGATTTTTCACATTCAACATACTTCTGATTTTCCGCGCTGTTTCGAGATCGGATAAAGGCTCAGGTTTGGCGGCGGCATCTTTTAAAATAATCTGCACTTCGGTTTGCAGGGAACGCCCGTTTTTGGCGGCGCGTTTTTTGATTTTTTCGAGAACTTCCGGTTCGACATCTCTGACTAAAACATTCGGCATATTTTTATAAAACTCCTTTTTGCTTGCAAAATGATAGCACGGGAAAATTCAACAATCAATCTCCAAAGATTCGCTTAAAAGATCGGTGATTTTGACGCGGATATTTCCGGCATCCGAAGGGATTTCGTAAACGCCTTTCACTAATTCGTTTTTGTCGGGAATGTCCAAAAATGTCGGTTGGAAAATCGCGCCGTCGTAGTTGAAATCAATCATTACCGATTCGACCAATTCGCGCCAATCTTCGACATTTTCCTGAAAAAGCGAGAGTTTTTGCAGAAGGTTCATCGGGTAGAATTTTTCGATTTCGAGTTCGGTTTCCGTCGCCGTAATTTTCGCTTCCGAATCGCGTTTGAATTCTAATTTTGAACGATCTCTCAAAATATCAACGACTTCGATGTCGAGTTTATACGGCGCGGCTTCTTTTTGCAGATGCGCCGCCAGGTCGGGTTCGTGTCCCATACAAACGAGGAGAATTTTTTCGACCGCTTTGTGCGGACTTTCGTTAAACTTGGCTTGAAAAGATTTGTAATCGAAATTGGCGATAAGTTCGTTAAGATCGGCGCGTGTGGCGATGCGGTTGACAGGCATAATCTTGACCAATCGCCCGTCTTTTTCGCCGTCCCAGACTAAAGATGCCAGAAGCGGCTGAATTTCGAGAGCTTCGATGAGCAGTTCCTTCGCCTGCACGGGATTGCGGAAAACGTCGTAATGATTGACGTTATAAACTTCAAAGCCGGTGTATTTTGCAGTCGTTTCGTCTTCTTCCGCGATAAGTTGGCGTTGTTTTTCCGGCTTTAGTTCTTCGGCGACGGAAATCAGCCGTTTGGTTGAAATCTGAATCGCGCCGAGATTGATGTCCGCGCCGATAAACCGCCGTCCGAGTTTCATTGCGACGGCTTGCGTCGTGCCGCTTCCCATAAAACAGTCGAAAACGATGTCATTCGGATTTGATGATGCTTTGATAATTCTTTCAAGTAACACTTCGGGTTTCTGAGTTGGATAATCAACTCGTTCTCCTGAATGTGAACTTAAAAGTTTTACGTCCGTCCACATATCTTGAAGTGAAACTCCGGGCATTTCATCAAGATAGTATTTCAATCTGGGCAAACCGCTGCTTGTGTAATAAATTTTCCCTTCTTGATCGAACTTCTCCATATTCGCTTTGGAATACGCCCAATATCTGCCGCTTTTTAACGTATAACCTTTCCATTCATAGGAAGTATCTCCGCCCGGTTTTCTCGCTGTTAAATCAACCGTTTGAAAAGCTCGTCCGTCTTCATCTTTCATACGATAATTCTGCTTTATGTAATCATCGCTATATGGTTTGTATTGCTGATTCCAAATATAATCTGAGGTTTTACTGTAATAAAAAATTATGGTCATGTAACAAAAGAGATGCTGGAAGAATTTATCTGATGAACATAAAGTTTCACGACGGCTTCCAGCATTTTCTTGCTCTTTGAAAAACAAATCGTTCTTCGCTGCAATCTTTTTAAGTGCGTCCGAAAGTTCAAATTCTGTCTTTCGATTCTCTGTGTTCCAGTTTTTCCAATCCAATGACGAATTTCGGGAATCAAGTTTTGATATGACTCCCAATTATCAGTGTAAAAGCGCGTAACTTGCACGCCAGACACTTTACTAAGCAAGTTTCGCAGGCTTTGGTCGGTTCTTTTTCCAAGCGAAAAAGCCAGCATTTGTCGCTCTTTCGGTGAATATGCCAGCCATAACCAACATTGATTCTTTTTCTTTTGGACAAATGACCACATTTCATCAAGTTCGACATCGGCAATCCGTTCGGGAAGTGTCTCCGGCGCAAGTTGGCGTGCCGCTTGGCTAATTACTTTCATGACGGTGGTTGCCGAAATTCGCAGAACTCGTGCCGTATCTCGAATGCCTGAACCGTTCAAACACATCGGCACAATCAGTTCTCGAATCGAGTTCAAATATGCCCGATAACTATATCTCAGAATAAACTGCCGACCGCACTCTTTACAGCGATAGCGTTGTTTTCCCTGTTTGTTTATGCCATTCTTCTTGATGTTCAGGCTTGAACAAACAGGACAAGTTATTGTTTCATAATGCACATTTGAAATCTTAACTTGTCCGACTTTTCAAACATCTCTTCTGTTACACGACCAAATAAACTTACGTCTGAACAGAAATAAACTGTTCAGAAAAACCTTTCATAGGCGAATTCCTTTTCCAAAAGCCGCCTGTAAAAGCTCGTCCCGTCATTTCCGCCTTCCGTCATTTTTTGTTTGGCTTAAATACTTATTCAAAATGTTAATCAAACAATTCTTCTATTATTCTACCGAAAAAATAGTTTATTTCCGATTTTGTATTCTTGATAACTTTATGTTGAAATTTTGTGTTTATGAATCGAAAAATTTTTATAGCCGGTTCAGGTGGAATCGGTGAAGCGGCGGCACTTTTAATTCGTGAATGGTCGGATTTTGAAACAGATATTTTCCTCGGCGATATAAGCCAAGCAAACATACAAAATGCAAAAGAGTTCGTTTTACAAAACTCGCAAAAAACCTCAAAAGTTGAAACTGTGTTGATGTCAAAAGATTATTTCAACAATGCGATGGGAAGTGCATTTGATGAATGTGATGTTTTGCTCGATTGTTCGCCGGGAAGCCAAGCTCCGCGCATGGCGCGTTTCGCCAGAGATTTCAAAATGCACTACGCAAATTTGACCGAATACGTCGCGGAAACCGACGAAATTATCGAACTTGCCAAAAATGCCGAAACGGGTTTTGTTTTGCAGACTGGACTTGCGCCCGGTTTTGTCAATGTTCTGGCGATGTCGCTTTATCAAAATTTCGAGCGGCAGTTCAGCGTGGAAAAAGTTGAAAAAATCGGAATGAAAGTCGGCGCACTGACCGCCCACGCACATCAGCCGCATTTTTACGGTTTCACTTGGTCGCCGATTGGCGTGGCAACCGAATATGTCAAAAATTCCCGCGTGATTCGTGATTACGAAATTCGGCAAGTTCCCGCATTATCAGAACGCGAAACAATTATAATCGGCGGCAGAACTTACGAAGCAGATTTAACAAGCGGCGGCGCGGCGGATTTGCCAGAATTTTTTCGCGGCAAATCACGAAATCTGGATTATAAAACTCTGCGCCACGCCGGGCATTACACTTGGGTTGAAAGTGTAATGGAAGAATTTGCGAAAAACATTGTAGATAGAAAATTAAGACCCGACCCGGATTTATCGAACAAACTTTTAGCCGCATTTTTGGAAAAAATTCCTGCCGTCGAAAACGATTTTGTTCTCGTTCACGCTTCGGTTGAAGGTTTCGACTCGAAGGGCGTGCGCCGATTGTTGGAAAAAGCGTTTTTCGTCGAGCCTTTAGAAATAAACGGACACAAACTGCGGGCGATTCAAACAACTACCGCCGTTTCTTTAATTGCATCGGCAATGATGCTGCTCACGGGAAATTACAAAGGCGTGATTTTGCAGAGCCAAATTCAACCGTCGGAATTTTTACAAGATAAGTTCGTACTAAAAGTCTACAAAGATAATTAAAGACTGTGCATAAATCGAAATACCGAAAACTCTTTGGCTGAGGATGATTTCACCTGTTCATCTAAACTGTTGAAAACAATCTTGTTTATTTTCTCTTTTCTGATTTTTTGGTCATTAAATTTTGGTAGCAGGTCAAAACTTCTCTCACCTACCAGTATTGAAATTTTAACAAATTTTTTGCCTCGCTCATTACCGCGTTTCCAAAACAAATTTTCCGTTTCCGTAGTTTGTTACGCTCGTTCAATTTTGCCGTTGCTTTCTTTATCTTATCTGTCAAAGTTCCGGCAAACGTTCATGAAAACACTCAAAGGAATTTAGTAATTTCGCTTATTCGCTCGACTTTCGGCGCGTCGAATCTTTTTCCTTGCTGTTTCCTTTCGCTGGCTGCGGAGTAAGCGGTTCGGTTTTGCCTTTGGCAAGCGCGTTTCCGGCTTTTACATCAGCGAGCGCGACGACGAATTTCTGGTCTTGGTTGACGCGCTCAAACATTTCCTTAAGCGTTTCATCATCGAGTTTTGCGGCATCAACGCCGTAACTTTCGAGTTTCGCGCGTAAATTTTCAATCGTATTTGTATTGCGCTCATAAACATCAGGATAAATTGACAAAATGCCTTTTTCGACAACCATCGAGTCATAATTGATATCAACCGGAATGTCGCCGTTAAGCCTGATAACTTGACGTTCGGAATTTTTCCGCGCCGCTTCGATCTCTTGTTTTGAAATCGGTAGATTACGTGCGCTGACAATCATCTTGGTTAGCTCGAAAATGTCGTCGCGCAGAACACGGACACAGCCGTGCGAAACGAGATTGCCGATGTCCGAAGGCGATTGCGCTTCGTGCAGCAAATATGCCTGCCCAAGCGGAATTTTGATTCTGCCGAGCGGATTGTCCGGGTCGTCAGCCGGAATTCGCTCGTAAGGCTCGACATCCGAAGACTGCCGCACCCATTCGCTGTCGGGCGGAATCCAGTCCGGGTTCAAAATGATTTTGTCAGCCGAGCGCATTCCGATGGGAATCGGAAATTTTTTGCGCCCGACACCGACGTAGTAAGATTTGATTTCCTTACCGTTTTGCCAGAGCGTCAACGTAAAAGCCGGAACATTAACCGTGATGCGGATATCGCCGTCGCCCGCCTTCAGCGCGGCGCGTTCGATTTGCCCGCCGGTTAATTTATCTGACCGCGCCGATTCTTCTGTGTCGGCGGTTTGATTCGGCGCGGCTGTGATTGAATTTGTTGCGTTTGTGTTGGAATTTAAGTTCGTTGGCGTTTGACTCGTTTCGTTTTCGGGTTCGCCGCGCTTTGCCAGCAGCAAACGCTCAGTTTCCTTCACATCGCCGTTCGGATATTTCACTCGCGCCCAAACTTCGCCGTTAAAATCTTCGGGGATTTTCAAGTCAGCGACAAAACTGTCCTTTGACGCTTCGGCGGGCGCGTTCAGCGTTTTTAATTTCAAAGCGCGGTCAACGGCGATAACGGGTTGATAAAACAACTCAACCTTTTGCGTGTCGGCGGCGCGAACGGTAAGCCGAAAATCGTCGCCAGTGATGATTTTGTAATTGTCTTCGCCCGCCGTAACCGGCGCGGCTTCAATGGTTGGCTATTGTGCCGTTTCCGACACGCGGTTTCCATCAGCTGTTTTATTTCCATTTGTCGCCACGCTGGTTGACGGCGGTTGACACGCGCCGCCAACCAGCGTGAGCGACAGCAATCCAAGCAAGATATAGTTTTTAATTTTCATTTTTTTATTCACCTTGAAATCGGCAGCAAAACGGTAAATTTCGTGCCGTGCGTATTTTTATAAACCGGACTTTCGACTGTGATTTCGCCGCTGATTTGCTCGACTAAATTATGGACGAGATAAAGTCCCAGACCGACTCCGGCGGTTTCATTGACGGCGACGTATTCGTCCTCGTCGGAAAATTCGCCGCCCGTTTTCGACAAATTCTGCGCGTCGAGCGGTCGTCCGCGATAAAACCTTTCAAAAATATGCGGCATGTCTTCCGCCGCAATTCCGCAGCCGTTATCGGAAATCTCAATTGCAATTCGTTCGTTTTTTTCGCTCGCGGCGAGACGGATTTCGCCGCCTTCGGGCGTGTATTTCATTGCGTTTTCGACGAGGCTCGACACGATTTGCCGCAACGCTCCCGAATCGGTCAACGCGGGCGGCAAATCGCTCGGCGGCGAATTGAATTTCAGATTTAATTTACGGGAAATCGCTGCTCGCTGCTGCGCCTCAACACATTCCCACAAAATTTTGACGACATCAGTCGGAGCTAAAGAAATTTTATACGCGCCGGATTCGATGCGCGACAAATCGAGCAGGTTTTGCACAAAATCAATCTGCCGGTCGCATTCGGCGGCGATTGTTCCGAGAAACTCTTCGCGCTCGGTGGCGGAAATTTTATCGCTCTGCAAAACGCGCGTGAGAGTTTTAATCGTCGTCAGCGGCGTTCGCAGTTCGTGCGAAACGCTGCTGACGAATTCAGACTTCAAGCGGTCGAGTGCTTGGAGTTCTTCTTCGCGTTGTACAATTTCCTCCGCCATTTGATTAAAAGTCAGTCCTAATTCACGGATTGTTCCGCCTTGCGTAACTTCGGTTCGCGCCGTCAAATCGCCCGCTCCGAAAGCCCGCGCCGCTTTGGTCAAACGCCGCATCGGTTGAGTGATACTCAGCGCAATCACGAACGCCGCCGTTATCGCCAAAACCGCGATGAGCAAGCCAAAAAGCAATTGGCGCACGAATTGTCGCCGCGTCAATTCATAAAGTTTCGCGCTTGGAATGCCGACGGCGACTATGCCGTTTGCCGTTTCAACTCGCGCCAAACCATAGACGCGACGGACTTTATCGTACGGACTTTCGACTTCAATCGTGCCTTCGCGCTTTTCGCGCAAGGCAGTAAAAAGCGGCGTTTCACCGGCATCAAGCGACATTTGCTCGGACAGACCGTGATTGCGGTAAAGCAGGCGATTGTTCTCGTCAAAAACGGCGATAAGATTATCATCCGGCAAATTGAGCCTTTCAAAAACATCGTTGACGCTTGCGCCGTCAATCCGCGCGACGACGAAATTTCGATTGGCAATCGGCAGGGCGAGCGACAAAAGACTCAGTTTTTTGTCGGCGGATTCTTCAGTCGAAATGACAAAAGAATTTTCCCGCTCGGCTTTGTCCTTGATTTCCTTAACTGAAATTGCAGGCAAATTCGTCGTTTTGCTCGATTGCGACAAAACGACTTCGCCGTTGGTATTAACAATTTGCACGTCGAGCCAGTTTGGACGGGTTTTGACAATTGAGTTGAGATAATCTTCGAGCGTAAAAGTGTTTTCGCCGCTGCTTGCCAACGCGGAAATTGTTTCCAATGTTTGCCGGTGCGCCAAAATCCGCTGCTCAAAAGCCCGCGCCGCAAGTTTGGCTTGCTGCTCCAGCGATTCGTTAAGTTGCGCTCGGCTGACTTGCCAAAAATTCCACAGATTGAAAAACCCGACCAGAACGAGCGGAATCACCAATCCAAGCGTCAACCACAACAACCTGGCGCGAATCGTTAAAGATTGAAATCTCATAAAAATTCAGCACCCGCCAGAAACCGTTCGACTTCAAGCGGTTACGCTCGAATTTTTTAATCGCCAAAGTTCCCGCCGAGATTTCACGCTTATTTAACCTTCCGCATTTTCTGCATCGTTACCGTTACCGTCGGCTTTTCTCCCGAACTCCGTGCATAAGCCACCCAATAACCAGCTTCAGGGTATCTGACAAGCTTGTAAATCTTCCCGTCGGCAGCCGATTCAATCATAATATCTTTTCCGAAAACGTCAGCAAATTTCGGCGCGATTTCGTCGGAATAGGTGACAGAAATAAATCGTACCTTTTTGTCTTTATCAATCCTGATTTGAACTATTTCATCATCGGAAATTTCGTAATAAAAACCGTCTTTGTCATCAATTTTCGCTTTGCCGAGCTTTTCGCGCACTTCCTCGCTGGTCGTCCCGATTTTGACATTTTTATAATTTGTCAAAACGGGCTGCAAAATCTGAGTCACACTCTTTTCGCTCGTAGTTTGCATTGTTGCGGCTTGCATATTTGTGGTTTGTGCAAAAGTCGTCAGCCCGAACAATAAAAGCATCGCCAGAGTCGCATTAAATAAGCCCGCCGTTTTCAAAATTTTTTGATTTGTTCTCTTTAACATTTCCGCCTCCTTATAAATTCTACAGTTATTTTAGGAGAAAATGTCAGTTGGCGAATCAACAAAAACACTTATATTGACTAAGTGTTTTCACTCAAAAGGCAAGCCGTCGCTATTCCGTCTGGCACGAAATAACGTGGCAGGCGACTTCGACGCGGTTGGAAAAGTTCTTTTTGGCTAAAATCCGACTGACGTGATTTTCAACGGTGCGAATGCTGAGATGCAGTTCGGCGGCGATTTCCTTGTTGCTCAAACCACGGGCGACGGCTTCGGCGACGCGCCATTCGGCTTTGGTCAATTCTTCGTCGCGGACAAAAACCGTTTCTTCCGATTCTTGACTGCCGACAAGTCTGGCAATCGTCGAATGCGTGCGCTCGACGCGCTGTAAAATATTTCGGATAGCTGCCACGAGTTCGTCCGGCTCAAACGGTTTGGTCAAATACATATCAACGCCCGCACGCAAGCCTTCGATGCGGTCTTCGGTTTCATCTTTGGCGGTTAAAAAAACAATCGGAATCATCGCCGAATGCGGCGCGGCGCGTAATTTTCGCGCCAAATCATAGCCGTCCATGCCGGGCATTCGCACGTCGCTGACAATTAAATCCGGCAGATTTTGAGCCACTGAAACGAGTGCTTCTCTGCTGTTGCGGGCGGTTGAAACTTCAAAATTTTCGCCGCGCAAAACGACGGCAACCGCCCGCAACAGATTCGGTTCATCGTCAACCACTAATAAACGCTTGACCATCGTCATTTCTTCGACTGATTTTCTACCGATTTCGCTTGTTCCAAAACTATATCAAGTTTTGCTTTTCACTTTAACATTATTGAGTAGTTTAATCTTTTTTTATGTGATTTTGCCAATTTATTTCCAGATAATCAGCCCGGCAA
>MWZA01000044.1 GCA_002050455.1 Acidobacteria bacterium 5-1 | reverse complement strand
TTCCCATTCGGCGAGCCAAATCGTGTCGGGCTTGATTTTATCAACTTCCCGACGCGCCGTTTCCCAATAATCGGTCGGAATAAAACCCGCAACGTCGGCGCGAAAACCGTCGCGGTCGTATTCACGAATCCAGAATTTGAGCATTTCAATCATATATTTTCTGAGTTCGGGATTGTCGAAATTCAAATCCGCCACATCCGCCCAATCGGGAACGGGCGGAATGATATTTCCGTTTTTGTCCCGCGTGTAAAATGCTTTATTTTTCATCATCACCGAATCCCAAGCCGTGTGGTTGGCGACAATATCAATAATAACTTTCAGCCCGCGTTTGTGCGCCTCGCTGATTAAACGCTTCAAATCCTGCGGCGTTCCGTAATCGGGATTTATCGCGTAATAATCACGCACGGCATACGGTGAGCCGATTGTTCCCTTTTTCTTCTCCTGTCCAATCGGGTGAATCGGCATCAGCCACAAAACCGTTACGCCGAGATTTTTCAATCTGTCCAAATCCGCCGTAATCGAATTGAAATCGCCTTTCTGCGAATACTGACGCGGAAAAATTTCGTAAATCACCGCGTCTTTTACCCAATTCTGCGAAGCCCGCGCATTTTCTTTTGAGAAATCGCGCTGTGGCTGTTGAGCTAAAAGCGCAAAGGAAAAACCCAACAATAAAACTAATATCAACGCCTGCTTATAAATATTTTTAGTCATATAGATATTTTTACCAAAAAAACTTACTTGTTTAGCGACAGGCTTGCCTGTTAATTAGCGTAAAATGCGGGCAAGATCGTCGCTAAACGATTGAAAAAATACTTTATAAATCAACGCCGCCAACTACCGTTCCGCTCGGAACAGCGATTTCTTCGTCGCTTTCGAGTTTCATTTGTCCGACATCTTTGACGATAAAAACGCTGGCTGCCGCGAGAAGAAGAGAAATACCGCCTAAGATAACAACATTCAGGGGCTTGCCGCCCAATAAACCGTCGTAAATCTGCGGAATTAAAAAAGACATCACGATCTGCGGAATGACGATGAATAAATTGAAAACGCCCATATAAACGCCCATTCTTTCGGGACGAATCGCGCCCGCCAAAAGCACATACGGCATTGAAAGAATTGAAGCCCAGGCGACTCCGACTCCCGCCATTCCGACCCAGAGAAAATACGGATTGGACGCGAATGCGGTTGAAATCAAACCCAAACCGCCGAGCGTCAAACAAATAAAATGAACCGTTTTCCGACTCGTGCTGTTCGCCAGCCACGGAATAGCAAAAGCGATGAGAAAACACACGACGTTATAAACCGCGAAGGAAAGCCCGCCCCATTCCGTTCCCTGTTTGAAAAGTTCGGGATTCGTTTTTTCGTCAACTGCGCCGAAAACGGTTTGAGCAACCGTCAGCCCGTAAAATTGCCACATACACGGCAGCGCAAACCACGTAAAAAACTGCACGACTGCCAATTGCTTCATCGTCGTCGGCATATCTTTGACCGCCTCGACAATTTCGCGGAAAATCGAATTGACGACATTGCCCTCACGTTGTTTTGCCCGGAACGCTTCCATATCTTCGGGCGGATATTCATTTGAAGTGAAAACCGTCCATAAAACCGCGATTAGAAAAAATAACGCGCCGACGATAAATGCAATTAAGGTTGAATACGGAATGCCGCTTTGCATAATTCCGACCACACCGAGAGCGGTTAAGATAAACGGCAAAGCGTTCGCCAAAGTCTGTCCGACACCGATAAAAAACGACTGCATTACGAAACCGAGTGTTCGCTGTTCTTCCGGCAGATTGTCGGCGACAAACGCGCGAAAAGGCTCCATCGTGATATTGATTGAAGCGTCGAGAATCCAGAGAAGTCCCGCCGCCATCCAAAGTGCCGACGAATTCGGCATCAAAATCAGTGAAATGCTCGCCAAAATCGCGCCGATAAGAAAATACGGGCGACGGCGACCGAGCCGCGTCCAGGTTCTATCGCTCATTGCGCCAACAATCGGCTGAATGAGCAATCCGGTCATCGGACCCGCGAGCCAGAGATAGGGCAAGTTCGCTTCTTCCGCGCCGAGATATTTGTAAATTGGCGACATATTGGCAAGCTGCAAGCCCCAACCGAACTGAATTCCCAAAAAACCGAAACTCATATTCCAGATTTGCCAAAAACTTAATTGCGGTTTGTTTTGCATCGTAAAAACTCCGTTTTTTGAATTATGAACTAGGAACGCTGAATGCTGAAAATCATTTCTTTTCTTTGACTTTCTTGACCGATGAAACAAAAATTGCCATCAATTCGTCAGCTTCATTTTGTATGTCGCTTAACTTTTCAGGTTTGAAAATTTCGCTCTCGACGAGCAATTCAAACCAATACATTGTTTCTTCTAGCTCTTAACAAGCAATTTCGATTTTGCTGATAAATTCCGCTGTCGAACGCGCCCGCGTGCCTTCACGATATTGTGCGCCGACAGAAGTTCCGCTCCGCGAAATTTGTTTGCCGATAATTTGCGCCTCGACTGAATTCGGCAACGCTTTATAAAGACGAATGATTCGCAAAGCAAATTTTCTCGTTCTCACTTTCAAATCCAGATTCTTTTCATCATTCATCGTTCAGCATTCCTACTTCAGCGTTAAAATCCCCGCCGTTCGCGCCGGCATCGAAAAATTAACCTTGCCGTTATTTATCTTTACATCGGAAACTACGCCGAGTCTGTCCGTCAAAGTCGCGTTTGGCGCAAATGTTTTTATCATTGAAACGTCAAACGAAACATTCGCCGCTTTCGTGTCATTGTTGAAAACTACGAGAACGGCTTCGGTTTCGGACATCCGCGCATAAACCATCTGTTGTTCTTCGTCCAGCAAATCGAGCGATTTGCCGCGCCGTAAAGGTGCATTTTCCATTCGTAATTTTCCAAGCAAAGCCAGATGATTCCAAACGTCGCGTTCTTCCGCCGTTCTGCCCGAATTTGTAAAAGCGTTTCTCGAATCGTTCGGAAAACCGCCCGGAAAATCACGCCGATTGTCGGGGTCGCCGCCGCCACGCATCGCAATTTCGTCGCCGTAATAAAGAAGCGGCGTGCCGCGCGAAGTCATAATCAAAGTCTGCGCGAGTTTCAAGCCTTCTGTGGTTGCGCCCGGCTCGTTCATAAAACGCGGCATATCGTGAACGCCCAAAAATGTCGTCAAAACTGATGAATTCGGATACAGCCAATCTTTTGAAAACATCTGCGAAATTTCACGAATGTTTTTGCCTTGCCCGAAAGCATTACGAATCGGATAAAAAAGCGCAAAATCGTAAAGCGTGTCAATTTGCGTATCAATTCCGTCGTGTCCGCGCCGTCCGGTTTGAAAATACGAAACCAGTGCCGGGTCGCCGTCGTAAAGCTCGCCTAAGATATTTACGTTCGGATATTCGCGTTTTATCGCGCTTCCCCATTTTTGCCAGAAAGAACGCGGAACGTGCGGCAGAGTGTCCATCCGAATCGCGTCAAAGCCGTTCATTTCCAGCCACCAGAGCGAATTTTGAATCAGATATTTTTCAACTTCGGGGTCGTCTTGGTTGAAATCGGGCAGAATGTCTATAAACCAGCCGTCAATGTTGCGTTTTTGGGTTTGATACGTCGCGCGGGGATTCATCGCCGTCCATTTTTGCCAGTTGTTCGAGACGTGATTTTCGACCGTGCCGTTCCACCAAGTCGCTGTCGGCGGGTCTTCTGCCCAGACGTGATATGGTCCGGTATGATTCGCCACCTGGTCTTGAATAACTTTAATGCCGTTTTGATGCGCTTTATCAATCAGTTCGCGCAATTTCGCAAATGTGCCGAGATGCTCGTCAATCGCATACATATCAACCGCGCCGTAGCCGTGATAACCCGTCGTTACAGGTATTCCCTCATAAACTTCCTTTGTGTCCGCACGGTCGTTATTATCATAAACGGGCGTTGTCCAAATCGCCGTTACGCCCAAACTTTTCAGGTAAGGCAATTTATCAATCACGCCTTGCAAATCGCCGCCGTGATAATGCCGTCCTTTTGCGCGGTCATACAAACCTTTCGATTTCGGCGGGTCATTATTTGAAGTGTCGCCGTCGGCGAAACGGTCGGGCATCAGAAAATAAATCACGTCATCAGTCGTGTAACCTTGAAAACGATTTCGTCGGTCAATCCTCGGCGAAATTTCAAATGGCGCATTCACGCTGCCGCTTTTCGTCTGAATTTGCAGATTGTATTTGCCGACTCTTGCGTTCGGCGCGATTTCGACATCAAAAAACAAATAATTTCCGTTGTCGCTGGCGCGAAAATTATACGCCTTCAAACTGCTATTTTGGGGCGCGACGACATTTGCGCCCGACAGATATTTTCCGCGAACAAGAACGCGCACCGGATTAACTGACATATTCGCCCACCAATTCGGCGGCTCGATTTTCTCAACCATCGGCGCGTTTTGCGCGAAAGTTGCGGAAGCGAAAAGAAAAATTAAAACGCAAAGACGCAGAGACGCAGAGGAAAATAATGGAAAATGCAAAGTGGAAAATGGAAAATTAGAAAGCCGTATTTTCCGTTTTCCATTTTCCGTTTTCCATTCCTTAGCGTCTTTGCGTCTTTGCGTTAATAATTCGTTTTTCATATCAATTCGTCCGTCCGTAAATTTCCGTCAAACCTCTTAATCTCTCCGCTATCTCGTCCGAAAAATCGCCTTCCCGACATTGCCAATTCCAGTTGCCGGAAGTCGAAGCCGGAAGATTCATCCGCGCTTCGTTGCCTAAACCCAATAAATCCTGCATCGGCGCAATTGCCGTGTCCGCGACCGATTCCCAAACGGCGTGGATAAAATCCCAGTTAATTTCGCGCCCGTCAGATTTCAGATAATCCAGACAAAATTCGCGCTCGCGTTTTATCTGTGCCGCATCGCGCGTCGAGCCGCTTCCGGCTTGCGAATTGAACCAGCCGACGGTTGTGTCGTTGTCGTGCGTACCGGTATAGGCGACCGCATTTTTTATGTAGTTATGCGGCAAATCGTGATTGTCCGTGCCGCCGCCAAAAGCGAACTGCAAAATCCGCATTCCGGGAAAGCCGAAGGAATCGCGCAATTCTTCCACGTCCGGCGTTATCACGCCCAAATCTTCCGCCCAGAACGGTAAATCGTCCAGCGCATTTTTCAGCGCATTGAACAATCCTTTGCCCGGCACATTTACCCAACGCCCGTTTTGCGCTGTCTTATCACTGCCCGGCACTTCCCAACTCGCCGCAAAGCCGCGAAAATGGTCAACGCGCACAATGTCCACCGTTTTCAAAGTCGCCTTCACGCGACGAGTCCACCAGCGAAAATTGTCGCGCCGCATTTGCTCCCAGTTATAAATCGGATTGCCCCAAAGCTGTCCGGTTCGTGAAAAATAATCCGGCGGAACTCCGGCGACGACGCGCGGGCTGCCGTCTTCGTCGAGTTTAAACTGCGACGGATTACACCACACATCAGCCGAATCGAGGGCAATGAAAATCGGCACATCGCCGACAACTTTGATATTTTTCGCATTGCAGTAATTTTTCAGTTCGTTCCACTGCCGAAAGAAAAGCCATTGCTGAAATTTCTGTGCCTGAATATCTTCACTCAGATTTTCACGCGCCCGTGCCAGCGCGGAATCTTTCCTCAAAAGCAGACCGGCATCCCACTTTTGCCACGATTTCTGGTCTTGCGATTTTTTGACGGCGCGAAACAGCGCGTAATCGTCAAGCCAAGCGGCTGCCTGCTGGCAGAAAGTTTCAAACTTGCCGCGCAAATCAACGCTCGTCGTCCCGCGAAAACGCTCGTAAGCCAAACCGAGAATCCGGTTTTTCCAATCGTAAAGCAAACCGAAATCAACTTTGCCCTGCGGGAAATCAGGCTTTTGATTTATCTCTTCTTCACTCAAAAATCCGTCTTCAACCAATTTTTCGGGCGAAACCAGATTTGTATTGCCCGCAAACGCCGAAAAACATTGATACGGTGAATCGCCGTAACCGGTCGGACCGAGCGGCAAAACCTGCCAGTAAGTTTGTTTCGCTCTTTCGAGAAAATCTACAAATTTATACGCTTCGTCGCTCAAATCGCCGATGCCGTATTTCGACGGCAAGGATGTCGGATGCAGTAAAACACCGCTGGCTCTGGGAAAATTCATAAAATCAATATAAATAACATTTAAGTAAAGCCTAAGCGCAATTCAACATAAATAATACAATGGTTGAGAGGCGGGCTATTGCCCGCCATTCGCCAACATCAAAAGCGGGCAATAGCCCGCCTCTCAACCTTCATTAGCTTCAAAACATTCGTATGCAATCGCCGTTTGCGGCGGCAAAGCCAATCCGATTGTCCCGTCAGTTCCGCCGTGATTGCTAATTTGAACCGTCGAACGTCCGCCGTTTGGTCGGCAAACGATATTTTTCGCCGTCAATCCTAAAATCTTCGCGTCGAATTTTATAAAATCGCTCTTATCGGCTCGGTTCAATCCGACAACAATCGCCTGTTTCCCTGATTTCCGCGCAAAAATGTAGGAGTTTTCGTCGTAACGCAAATCAATCGTTTTGCCTGTTTTTAACGCATCAAATTTTTTTCTGAGTTCAATCCATGTTTTGACTTCCTCAAACATTTCCTGCTCGTCCGCCGTTCTGCCCGCTCGCGTAAATTTGTTCGTCGAATCTTCGCGCCAGCCGCCGGGAAAATCCTTCCGATTGTCGGGGTCGTGTCCGCCGGTCATCAAGATTTCCTCGCCGTAATAAAGCTGCGGAATGCCGCGCGTCGCCAGCATAAATGCGACGTGAAGCCGCGCGCCTTCTTTGGTCGCGCCCGACAGAGACATAAAACGGTCGGTGTCGTGATTGTTCGTCAGAGTCGTTACGCGGTTGATGTTCGGGTAAAGCCCGTCGTATTTCAAAACGTCGCGCAAAGCCCGCATCGGTTTTTTACCCGTAAAAACTTCCTGCGAAGTTTCCCAGAGTTTAAAATCGAAAACCGACGGCAAATTTGTGTCAATGCCGTCCCAGCCGATTTTGCCGCCTTGGAAAAATGCCGTGTGCGCCGAATCGCGTTCAAAAACTTCGCCGACGAGATAAATACGCGGATATTGTTTCAAAATTGCCGACGACCAATCGCGGATAAATGTTCTGGGCATATACTGAATCGTGTCTTGCCGGATGCCGTCAATTCCCGCCATCGCAATCCACCAGAGCGCGTTTTGGATTTGATATTTGGCGACTTCCGGCTCGTCGTGGTTGTTGTCGGGCAGAAGTTCATTAAACCAGCCTTTGAGCAAATTATCGCGTTCAGCCTGCGAAGCATTCGGCGAAAGCAAAACCGAATTATTAAAAGTATTCGGCGAATATTTGCTAAACCAATTATCGAGCGGCGGATTTTTTGACCAAACGTGCTGAACGCCGACGTGATTCGCCACCTGGTCTTGAATAACCTTGATGCCGTTTGCGTGCGCTTTTTCAACCATTTCGCGCAGTTTTGCCATCGTGCCGAAACGGTCTTCGGTCGCGTAATAATCAATCGCGTGATAGGCGTGATAATTCGTGTTTGGACACCAGGGTTTGTCGCATTCGTTCGCGCCGTTCGGGTTG
>MWZA01000115.1 GCA_002050455.1 Acidobacteria bacterium 5-1 | reverse complement strand
ATCTAAAGTAATTACGCAGGTTTTTGTCGACGGCAAACTTTTTGAGCCGAAACAACCGCCAAAACCAGACGGTAAAACTCCGACCGGAACAACTCAGCCCGGAACAGCGGCAATTGTCGGCGGAAATTATTCAATAAACGTCGAAATTCCCGGACAACCGATTCAAGGAACTTTGAATTTAACGCAACAAAATGAAAATTTAACCGGAACTTTCCAATCGCAGCTTGGCAACGTGCCGATTAAAGACGGCAGGGTTACGGCAGAAGGTTTTAGCTTTACGGTAACGGTTGATTTCGGCGGCTCGGAATATGACGTTTTAGTTAAAGGCACGGTCAGCGGCAATCAAATCAGCGGCACATTTACATCGCCGCAAGGCGCAGTTCCGTTTAGCGGAACAAAAACGCCGTAAAATGCAAGGCATCATATGAGTCAAACAATGCAGTTAATATATCCTGAAAGCGGTTTCCAGCCGATTGATTTGAGTCAGTTTTGGCACGAAGTCAGCGAAGCAGAATTTGTCGAGTTTTGCGAACGCAATCCCGATATGCGGATTGAGATGTCAAAGGACGGAGATATTGTTATTATGCCGCCAACTAATACGGAAACAGGTAGAAAAAACTTTGATATTATCGGAATTTTTTGGGATTGGGTAAGGAAAAACAAAACAGGTGTGGCTTTTGATTCTTCGACGGGTTTTACGCTTCCGAACGGCGCGCGACGCTCGCCCGATTTGGCATTTGTGCAAAATGAAAAATGGAATGCTTTGTCCGGTGAAGAAAAACGGCGGTTTGCGCGGCTCGTGCCTGATTTTGTTATCGAACTTCGCTCGGAAACCGATTTGCTCAAAGACCTGAAAGACAAAATGAGCGAATATATCGAAAACGGCGTTTTGCTCGGTTGGCTGATTGACCCGCAGGAACGTAAAGTTCACATTTACCGCATCGGAAAAGAAGTTGAAACTTTGGACAATCCCAAACAAGTTTTTGGTGAATCGGTCATCAAAGGTTTTATTTTAGATTTGGAAAACATTTTCGATTAGACAAGAAAATTTAGGAAATCAATATGAGAAAACTAACAGCTTTCTTACTCGCAAATTTATTTTTACTGACGACTTCAAATGTCGCGGTTTTTGCTCAAGCGAAAAAAACAAACGATGTTTTGATTCGCAACGCCACCGTTTTGACCGCCGTTCGCGGCACGCTTGAGAATACTGATATTCTTATTCAAAACGGCAAAATTGCGCGAGTTGGCAAAAATTTGAAAGCATCGCCAAACGCGCAGGTTATTGACGCAACCGGCAAATTTGTCACGCCCGGTATCATTGATGCTCATTCGCACACAATGATGGACGCGGTCAACGAATTTTCTTATTCAGTTACGTCAATGGTTCGCATCCGCGATGTTCTGAATCCGACCGATATTGCGATTTATCGCGGCTTGGCGGGCGGCGTAACGGCGGCAAATCTTCTGCACGGTTCGGCAAATTCCATTGGCGGACAAAATACGGTTGTTAAATTTAAATACGGTCATCCGGTTGAAGATTTTCCGATTGCGGACGCGCCGCCGGGAATAAAATTCGCGCTTGGCGAAAATGTCAAACGGACGAATTTCCAGCCGCAGCCCGGACAACCGTTTCGCTATCCGCGCACGAGAATGGGCGTGATGGAAGTTATCCGCGATGCGTTTCTTCGCGCACGCGATTATAAGCAATCTTGGGACGAATATCGTGCCAAAGTCGCTAAAAAAGATAAAACCGCCATTCCGCCGCGCCGCAATTTGGAACTCGAACCGCTGGTTGAAGTTTTGGAAGGCAAACGACTGGTTCACGCGCACGGTTATCGTTCCGACGAGCATTTAAATTTATTGCTGCTTGCCGACGAATTCGGTTTTAAAGTTGCCACCTTGCAGCACGGACTCGAAGCCTATAAAATCGCGCCGGAAATTTCAAAGCGCGGCGCGGGCGTTTCAATTTTTGCCGACAATTGGGGTTACAAACTCGAAGCCTACGATTCGATTCCGTATAATGCCGCGATTTTGTGGAAAAACGGCGTGGTTGTTTCGATAAATTCGGATTCGGACGAAAGAATGCGCCGTCTGAATCTAGACGCGGCAAAGATCGAAAAATACGGTGGCGTGCCGGAAGAAGAAGCGTTAAAGATGATTACGCTGAACGCGGCGAAACAACTCGGTATTGATAAACGAACCGGCTCAATCGAAGTCGGCAAAGACGCTGACATCGTAATTTGGTCGGCGCATCCATTCAGCGTTTATTCGCACGTCGAAACAACGTTGATTGAAGGCGAAACTTTCTTTGATCGCGCGAAAGATATGCAAAAACGCGATGGAATCCAAAAGGAGCGCGAAGCATTAGAAAAATTAGACATAAATCGTCCGCCTGCAAGCGGCGGAACTTCGCCAAAAATTCCCAGTGAAAAACGGCAAGCCGACAGAGACGATGCAGAATTCGGCGACGGAGGGAATCAATAAGATGAAAATTGCGAATTACGAATTACGAATTATGAAAACTTTCTTTTATCTGTGTTTATCTGTGTTCATCTGTGGACAATTTTCTTTTGTTTCCGCGCAAAATAGCGGCACACAGCAAAATGTCAATGGTAAAGCCGGAACTTTTGCGGTTACCAATGCGCGAATCATTACGGTTTCGGGCGCGACGATTGAAAACGGCACGGTTGTTATCAGTAACGGAAAAATTGCGGCAGTCGGCGCAAATGTTTCGATTCCCGCCGGTGCGGAAAGAATTGACGCGAAAGGTTTAAGCGTTTATCCGGGAATGATTGATGCGGGAACTAATTTAGGTTTGGCGGAAATCGGACAAGGCGTTCCCGGTTCGGTTGACATTGCCGAAACGGGCGATATGAACGCTAACGCAAAAGCTATTTTAGGCATTCATCCACACAGCGCACACGTCAATGTTACCCGCGTCAACGGCATTACAACCGTGATGTCTCTGCCAATCGGCGGTATTATTTCGGGACAATCGGCGGTCATTAATCTGGTCGGTTCGACCCAAGCGGAAATGGCGGTTGTGCCGGCTTTCGGGCTGGTCATCAACTTTCCGCGCATTACAACATTTTCCGGCTTTAATCCTTTGACCGGTCCGCAAACTATCGAATTTGGTGAAGCCGTTAAACAGCGCGATAAACGACTGGAAGATTTGAAAAAACTTTTTAAGGACGCGGAAAATTACGCCCGCGTTAGAGATGCTTATGCAAAAGATAAATCTTTGCCGTATCCGACGGCGGATTTGAAAATGGAAGCGATGATTCCATATGCGCGCGGCGAAAAACCGATAGTTTTCAGAGCTGAACGTGAGCGCGACATTCGCGGCGTGGCAAAGTTCATCAGCGAAATGAAGGTTAAAGGAATTATCATCGGCGGTCAGGAAGCGTGGAAAGCGGCGGACGATTTGAAGAAAAATAACATCGCCGTTATTTACACAAACATTTACAATTTGCCCGTTCAAGAGGATGACGCTTATGATTATCTGTTTTCCGCGCCAATGAAACTGTCGCAAACGGGCGTGAAATTCTGCATCTCGACGGGCAACGACGGCGCGGAAGTGCGCGATTTGCCGTATCATGCGGGTTTAGCCAGTGCATATGGCTTGGCGAAAGACGAAGCGTTAAAATCCGTAACTCTTTATCCGGCGCAGATTTTAGGGTTGAGCGACAAACTCGGCTCAATCGAAGTCGGCAAAATGGCGAATGTCGTCGTTGCCGACGGCGATATTTTAGAGCCGCGCACAAACATTAAATATCTGTTTGTCAACGGACGTTTGTTGCCGCTGACGAGTCGGCATACTGAACTTTACGACAGTTTTAAAGATAGGCGTTAAAGGTAAAAAGGCAAAGTAGTTTTTTCACCGTACATCTTATACTTTGCTTTTTACTTTTGCCTTTTCACTTTAAAACTAGCCCCACCAAAACGCCGCGGTAATAATGCAGTAAAGACCAATCAACGTCAAGCCTTCGAGCCAGATTGATTCGCCGTTATAGACGACAAACGCCGTTACAACCGTCGATAAAGCCAACGCGACGACCAGCAAAGGCGACAACGTCAGCGTTAAAATCGAGCCGCCCAAAACAAACGACAGCAAAACCAATACGGGAAATAATCCGAGCGCGACTTGCAGCGAACTGTTTAAAATCACGCTGACCGCATAATCTGCTTGGTTGTGCCACGCAAGCTAAATTCCGATAAGATTTTTGCTAAATTATAAGCATGGCATTCAAGACAAATATCAAATACGTCCTGTAAAAATCAAATATGAAACACGAAGAACTAAATGAAAAAATCGGCAAACTCGAAGAAGCGATTTACAAAAACCATTTTTCAGACACACGACTTTTTACTGAATTGACTGAAATTCAAAGCGATTTAGGTCTTCTTTACGACAACCGACCAACTTGTCCGTTTTTGCGTCCGCATTTTCTTTCGCGTTCGCAATACGATGAAATTGCCAACGCCGCCGAAATTATCGCCGAAGCGTTTAGAAGTTTGGCTTTTGCCGCGTTGGACAATAAGGAAATTCTTACAAAACTCGATTTAACCGAAAAGGAAGAACGAATGGCGCGGATAAATCCGGGTTACGATAAATTGTGTGTAACAAGCCGTTTGGATACATTCGTCGCCGGAAGTGATTTTAAATTTTTGGAATACAACGCCGAAACTCCCGCTGGTGTCGGCGACCAGATGCAGCTTGAAATAGTTTTATCGCATATTCCCGAAATCAAAGATTTTCTTGCTGAAAATAAACATTGGCGACCGAAGCCGCACCAACTTCTGCTGCAATCGCTTTTTAAAACTTACCGCGAATTCGGAGGCAGGAAAGGCAAGCCGAATATTGCTATTGTCGATTGGGACGGCGTTTCGACCGAATCCGAGTTTTATATTTTGAAAGATTATTTTGAATCAATGGGTTTTAAAACGCTCGTCGCCGACCCGCACGAACTCGAATACGACGGCGGAAAACTGTACGCGGGCGATTTTGAAATTGATATTTTTTATAAGCGGATTTTGATTCATGAGTTTCTTGAAGAATTTGACGAAACGCATCCGTTTATCCGCGCCTACGCTGACGGAAATATCTTTATGGTGAATTCCTTCCGCGTCAAACTCGCGCATAAAAAGGCAAGTTTTGCTATTTTAACCGACGAAAAATATGAGTATCTTTTCACGCCAAACCAACTTGAAATAATCAAAAAACACATTCCCTGGACGCGGAAAGTTAAAAACTGCAAAACTAAATTGGACAATAAAGAAATTGATTTGTTGGAATTTTTGCGTGCGAACCGTGAAACATTTCTGCTTAAACCAAACGACGATTACGGCGGAAAGGGAATTGTACTTGGTTGGGAAACTTCGCAAAGCGATTGGGAAACGGCTTTGAGCGAAGCTCTGCAAGATTCTTTTATTGTGCAGGAACGCGCCGAAATAGAGAAAATAGTATTTCCACTATTTGCGGAAGAGGTTACGATGGAAGAACTTCTCGTTGATTTCGACCCGTTTCTTTTTCTCAACAAAGTCGAAGGCGGACTCGTGCGGCTTTCTTCATCTTCGCTCGTCAATATTACGCAAGGCGGCGGACAAACGGCGTTGATTGTATTGGAAGACTTTTAATCGGATTTTTTCCTGAGTGCTTTCCAATCCAAAAATCCACCGCCAACTCCGCCAATCGCCAACAAAGAATTTTTCACCGTTTTGTGCGTCGTCAGCCAAGTATATGGATCTTTTCAGATTGATTTTGATTTTTTCCTTATTTCAAACCTTTTAATAAAACCGCGTCGTGTTTCCAACCGCCTTGCACAACGGCGAAACTTTTTCCGTCGGGCGAGAGAGCGAAGCCGGATAGCTCGGATATTTCCTCATCGCGCAAATCAGCGATTTGCTGCGGCGTTTCTTCATCGAGTGGTTGGAGCCAGAGAGTATTATTTTCAAATTTGCTGTTCGCTAAAATATACGTCAGATTTTTTCCGTCCCGCGTCCACGCAAGTTGAACCAACTTAGCCTTTTCATCCACCGGGCGAAAAGTTTTGACTGTTTGCCCGTCGGCAAGTGAAACAATCATCAATACATTTTCTTCGCCTTGCTTTTCAAAAAAAGCAGCCTGCAAACCGTCGGGTGAAACAGCGAAACGATACTTTCGTTTGTTCAAAACCAACTGCTCTTTGCCGCCTTCGGCTGAAACCCGCCAGAGCATTCTCTGCCGCCCCGAATGATAGTAAAGCCATTTTCCGTCGGGCGAAACGGAAAGCGGAAAGCCGCCTTCTTTGTTTGTAATTTGCGTTTGATTACTTCCGTCCGCATTCATTCGCCAAATGTGAGCTTCTCCCATGCGGTTCGATGTAAAAAATATCGAATTGTTGTCGGGCGAAACTATCGGTGATGACTCGTCCGCCGCATCATTTGTTAATTGCCTCTGTCCGCTTCCGTCTGTGTTAATGCTCCAAATTTCATCGTTACCCGACATTGCGGATGAAAAAATAATCCTTCCGTTCGGCGCGAAGGCAACCGTCGTGGCATCCGCCAAAACACGACCGGTGGATGAGTTCTCCATGTTCAAAAGATGCAGGCGAAAATCCGCTTTAGTCTGTGTAGAAATGATTTTCGTCGCCTCGTTGTCCAAACTCAAAGCCGAATAAGTTTCCGAATCCTTCGTCAGCGGCTGCGCGTCGCCCGAAACAAAGGAAACCTGCCAGATGCGGAAACTTTTATTGGGAATTCTCGATGCCGTTAAAAGCAAACCACTTCGATTCGGCAGCCACGCCAATTTTTTTATATTGAAAAATTTCTGCGCGGTTAGTTCGCGTTCCGTGCCGCTTTCAATGTTCACTTCGACTAAGCCGAATTCGTTCGCTTGGTTTTCCGATTGTCCGACGGCAAAGGCAACAGTTCTTCCGTCGGGTGAAATTTTATTGTCGCCAATCCGAAACGGGCGCGGGCGGGCGGCAAGTTTTTTTTCATTTTTTCCGTCGGTGGCATCGGCAATCCACAGAGAGCAATTTTCGTCTTCCCGATAATAGCAGCGGACAAAAGAAATTTTTCCGCCGTCGGGCGAAACGCTTATCCAGCCCTGCGTTTCGCCGATGATTTTTTGGGGAACTCCGCCGAAAATCGAAACGCGGTAAATGTCAGCTTGACCGTCAAAATTGCGCGGGCGGCGGCTGAAATAAAGAAAATCGCCGTCGGGCGAAAAAGCAACTCCACCATAAAAATCATCGGACGGCGGAATTATCTCGACGTTGTTTGAAGATTCGAGTTGTCTGAGCCAAACGCTGTTTCTGCCGCCATTCGAATTTGTATAAACCACGTTTTTTCCATTTGGCGAAACAACGGCGAGCCAGACTTTTCCATTGGTCGAGAGTTTTTCGGAACTGAAAGGCGCGGATAAAACGGGAGCATCGAATTTGAGGTTTTTGCTTCCGGTATACCAAAAACCGGTAACGATTGCGCCGACAATCACAACGGCAAGGGCTGGAAGAAGAACTTTTCTGAACACTGATGAATCGGCAGAGATTTTTTCAGTTGGTTGAGAAAGCGTCCGCCCGGTGCGATTCTTCAATGCGTTTTCGTTATTGGTTTCTCTGACTTCCGCAATAAAACGGTATCCGCGTCGCGGCACGGTTTCGATAAACGCCGGTTGCGCGGCATTGTCACCTAAAGCCCGCCGGAGCATTTTGATATTAAACGTGAGATTACTTTCTTCAACAAAAC
>MWZA01000034.1 GCA_002050455.1 Acidobacteria bacterium 5-1 | reverse complement strand
GGTGAAAGTGTAAAGATCGGTCGGTCGCTGACCGACTATACATGAGCCGGTATTTAAACCACCGTTGATGCTTTGCCCGAAGCTGATTGGTGTCGTTTGGCAAGTCGTTGCGGCTTGCGTTACAGTAAAAAATTGTCCGCCGACAGTGATTGTTCCGCTGCGTTGCGCACCCGGGTTGAGATTAGCCGTGTAGGTCACGGTATTGGAATTGCTGCGAAAAGCAGAAAGCCATGATGTAGCATTAGCAGAAACACTAGGTAACCATTCGCTGCACCCGGGCTGGGTAATGACGTTAAAGCTGCGCGTGATGCCGCCCGCCGGGACGTTGCCGTCGCCGGTCGGGTTGAATGTATATGTGCAAGGGTTGGATATTCCTGCTTGCGTCACAGTAAAAGTTTGTCCTCCCACGCTGATTGTTGCGCTGCGCGAAGACGTAGTGGCATTTGGCTGAACCGTATAGTTGACGGTGCCGCTGCCAGTATTGCTGGTGCTTGAAGTTGTCAGCCAGGGCGCATTGCTTTGTGCTGTCCAAGAGCAACCTGTTCCTGCTATATTTGTCACAATAAAACTACCGTTGCCGCCCGCAGACCCAATGTTTGGTGCGCTTGTAGGATTGAACGAATAAGAACAAGGGACAATGGTACCGCTGCGAGCGAAAAAGGCGTGACGTCCGAGTACACCTGAGTTGCGAGAAGTGTTGGTCAATCCAGTCGTTTGATTTGTATCAAGTAGACCGCCATTGACAGCCGAACCCGGTAACTCGAAGAATGTTCCGGATTGCGCAGTGCCGTTAGCATAGCCTGCCCGCGCCGAATTTCCGCCCAAGCCGCCCGTGCCACCGGATGCGCTGCCGGTTTCCCATTGAATTTGATTGTAGTTGAATTCAATGTCGAAGTTGCCTGCGCCGGTATTTGTGCGGTCAATCAGGATTACCTGAAATGAGTTTAGTTTATCGGTTCGCGAGGAGAAGTAACCGACATTGATGTAGTTAACACAAAATGCCTGACGATCGTCAACTATCGTATTGCCGTATTGCACCACGCCGGATGCAGTGCCGTTCGTGTCAACATCGGCGAAAAATGGGGCAATGATTGGAGTATTAGTTCCAGCCAAGCCGAACGGCGTGAACGTCCCCAATGGTCCGGTGAACGTGATGTTGCCGTTGTTGTTAACGTAAGTCTGCGTGAAGGTCGTGCCAAAAAAGTTGATGCTGAACGGCAGTGGGATTGCTCCGGTTGAGCCATCGTCGTTACGCGGCAGGGTGTTTGTCGTGCAGCCCGGAAGGTTACGCACCGCGTTTGCGACACTTGGTGAGAGCTGCGTGACGGTTTTTACTTCTTCGCTGGTCAGTTCGGTTTTACTCGCTAGAACATCGCTTCCCAGCACACTCGTCAATTGCCGCTTCATCTGCGCTTGAATGGGGTTTTCTGTGATAGGGACGACATTCAAATTATTAACTTCTTGCCCGTGTGCCGTCGGTGCAAAAAATGCGCCCGAAATCAATAATGTACACAAGAGCAACAATATCTTGAAATGTTTTAACATTCCAAATCCAAGTTCGCTGACAAATTTATCTATGTGATTACATTTGACTAATTCCATTTGTTTAATTTCCTTTTTGCTCTTCATTATTGATAACCGCAATGAAAGTTTTGCACGCTTATGCTGACACACATTGAGAAAATTTATTTGTTTGCTGCTATACATTTTGTTGCTCCTTATTTTTAACGGCTGACAGCCGGTTAAATTTTATATTTTAGTGAAATTTTATATGAGGAGTTGCTGCTTGACAGTAATAACTTCTAATACAAAATTTGTATGCTCTGTGTTGTTATGTAAATTTCTTTTGATTTGTTACATAAAATCATTAGAAATCTTTTCTTTTTAAGCAGTTTTCTCTCTGAAAAGTAATAGCCGTCGAGATTGTTGCGACTTATTATCAAGATAAACTCAAACAAAGATTAATTATCTCGGTTACAGTTGAAAAACTTGCTCTGTTTATATACGCACGAAAATTCCCCAAAACTTATCATTTTTTTTGAAATATTTTTTAATCTAACGCTTGAAATGCAGAAACACGCACGATAATCGGGTGTGTTTGCGTTCTTACTTATTCACTTCACGCGAAAGTCCGATTGAAATATCTTTATGAAATATCCATATTTGTTAAAATTCATATTTCAGCGAAAATTGCACGCGACGACCGGGCGTTACCGTGCTGGTTGTCTTTCCAAATCCCGGTGCTTCTAATAGACGAACCGGAATGCCGAAGTTTGCGCGGTTGATAAAGTTAAAAATATCCGTGCGGAATAATAAGCGGTTTGAGCCGAAGACAAACGGCTTGATAATTGATAAATCAAGTTCAAGCACATTTCCGGCACGAAAGCTGTTACGTTTAACCGCTCCGTCTTGACCAAATGATGCCAGCAGGCTGAACGGATTACTCGCCGTCAAGCGCAAAGGCTGTCGCCGGTCACCGGTTACTTCAATTCCATCCGTTGTATCCAAACGATCGGTTAAATTGCCATCAAGGTTCACGTCAACGATGCTGTTGACTGTAAATGGCTGTCCGGTGCGAAAACGTCCCGTCGCCGCGATTTGCAAATTATTGGTCAGCCAACCGCGCAAACCGCGCGTTTCTGCTTTCGTAAAACTGTAAATGGCGTTGTAAGTAAAACGATGCCGTACGTCAAAGTTAGCCGGAGCGCGTTCACCGGCAAATGTCAAACTATTTTGCGGCAGAACGTAAGCACCGGCAAGGTCAAAGACATCCGAAACGTCATCCTCAACTTTTGAAAAAACGTAGGATAATTGAAAATTAAATTTTTGTGTAAAGCGTCCGCGCAGTTCGGTTTGCAATGAATTGTAAGTCGAAGCGGCGGTTGTTTCGAATTGGTTAATCGCCCCGATTGTATTTTCTGTACGAGCGAGATTGAAAACTACTCCTCTTACCTCTGGCGCATTAATACTTGTATCTACATTAAGACTAGTTGGCACAATGGTTGAACCGGCTCCGAGATTCGGAGTTGTAAAACGAAGCAGATTTTTCCCCGTTGTTCCGATAAAGCCGATTGAAGCCGTAAAGTTTTGATTCAACTGCTGCTCATAAATAAATGAGTAATGATGTGCCATCGGCATATCTAGTTGTCGAGCGGGCAGAGTCGCATTTATTGCGTTTGGAAATACAGATGAAAAATCGGACAACAAATCTGTTAAATTTATTTGCCTGTTGTTAAAAATGTTGATTGTCCCGGGACGCGACAGTGAAACATTCGGCACATAATTGTAAAATGCCGGATTTAAAAGGTCTAAGTTAACCGGGAATCCAAATGATTGAACGCCGCCAAGGTTTAGCGTGAGAAAAGTCGGAAAGACATTTCTCGATTGACTAACAACCGCCCCGAGGATTTGGTCATAAAAGATGCCATAACCGGCTCGGAAAACGCTGATGCGGCTGTTGCCGAAAAGATTTGGCGAGTAAGCGATGCCGACGCGCGGAGCAAAATTATTGTAGTCCGGTTCATAAAGTCGCGTTCGACCATCAATAAAACTTCTTAAACCGGGAGCAAGAGACAGTCTTGAATCGGTGAATGTGTCTTCAATTAAATTATCAACTTCCTTAACCGGCGTGTTGTATTCGTAACGTAATCCGTATGAAAGCGACAGATTTGGACGAATACGCCACGTATCTTGTCCGTAGAAGTTGAGTTGATAATAACGCAAATTGGCTTTTGCATCCGGTCGGTCAACATTAAATGTCAAGAGAAAACTGCTGGCTGCGCCCAAACTCACCAAGTCTTCAGGTCTGATGACACGAAACGGATCATTCGCCGGTAGAAAGCAGAAATCTCCGATTCCTCCGTTTTGGCACGTCGAAGAGCCGCGCTGAACTAATCGCGGCGCACCATTAAAAGTTACCAAAGGACGCGACAGCCGCGGCAAATCGCTGTTGAGATCAGTCCGGCGAGTGTCCGCGCCAAAGACAAGACTGTGACTGTTAAAACGCCACGTTAATTCGTCGGCTAACTGGTATGTGTTGTTGATGCGCGTTTGCGGAAAGTTATAAACATCAACACCAAGCGGACTAAATCCGGCAACGATTACTTGTCCTATTGCTCCGATTTGCTGCTCAACCGTTGGTCGCACCGAAGTAACACGCGGAGAAGTGCCGATATATGTTACGTTTCCAGTATTTGGTTGACCATTGCTTTGCGGCAAAGTCGTGTTGAACAGATAAGGTGCGTTGAGCAAAAAAGGAACATCGGGGAAGTTGCCGCTCGGAATCATAAACTCGTTGTTGCGGACTTCTTCAAAGTTGAGGCGAGTTCGTCCGAACGAAAAGCGCACTTGATTGAAAAGCTGTGAATCCGAGTTTGATTCGCTTAACTGACTGTTTAAGAAAAACGAGAAGTTTTGCGTTTGAATTTTAGACAATAAAGTTGAAAAAATAGCATCATTCACTGAAGGAATGTTTCTCTCGTCGTCGGTGAAATTGTAGCGACCGGTAACGGATTGTTGTCGCTCGCCGAGAGAAAAATTATGGTCAAGCCTGCCTGATAAGATAACGCCCCGACCGCTCGCCGGCAAAATTTGTGTAAAAGTATTTTCGTCATATACTCCATCAGGATTATTCGGAAACGGAAATAAACTGAATATCGCGGAACTTCTTTCACCAACCGGAGTTGCTCGCAACGGCGTATTTGCACCATTGAAAAAGTTTTGGTTAATGCCGGTAGCACCGGTACGAAAAGCCCCGCGTTGTTCAATGGTCGGCACCGCGAAACTCTTTTCCTGCGTCGCATTGATTTTCTGATACTCGCCTGATACAAAATAAAACAGACGGTTCTCGATTATTGCTCCGCCGATTGTGCCGCCCGCTTGCCCGAAGGTAAATGAATCTTCTTCACCGCTTTGATTGCGAACCATCAGCGGTTGTCCGTCTAAAAGCACGGCTTGTCCTGTTGCACTTCTCAGTGCAAATGTGTCATTCCCGTTTGTTGTGTCGAAGAAGTTTCGCGCATTTAACTTGTCTGAATTAAGAAAGCCGTAAAGTGTGCCGTGAATTTCGCTGCCGCCCGTCTTTGAAACAGCATTGACCTGCGCTCCGAGATTTCTGCCAAACTGCGCCGGAGCAAGTAATGTGATTATCTGAAACTCCTGGATTGATTCGATCGGTTGCGGAATGAGCGCGACAAAGCCTTGCCTTCTGACTCCAATGTCCTCATCGTTGTTATCCGAGCCGTCAACCGTAAAGTTATTGCCGCGTGAACGCAAGCCATTGACCGCAAACTGTCCGGCTGAACCAACTCCGGGACCGACACCGGGACCGGCAATATCGCCAATAGTCTGTGGTGGCGGTGCAACTCCGGGCAATAGAAAAGCAAGTTCATCAAAAGTTCTCGTAATTGTGGTTGCTCCGAGCGGCAGTTTGGTGATTTCTTCCTCTCTGAATGAATCGCCGCGCCGCGCATCGGTGGTGTTTATCTCAACCCGGATGTTGTCGGCTTCCTCTAAAACTGCTGGCGAAGGCGGCGTTGAAGGCGAGGTCGCACTGTCCGGCTCAAGCGACACCGGAACCGGCACGACTTCGCCCGTTAGTGAAACTTTTATTTGGCGGCGCAGCAATCTGGTGCGAAATCCGCTGCTGGTAATCCGAATCCGGTAAAAACCGGGTGAGAGTAACCCTTGATAAAAACGTCCCTTCGAATCGGTTGTCAAATTATAGATAACGCCGGTTTGCTCGTTTGTAATTTCAACGGCGGCACCCGGAACTGCATCTCCGGTCTGATTGTTGCTGACATCTCCCTGAAATGCTCCGGTTACAGTATCTTGGGCAACCGCACTGCCGCTTAATAGTAGCAAACAAATAACAAAAGCCATTCCGACTACCTGGATAGAACTTCTAATATTTTTAAGAGATATTTTGTTAACCGCATAAAACAAAACAGTCTGTAATTGACAAGTTTCATCTGTCTTCTGGTTCATAAAAATTTTCTAAATTCCTTAAAGATTGTGTTTATATCTGCCGACAAATTAGGTTATTAAACGCTAGTGGACAACTCTCAAATCGCTTTGAGCCTTGATTATCTGCCTAAAAAATATGTAAATCATATAGTTACTTTCGATAAAAGTAAATACTTTTACTGTTCTGTTTATATACGCACTAAAATTGAACAAAACCTATCATTAATTTTAGATTTTTTTTGAGATAATTTTTGTCAGTTAGAAATTCTGCGGAATATTGAACACAGAAAGATTTGACGAAACTCGTCAAAGAAGGTGCGAATGTGCAGATTTATTGGTTGGGATATTTGTCGGGGAGGTGTAGCGCGTCCAACGACAAAACGGCTGTTGAGAAAGGTTTAGCCGGATTTAAAAGTATTTTAGCGGAAAGCGGCGTGCGCCCGGACAAAATCAAAAACAAGTTTTTGAGTGCTAAAATTTTTTTGAAACACCCATAAATACTGATGAATGCCGGAGGTCGGACTCGAACCGACATGAGATTGCTCTCGCTAGATTTTGAGTCTAGTGCGTATGCCAATTTCGCCACTCCGGCACGTGAATTAAGAATAATAAAACTATTCGACATCTATCGTCAACTTAGCCGTAAGCCTTTGCGCGGAAGGAAAGCGAACTTGCCCAACTGCTTGCCGTTTCTTCGGCGGAAGGCTGGTGTTTCCCGAATCAATGCCATTCGGATGCAATAGTCCAAATTCCAAAGCCTAAAGTCCAAAGTCCAAAGTTTCAAGCCGAAAAGCTAATTGACTTTGGACTTTGGACTTTTATGCTAAACTTTCAGAATGGCGCAAACAAAAGCAAATAAACCGAAAAGACGCACGCCGCCCTGGATTCTCGGCGGTCTGGTTTTGATTCTGCTGACGTTTTTGGTGCTTTTGCAATCGTCAAATCTCTGGAAAAACCTGACGGTTGATTCGGTCAGCGACACGCTTCTGCTTTACGCGCTCTCGTCGCTCAATTTCTTCGCTTTTGTCATTTTCGGCTTTATTTTTATTCGCAGTCTGCTAAAACTTTGGCGCGAAAGACGCGCTTCGCAGCTTGGTTCAAAAATCAAAACGCGCCTGTGGCTCTATTTTTTCGCCATCAGCCTTTTGCCGATTATTGCAATGGCGGTTTTTTCTTATTTGTTTATGAACCGTGCGCTTGACCGCTGGTTCACGGATATTCCCGAAAAGGGTATTCGCGAAGCGCGTCAGGTGCAGTCTCAATCAATCGAGGACCAAACTGTCAAACTTCAGGAAACCGCTAATATGCTGGCACAGGTTTTGGAAAAGCGCGATATAAATAATCAAGATTTGCAGCAATTAGTTACGGCGGGAAATCTGACGCGGCTCGAAATTCTTGCCAAAGACGGCAGAGTTTTAGCCGAAAGCGAAAAAAATCTTACCGCCGACCAAAAAACCGAACTTGATAAAACACTCGAATTTGCTTATCAAAGCAATTTCGACGAACAAATTTTGTCGGACGGGAAGGGTTTTGATGCGGCGGTGGCAAATTTTTCGGACGGCAGAAGGCTGTTGATTGTGCCGGATTTGCGTCCGACGGGAAATGTCAGTCAAGTGGTCGAAAATTCGTTGATTGAGTTTGAAAAATTAAAGCAGAAACAAGTTCGACATCGGCAATCCGTTCGGGAAGTGTCTCCGGCGCAAGTTGGCGTGCCGCTTGGCTAATTACTTTCATGACGGTGGTTGCCGAAATTCGCAGAACTCGTGCCGTATCTCGAATGCCTGA
>MWZA01000211.1 GCA_002050455.1 Acidobacteria bacterium 5-1 | reverse complement strand
TTGGAGAACGGAACAACCGGACGCGCGGCTGTGCCATCGGGCGCATCAACCGGCGAAAACGAAGCCGTCGAACTGCGCGACGACGACAAAAACAGATATTTGGGTAAAGGCGTTTTGAAGGCGGTCGAAAATATTAATAAAAAAATCGCCTACATACTGGAAGGTTTAGACGCGCTCGACCAAACTTTGATTGACCAAAGTTTGCTTGAAATTGACGGCACGGACAATAAATCAAACATGGGCGCAAACGCGCTTCTTGCCGTTTCGATGGCGAATGCGCGGGCGGCGGCGGCGTTTCAGGAAACGCCTTTATATCGTTACATCGGCGGCATAAATGCGAGAACTTTACCTGTTCCGATGATGAATATCATCAACGGCGGCGCACACGCCGACAACAATGTTGATTTTCAGGAATTTATGGTAATGCCCGTCGGCGCGGAATCTTTTTCAGAAGCGTTACGTGCAGGCGCGGAAATTTTTCACAATCTCAAAAAAGTTTTAAGTTCACGTGATTATTTAACAACAGTCGGCGACGAAGGCGGTTTTGCGCCGAATTTGAAATCAAACGAAGAAGCAATTGAAACTATTCTCGAAGCAATTGATAAAGCCGGTTACAAAGCCGGCGAAAACATAATGATTGCCTTAGATCCGGCGGCAAGCGAATTTTATCAAGACGGCAAATACGTTTTCAAAAAGAGCGACAAGCGCGTTTTATCAAGTGATGAAATGATTGCTTATTGGACGGATTGGACGGAAAAATATCCGATTATTTCCATCGAAGACGGTTTAGCGGAAAGCGATTGGGATGGCTGGAAGAAAATCACCGAACAACTCGGACGAAAAATTCAACTCGTCGGCGACGATTTATTTGTTACCAACACAAAGTTTTTGCAAAAGGGAATTGACACGGGCGCGGCAAATTCGATTTTGATAAAAGTCAATCAAATCGGCACGCTGACCGAAACTTTAGACACTATCGAACTCGCCAAAACCAATAATATGACGTGCGTTATTTCGCATCGTTCCGGGGAGACGGAAGATTCTTTCATTGCGGATTTAGCGGTTGCGACCAACGCCGGACAAATCAAAACCGGCTCGCTTTCTCGTTCAGACCGCATTGCCAAATACAATCAATTGCTCAGAATCGAAGAAGATTTAGACACTTCGGCGCGTTATTTAGGACGCGGGGCTTTTTATCAAATTAAATAATCCGATATGAAATAAAGTTTTGGTCATCGGTTCAAGCGGCGCGGGAAAATCAACTTTTGCAAGACGTTTGCACAAAGCGACGGGTCTTGAACTCGTCCATCTCGATAAACTTTATTGGAAACCAAATTGGGTTGAAACAACCGATAAAAATGAATGGCGAAAAACTCTGGCGGAAGTTTTGAAAGGCGACAAATGGATTATTGACGGCAATTACGGAAGCACAATGGAAATGCGGATTGAGGCAAGCGATACGGTGATTCTGCTCGATATGCCGCGAACTGTCTGCGTTTATCGAATTTTGAAAAGAATGGCGTTTTATCGCAAGGGCGAACGTCTGGATATGGCGGAAGGCTGCGACGAGAAATTCGATTGGGAATTTATCAAATGGACTTGGAATTATCCAAAACAGTCAAAACCGAAAGTCGAAGAATTGCTGAAACGATTTGAAAACGAAAAAACCATAATTCGCCTCAAATCAAAAAAGGAAATCGAAAATTTCTTTGCGAAATATTCAAATACTTCTGTGATAAAATAACAACGAAAGGAGAAATTTTATGGGACAAGTTACAATCGAAATACCGCAAAACGTCAATCGCTTCTTTCAAGTGAACGATGCGGAATTTGGCAAACAACTTTTACAAAATGCTGAAACCAACTGTTTAATAAAAATATGTTTTTCATCATTGGCACAAAATTTATCACTTGGGGTTCAAACAAAACGAATGAAATGATTCGCTGCAGTCAGTGCGGAACGCTCGCGCAATTTACGGAAAAAACGGGAATGCGTTTTATCACGTTATTTTTTGTCGTTCCGACGATTCCGATTAGCGGCAAAAAGAAAATGATTGAATGTCCGAATTGTAAGACACGGTTTCAGACGGAATAATTTTATGAATATTGCAAAATTTTTCATCAGACATCTTTTAAGTAAATGAGCATTGGAAATCACGAATGGCAAAATGGTGAATACACAATCAGCACGGACCGCGCTTTGTTGCAAATTGACGCGATTCACCAATTCTTAAAAGAAAAATCTTACTGGGCGAAAGAGAGGACAAAAGAGCAAACCGCAAGGGCGATAGAAAATTCCCTGCCTTTTGGCGTGTATAAATGTAAAAATCAGATTGGCTTTGCGCGTGTCGTAACCGATTATGCGACGTTTGCTTATCTCGGCGACGTTTTTATTCTGGAAGAATTTCGCGGGCAAGGTTTGAGTAAATGGCTGATGCAGGTCATAATTGAACATCCCGATTTGCAGGGATTTCGGCGTTGGATTCTGGCAACCAAAGATGCGCACGCGCTTTACGAAAAATTTGAATTTACCGCGCTGAAATTTCCCGAACGCTGGATGGAAAAAACTGCGCCAAATGCTTATTAACATCTTAGATTCCAGATTCAAAATCTGGAATCTGGAATCTTTTACGCTTGAATTTTAATCCGCAAAATATTTTAATCATCAATTTTGGGCAGCTTGGCGATGTTATCCTGAGTTTGCCCGCCTTGTCTGCGATTCGGGAAAAATTTCCAAACGCGAAAACTACCGCGTTAATCGGCAAATCAAGCGCGGAAATTATTGAACTGACTGATTTTGTTGATGGAAAAATCGCGGTTGACCGCGTTGAACTTCGTGATAGCGGAAAAATTTGGTCAATCCGGCAAATTCTCAAACTTGCCGCCGATATTCGCCGCCGAAAGTTTGATTTTATTATTGATTTGCACAGCTTGTCCGAAACAAATCTGCTTGGATTTCTGTCCGGCGCAAGGCACCGGCTTTATATCAATCGGGAAAACCGCTCGCTTGATTTTCTGGGAAATTTTCAACCGAAACCGCCGCCCGAAGACAAAACAAAACACGCGACCGACCGTTATTTAGACGCTTTGAAGCCGCTCGGCATTGAGAATTCAAAGCGGTTTGTCCAAATTTATCCGCGTAGTTCCGACCTCGAAAAAATTGAAAATCTCCAGCGCACGAAAAATTTTGCCAAAAAACAATTCGTCGGACTTTTTCCCGGCGCGGGACATCCAAGTAGGCGTTGGAGTTTGGAAAATTTTGCCGAATTAGCCAAACGGTTTGAGCAAAATAAAAATTTACAGACGATTGTTTTTCTCGGTCCCGAAGAAAAGAATTTGCGCGGAGAAATCGAAGAAAAATTTTCAACCGAAACATTTATTATTGATAATTTGACGATTCCGCAACTTGCTGCCGCAATGTCGCGTCTTCAAGTTTTAATCAGCAATGACACCGGCGCGATGCACGTCGGCGCACTTGTCGGAACGCCGATAGTTTTGCTTTTAGACCAACGTGCGCCGACAACTTATCTGCCGTTGACAGAAAAACTTTGCGTTATCCGCAACGGAACATTAGACGAAATCAGCGTCGAGGAAGTTTTTCAGGCGACACAGGAATTTTTAGTAAATTAAAATGTCATTTAAAAACAAATCAAAAATACAAAAATTATTAATTACCCTAATTTTATTTTCCGTCGTAATATTTTCGGCGTGCCGTTCTGTCGAGCAAGCAAGTCAGAGCAAAGACGTTTTGCCGGCAAACGAAGAAGGTTTTGATGTTCCGACTTCCAACATCAATCTCGCCAAACCGCTTGAAATTTCAAACAAGCCTGAAGATGTCGCGCTAGCCGATAAGATTGATGAAACAATTGAACAAAGTGAGTTTGCCAATGCGCGTTGGGGCGTTTTCGTCATCAGCTTGAAAGACGGGCGCGTGGTTGTCGCCAGAGACGCACAGAAACTTTTCAATCCGGCTTCGATTCAAAAGATTCTCACGTCGATTGTCGCTTTGGATAAATTCGGCGCGGATTTTCGCTGGAAAACTTCGATTTTCGCTCGAAATCAAATCGAGCCGGACGGAACTTTGAACGGCGATTTGACGCTTTACGGACAAGGTGCGCCGGATTTTGACGGCGACGGTGTGGAGAATTTGGTTAATCAACTTCAGGCAAAGGGTTTAAAGTATGTAAAAGGCAATATCGTCGGCGATGAAAGCTATTTTAAAGGCGACGACATCGGCGACGGCTGGACGTGGAATGACTTGCAATGGCATTACGGCGCAGAAGCCGGCGCGTTGACATTCAAAGAAAATCAGGCGGGCGTTTATATGAAAGACGGCGAGCCGACTGCTTCAACCGATTATCTACAAATTCGGAGCGAACTAAAACCGAAACAAGACGGCATAGTTGAAGGCTTCGGCATCAAACGCGGGCTGACCGACAATCAGGTTTATATCTGGGGAAACGGCGACAAGGCTTCAGGACGATTAGCAGTTCATAATCCCGCGCTGTGGGCGGCGAAAACTCTCAAAGAATCGTTGGAAAAAAGAGGAATTATGGTTGACGGCAAAGCAAAATCAGCAAATTGGAAAACGGAAAACCATCTGGACGTTAAAAATGCTGTCGAACTTGCTTCAATTGAAAGCAGAACTTTAGCCGAGATTGTGCAAAAAATGAATAAGCGTTCGATTAATGTCTATGCCGAGTTGCTTTTGCGGACAATTGGGAAAAAATTCGGCGACACCGCACCCGATGAAAATCGGCAATTGCAGGAAGTGCGCGGCGACGACGCGGCGGGAACTTCGGTCATCAAAAAATTTCTCAAAGAAAATAATGTGGCGACGGACGAAATCCAAATTCACGACGGTTCGGGGCTGTCAAGACTTGATTTTGTTACGCCCGAAGCCTTCGGACGCGCACTTGTTTTTGCCGCGCAATCACAGTTTGCCGATGTTTTTAAGGATTCTCTGCCGATTGCGGCAACCGACGGAACTTTGGGCGGACGTTTGGGAAAGGCAAAAGGCAAAATTCTGGCGAAAACCGGCTCGATAACTTTTGTAAATTCGCTTGCCGGTTACGCTCAAGCAGCGGACGGAGAAATCTACGCTTTTGCTATTATCAGCAACAACATAACGCGCAAATCTGATAATTCGAGAATAATTGATGCGATTGCGACAAGTTTGACGCGAATTGATAAAAATGAACAGAATGAAAACAATAAAAACAAATAATCACGATTGAAAAGTTCTTTAAAATTTGTGTTCTTTGCAACAGGCAGTTTAACGAATAAAAATTCCGAAAAAGAAAAACAGCCAAAATAAAATCATCACAAAAAGCGGCACAATCGTCAGAAGAAGACAGCCCAAATTTGCCCACGATTCCTGATTCCAAGTATAAGGTTCAGGACAATGCGGACAAAATTCGTTGTTCGCCATAAACGGACGCTTACATTTTTGGCAGATTTTTATGCTCACAAATCCAGAGTGGTCAGTATCTTTTTATTCGTGCAGCGGTGTGCCTTGGCGGTAAATTTCTCTTTTGTCGAACTTAGATTACCTATGTTCAAGTTCCAACCGATGTATCACTACGTCGCCTTCTCCTTTTACAATTGTTTGCTGGTTGGCGGTATCTTTATCTGCCTCCGTCTTTTTGCCGCGCTGCAAAAAACTGTCTAATTGACGAGCAATTTCTTCGTCACTAACGCCGCCGCCCTGAGTTTCAAGTGCCGACCTTTTTGCCGCTTCTAAAACATCATTTTCCTGCTTTGTCCAGATAATCCAGACGATTTCCGTTCCTTTCCCCCCAGTAAACTCACCTTCTGGTGTTTCTATCTCTTGATTTGCCTTGACCTGTGCCGATTCTTTCTGCCGCAAAATCGGATGAAGAAGATAATACTCGATTTCTCCTTTTTTGTTTTTACCTTCGTTAAAAAGATAAAGATAGCCGTCAGCATCGCTTTTTAGAACTGTCTTAAATTTGTAGCCGCTCTCAAAAATCTCCCTTCCAGACGAGCGAAATGGTTCTTCATAAGGCTTGCCGTCGCGCATCTTCTGAACACTTAGATAGTAAGAGATTTCGCGGCGTGGGGCATCGGAAATCTTTTCATTATTTAAGTTCACCGCGATATTAGCATTAGAAATGTTGTTGTTCACCGCCGTATTTTCAGAATTTTTCCACCAGACTAAACTAACAAATGATGAAACCACAGCTAAAACCAATATTCCCAAACCGAACCAAACGGAAGTTTTGCTCTGCTTTTGCTTGTTTCCGTTTTTTTTTGGCAAATCAGTAATGCTGTGAATTATTTTATTTGAATCAACCGAAGGCTGTGTCGGATCAATTGTTTTGGCTTTGATTCCCGGGCTGAGAAAAAGATTGGCGTTTTTTTCACCGGACGGAGCGTTTGTTTTTCTTCCCGATTGGGCATTTGTTTTGCCGACCGAATCGTCGTTTTCATTTTTTTGGTCGCTGACATAAGGTTGTTTCGTATCTCCGGTGCGGCGCAAAGCGTTGGCAAGCGTTCGTCCAAACTTTCGAATATCCTGCGGTCTGTCCGCCTGATTAAAGGCGAGTGCCTGCAAGAGAATCTCTTCCGCTTCTTCCGAAATTTCCGGGCGAACATCTCTCGGTCGTGTTTTGATTCCCTGCCGCTGCAGTTCAAACATTTCAACAATCGTGTGCGGACTAAACGGTAATTTGCCCGTCAGCATTTCATAAGCAACAATGGCACAGGCATAAATGTCAACCGAAGGTGTTTGCTCAAGTTGTCCCAACAATTGTTCGGGCGCAATATAAAGAATTGTTCCAATCCCGCGCTCGATCTGCGTTGCGGGCGCAAGTGCTGAATCCCCAACTCTGGCAATACCAAAATCAATTAAACGAATATGCTCTGCTCCTTCTTCCTGCGGCGTGAGCATAATATTTTCAGGTTTGATGTCGCGGTGCAGAATCTTTTTTGAATGCGCGGCGAAAAGCGCGTCGGTTATGGATTCAATAACGTGAGCGCAAAACTCAAAAGATAATTCTTTATTTTCCGTCAGCACACGGCGAAGAGAATAGCCGTCAATGTAATCCATAACCATATATGGATTACCGTCGGAGAGGATTCCCGAATCAAGGATTCCGACCACATTCGGATGATCAAGACGAATCAAGGCTTCTTTTTCGTGCTGAAATTTTCTGGCAAGGTCATCGTTCTTCAGCGACGCTTCCCGCAGAATTTTGATAACTACCTTTTTACCAAGCAGTTTTAAATCCTGCGCCAGATAAACCAAACCGATGCCGCCTTTGTCCGCCGCATCATTTTCAGATAAGTCACGGATAATCAAAAAACGCCCGTCGAGAGTTTGTCCGACAAGAACACTTGGATTAAATTGTGCAAGAATACTGGGCGGTTTTGGTATGGATGAAGATTGCGGCTCAGAAACAGAATTTGCTTCCGGTGATAATTGCTCTCCGACGTGAAAATCATCTTTTTTCATAGAGATAAATTACTGATTAATTACTTTTATTGTTACTAGCCTGTCGAATTCAGCAGATGCTCATATTTGCGATTAAAGTTATAGTAAAAAAATATACCTATTTTTATTAAGTGTAAAGATTATTCCTGAATTTACTGTTGCATACAAATTTAAACAGGAAAAGGTAAAAAACATCTGAAGATAAATAAGTGAATAAAAAGCGGACACCTTAAAATTAGGATTAATTTTTAAAATTTATTAAATCGTTGCTAATTAATCTACACATTAAAGTTAAATTATGCTTTAATATATGAATATTTTGCTGTTTTGCTTTAAAAAGTTCCATAAGTGTCTTTGCATTCAAGAG
>MWZA01000118.1 GCA_002050455.1 Acidobacteria bacterium 5-1 | reverse complement strand
GCACGTCGCCGACCTCGCCGTTGCCAAAAGATTATACGGTGATTTTCCCTACGGCAGAGCGCAAATGGGAACGAGCGAATCTCTGCAAAAGATTGATTTTGCCGATTTGATTTTTGCCCGGCAAAGATTTTTAACGCCTGACAACGCAACGCTGACCGTCGTTGGCAATGTCAAACCCGATTTGGTTTATCGAGCGGTGCGGCGTTATTTCGGCGGTTGGGAAAAAGCGGATAAAAAAATTCCCGCCACATTTCGCCAACCCGACGCGCCTTTGTCTGAAAAACAAATCATTGAGCTTCCAAATATTGAAGAAGTCGAGGTTTATCAAGCATCTCGTTATATGGCGCGAAATAATAAAGATTATCAGGCTGGTTTGATTTTAGCCGGTATTTTGTTCGAGCGTTTGAAAAATTCTGCGGCTGATGTCCAAATATCCGATGTTGATTTCCAAACAAATATTTTTATCCGTAACGAAACACATCTTTTAGACGGCAGCTTTGTAATCGGAGTAAAACTTCCCGCCGATAAAGCATCTGCTTTTATTGAAAAAACCCGTCAGCCTTTTTTGCTGCGGAAGATATCAGATGCGGAATTTGAAAAAAGTAAGACATCTCGAATTTCAGAGATGAACCAAACGCTTTCCGAAAAAACGGCTCTTGCCGAATTATGGCTCAATGCCGACACTTACCAACTCATTTCGATTAGAGATGAAATATCCAAATTAAACAGTGTAACTTTGGCAGATGTTCAGAGAGTTGCTGAAAATCTGCAAAAGCAAACTGTTGTAAATGTGATTGTAAATAAAGAAAAGAAATAGTAATGCAAAGGAAGCGTAAAGGGACGCGAATAAAACTTTCAATATGTCAAACGAAAGAACCGCCGACGAACTGCAGCACGCCAAAGACGTGCGCGAGATGTTTTCGCGTATCTCGCCGAAATACGATTTTCTCAACCACTTTCTGTCCGGCAATATTGATAAGCGTTGGCGCAAATTGGTAAAGGAAAAACTTGAAAGTGTTTTGGAAAATGAAAACGCTCTAGTTTTGGATGTTGCTTGCGGAACAGGCGATTTGGCTTTGGAACTGCAAAAAAACGCAAAAGCAAAAATTATCGGAACGGATTTTTGCCATCCAATGTTAGCGATTGCAAAAGATAAAAACACGCGGGAAAATTTTTCGATTCCGTATCTCGAAGCCGACGGCATGAATTTGTCTTTTGCGGACGAAACTTTTGACGCGGTTACAATCGCTTTCGGTTTACGAAACTTTTCCAATTGGCAGGACGGCTTAAAGGAATTGCATCGCATTTTGAAATCTGACGGAAAACTTGTGATTCTAGAGTTTTCCGCTCCGATTGTGCCGGGTTTTCGTCAATTGTTTCAATTTTATTTTACAAAAATTCTGCCGAAAATCGGCGGCGTGGTTAGTGGTTCGCGCGGCGCATATGAATATCTGTCGGAATCGGTGGCGAGATTTCCCGACCAAAAAGGCTTGATGAAGATGATGCTTGGAATAGGCTTTTCCGATGTCGAATATAAAAATCTGACGGGCGGAATTGCCGCTATTCATCTCGGAACAAAAGTTTAGCGATTGTCATTAAACTTATAACGGTATAAAATTCGCTTTCTGACCGTTAATCAATGAAATACAAAATTCAAAATGTTGCGCGTCAAGTCGGGCTGCTTTTGTTAGTCGTGTGGACGGTTGTATCGCTCGTAACGCTCTTAATCGAACTTGTGCCGGGCGACCCGGCGACGGCGATTCTCGGCGAGCAGGCAACGCCTGAACAAATCGCCAACTTTAACGCTAAACACGGACTCGACAAACCGGCTTTTTTCTTTTCTTATGACGGCAAAAAAGGTTTTGATTGGCACGGCGCGGACAATCGTTATCTTGATTATTGGAAAGGCGTTTTGACCGGTGATTTGGGGACTTCGTTTCGCACCGACCGACCGGTTTTGGATATGATTCTGGAGCGTTATCCGGCAACGATAAAACTTGCCGTCGCCGCTTTGATTGTCGCCGTCGGCATTGCGCTGCCGCTCGGCGTTCTCGCCGGAACAAATAAAAATACGTGGCTTGATAATTCTTCTTCGTTTGTCGCATTATTGGGCATCAGTTTGCCGACTTTTGTTATCGGACCTTTTTTAATGTATGTTTTCGCGGTCAAACTTGGCTGGTTTTCGCCGACGGGAAGCGCAAATCCCGAAGACATCATTCTGCCAGCCGTAACGCTCGGCGCGGCACTTTCGGCGATTTTAACGCGGATGATTCGCTCTTCCGTAATTGAAGAACTCGGCGAAGATTACGTTCGTACGGCGCGGGCGAAAGGGTTGAGCGAAAGAAAGGTTGTCTATAAGCACGTATTGAAAAACGGACTTATTCCTGTCGTTACAATTCTCGGCTTACAATTAGGCGTTTTGCTTGCCGGAGCAATCATCACGGAAAAGATTTTCAGTTGGCAAGGTTTGGGACTTCTGCTCTTGGACGACGGCATCGGCAAACGCGATTATCGCCTCGTGCAAGGCTGTGTTTTGGTGATTTCTGTAACCTATATTCTGGCAAATTCGCTGACCGATTTGGTTTATCGCTGGCTCGACCCGCGCATTAGATTGTCGTAAATCATAAATCGTAAATTGTGAATAGATTTTGCTTTAACGATTTACGATTCACAACAAATGAATCGTTTAACTTACATCGGACTCGCAATTGCCGCAATTTTTATTTTGACGGCGATATTTGCGCCGTTTATTGCCACGCAGGACGTAACCGCGCAGGATTTATTTATGCGTTACGCCGCGCCGTCAGCGAGACATTGGTTTGGCACGGACGCACTTGGGCGCGACGTTTTTTCGCGGGTTGTTTATGGCGCACGAATTTCTCTCGAAGTCGGCATTATTGTCGTTACGGTTTCGGCGGTTATCGGAATATTTATCGGCGCAATTGCCGGATTTTACGGCGGCTTGGTTGATAAAATTTTGTCAGGCTACATTTTTAATGTCTTTCTCGCCTTTCCCGGACTTCTTTTAGCAATAGCTTTGGTTGCATTTTTAGGCGCGGGACTTGGCAAACTTATTTTAGCATTGTGCGTTATCGGTTGGGTTGGTTACGCGCGGGTGATGCGCGGGCAAGTTTTGAAAGTCCGCGAATATGATTTCGTTCAAGCCGCCCGCGCACTCGGCGCAAGCAATATGCGGATTTTGTTCACGCATATTTTGCCGAATGCGATTCAGCCTTTGATAGTGCAGGCAAGTCTTGGAATGGCGGGCGCGGTTTTAGCCGAGGCATCACTCTCTTTTTTGGGTTTGGGAATTCCGCCGCCCGCGCCTTCCTGGGGAACGATGATTGAAGAAGCCCGCGGCATTGATATTTTATATAATGCGCCGCACGTCTTGTTTTTTCCCGGCATCGCCATTGCATTAACCGTTCTGGCTTTCAATTTTATCGGCGACGGTCTGCGCGAATATCTCGACCCGAAACAACGCCAGCGATAAAAAATGTCTGCAATTTCAATTCAAAATCTGTCGAAAACCTATCCGCCGTCGTTTCCGCGTCTCAAGAAATTCTTTCGCTTGCCGCTCCAACCGGCGGTTGAAGCCTTAACAGACGTTTCTTTTGATATCAGCGAAGGCGAGATTTTCGGCTTGATTGGAAAAAACGGCGCGGGCAAAACGACCTTGACAAAAATTATCGCCACGCTGGTTCAGCCGACCAGCGGACGAGTTTCGGTCAAAGGTTTCGATTCGGTCAACGATGAAGTAAAAGTGCGCTCTTTGATTGGCTTGGCAACGGCGGAAGAACGCTCGTTTTATTGGCGTTTGACGGCGCGGCAGAATCTGATGTTTTTTGCACGGCTTTACGGAATTAAAGATAATTCGGCACGAAAACGCATCGCCGAACTTTTTGCGGAATTAAATTTAGAGGACTTAGCCAAACGCCGTTTTTCCGAACTTTCGACGGGCAACAAACAGCGTCTGGCAGTTGCCCGCGCATTGCTTCCGCGCCCGCCGATTCTGCTTCTGGATGAACCGACGCGCTCGCTTGACCCGTTGGCGGCTTCCAATATGCGCGATTTGATTACTTCGTTAAAGGACGTTTCCGTCTTGCTGACTTCGCATAATCTCGCGGAAATTGAAGAACTTTGTCGCCGCGTGGCGATTATATCAAATGGAAACATACGCGCCGTTGACACGCCCGAAAATTTGCGCCGTTCTCACAAACAAACGCAAAAAGTTACAATTTTTTTCGACGGTTTGTCCAATATTGATTTACAAAAATCTTTGCCGATAAAAAATTTTGAAATCGAAAAACAATCAAATACTTTCATCTTAAAATTTAACCGCGAAGCCGAAGACAATCTTTTAGGCGAAACAATTGCTCTGTTAATCCGAAAAGGCGCAAGGATTTTTGATGTGGAAACGGAAAAAGCAACACTTCTTGACGTTTTGGAAAGTTATGAATGATTGAGAAAAACATAAAAATCTTCCCGCTTGGCGATAATGCCCTGACCATCAGTTTCGGCAATGAAATCTCGCCCGAATTAAATAATCGCGTCTTAAAATTAGCAGATTATTGTTCACAAAATTCCTTTCTGGGTTTTATCGAAATAGTTTCCGCTTATGCTTCACTTTCGGTTTTTTATGATGTTTTAGTTGTCAGAAAAAACTTTTCCGAATTTTCAACCGCGTTTGAAGCCGTGAAAAATTTTGCGGAAAACGCTTTACGGAATTTGAATAAAATCCCTGAAAAAAAACCGCGTTTGATTGAAATTCCGGTAAGTTTTGATAAAAAATTCGCGCTTGATTTGGAGTTCGTTGCCTTGACGAATAATTTAACGCCGGATGAAGTTGTCGGAATTTTCACCGCGCAAACTTACCGCGTTTATATGCTCGGATTTCTTCCCGGCTTTGCGTATATGGGCGAAGTTGACGAGAAAATTGCCGCGCCGCGCAAAACTTCGCCGCGCCTGAAAGTTCCGAAAGGAAGCGTCGGAATCGCCGGACGGCAGACGGGAATTTATTCACTGGAATCGCCCGGCGGCTGGCAGATAATCGGCAAAACAAAGGTTGAACTTTTCACGCCCGAAGCCGAATCGCCGACATTTTTGCAAGCCGGTGATTTAGTGAAATTTTATGCGGTAAATTAAATTATTCCTTTGTCTATCAACAATTTTTCCAAATCTTCGACGTGCGGTAAATGCAAGGTCTGAAATCCGCACTTTTTCGCGCCCTCGATATTTTTTTCGCGGTCGTCAATCATCAGGCATTCTTCGCCAACAGTTTGTGTAATCAGCAAAACCATTTGAAAAATATCGGCATCAGGTTTTTTTACGCCTAAAAAAGATGAGCTGAAAAAATCTATAAAATAGCGTTTCAATCCAAACTTTTTGATGCGAAACAAATTTAATTCCAACGATTCGTTGTTTAAAGTTGAGATATTATAATTGCCTTGCGAAGACAATTTTTCTAGAACTTCAAACGAGCTTTCATAAGGCTGCGACAAACTTTCCATAAAATCAATAAAATCTGCTTCGGAAAAATCTCTTTTTTCATAGAAAATCATTTCGTTTAGATAATTTTCGCGGGAAATCTTCCCCGTTTCAAATTTTTCGATAATTTGATGATGACGTTTCTCGCTTCCTTCAAAGTCATAATCAAAAAGTTCTGCCGCTTTTTTACGCGAGTTAAAACCCCATCCGTTGGTCAAACAGACACCGCCAAGGTCAAAAAATAAATGCGTGATTTTTGTCATATTTTAAGTTTCAAGTAAATTCAACAAAATAAGTTTTATTTTTCAAATGTAAAATTATCGGTCAAAATCAACTTTGTCGTAAATATCTTCGATAGAAAGACTGCAATCAATGGAAGTTAAAACAATTTCGGCATCTTCGCCGATAAAATCGTGCAAAAGCCAACTTCCGTCAGCTTGCTTTGTGTAGCGGGCAGCCCTCTTTTTGTCCTGCCAAACTAAAACGTATTCCCGCAAAGATTCAATCGAACGATAATGGTCAAACTTTGTGCCTTTGTCGTAATCGGCAGTTGGCGGCGAAAGAACTTCGACAATTAAAGTAGGATTTAACAGCGTGTCTAAATAAGTGTCTTGGGCAAGCTGCGGTTTTCCGCAAACTACGATTACATCAGGATAAGTATAAAGACCTGTCGCGGGAATATGGACGCGCAAATCTGACTGATACGATTTGCACGGACGCTTTTTAAGCTGAAAGTTCAAAGAGGCGTTAATATTTGAAGAAATATTTGCGTGTTCTTCGCTCGTTCCAGCCATATCGAATATCTCGCCGTCAAAATACTCGTGCTTTTCAAGCGCGGCACGTTCAAATTCGAGATATTCTTCGGGTGAAATATATTTTTTCTTTACTTTTGCCGACATAAACTTATTTTATAATAATTCAACCATTTCGCCGTAATGCGGAACTTCCACCGTCCAACCGAATGCATCGCGGATATGCTGCGCCATCGCTTCGGCGGCTTCGGGTTCGCCGTGAGTTGTGAAAACCAGTTTCGGCGTAACTTTCAAACCCGAAAGCCAGTGCAGAACCGCTTTCCAATCGGCATGCGCGGAAAAGCCTTCGATTTTCTCGACGTGGCAGCGCACCGGAATCCATTGTTTCATTATGCGGACTTCGCGCTCGCCTTCTAAAACGCGCCTTCCGGTTGTGCCTGCCGCTTGATAACCGGCAAAGATAATTGTCGCGTCCGGGTTCGGTAAAACGCGCATCGCGTGATGCAGAACTCGTCCGCCGGTCAGCATTCCCGATGCGCTGATGATAATTCGCGTGCCTTTTTGGTCGTTTAATTTTTTCGAATCTTCGCGGCTCGAAGCCGTTGACATCGAACCGGTGCGAAGCGGATGTTTTTTATTCGCCAAAATACTGGCATATTCTTCATCGTGTTCTTCGTTAAAGCGGTTATAAACCTGCGTCGCCTGCGAAGCCATTGGCGAATCTACGACGACGGGCAAAACGGGAATGCGCTTTTCTTCTTCAAGCTGCCGAATCAAATATAAAATTTCCTGCGTTCTACCGACGGCAAAGGCGGGAATTAAAATCGGCGCATTTCTTTTGTTTGCTTGGTTGATAATTTCGGTAAGCTGCGCGTCCGAATGAATTTCGCCGTGTAAGCGGTTGCCGTAAGTTGATTCGCACATCAAATAATCACAATCGGGCGGCACAACCGGATCGTTTAGAATCGGTTGATCGTAATGTCCCAAATCGCCGGAAAAAAGAAATTTGATTGCATCGCCGTTTTCCCGCCCGTTTTCCATTTCAACTAAAACCTGACTTGCGCCCAAAATATGTCCGGCAACGCTGAAAGCTGCGCGAAAACCTTCGCAAACCTCGACCAACTCGCCGTCATTCGCTACAAGTTCAAACAGTTTTAAAGCGTCTTTTGCATCGTCTTCGTCATAGAGCGGAAGCGCGGGCGCGTGCGAAGTTAAATTATGGCGGTTGCGGTAGTCGGCTTCTTCCTGCTGCAGCCGTCCCGAATCGGGAAGCAGAATTTTGAGCAAATCGCCGGTTGCGCGTGAAGTAAAAACTTTGCCCGAAAAACCTAATTTAACCAGACGCGGCAGATATCCGGTATGGTCAATGTGCGCGTGAGTGATAATCACCGCGTCAATTTCACGAGGGCGAAACGGCGGGTCTTGCCAATTTCTTTCGCGCAGCTCTTTTAAGCCTTGAAAAAGTCCGCAGTCAACCAAAACCTTTCTGCCGCCGGATTCCAAAAGATATTTTGAACCGGTAACCGAACCGACTCCGCCATAAAATGAAATTGTCGCCATTTGTTTCTCCGCTCCGGTTTTTATATTAAATGCGTAATGATTTTCCATTTTTTTAATAAAATTCAAACCATTACTAATCCAAATCCGCTGATTTTGTAAATAAAAACAAAAAAGTTAAATAGAAAATATATTATTGAGCTTTCAGGTTATCTTTTATCAAAACCAAATCGCTGTTGACGATGCCGCGCACGATAAAGAGCCTTTTGCCGTCGCTCGACCATTTAAAATGTGAAATGATACCGGAATTAAAATCAGTCAAAAGTTTTACTTTTCTATCGGCAAGATTTATTTCCCAAAGATTGAAAAC
>MWZA01000201.1 GCA_002050455.1 Acidobacteria bacterium 5-1 | reverse complement strand
GTGCGGTAAATTTCGGATGGGGCGATAAGATTGCGCCGCGCCTTGGATTTGCCTTCGATGTTTCCGGCGACGGCAAGACGAAGATTTTCGCCAGCTACGGTAAGTTCTTCGATCGGGTGAAATTTGCACTTCCGCGCGGTTTGTTCGGAGGCGATATTTTCCTTGAAGATTATTTCGAACTTTTCCCAGGTGATACTTCAACGAGCTTTAATATTAATAATATCGTTGGCGGATTCACCGGACCAAGCACTTGCCCTTCGACAGGTTTTATCACTTCGGGCGCCCGAAGCAGGTGTCAAAGGAACCTGCGTGTAAACGCAAACGAACCCGGTGCTTCGGCATTTACTAGTGGAGCGGTGGACGTTAATCTCAAGCCATTTCAGCAAACTGAGTTTACCGTTGGCGCAGAACGGCAGTTGAGCCGAGATTACGTTTTCCGGGTTCGTTATACTTTTAAGAATGTCGATGAAGCGGTTGAAGACGCAGGTATAGTCAACGCAGCGGGAAGCGAAGCTTACATCATCGGCAATCCTGGAAGCGGATTGCACCTGGAAACGCTGCAAGCCCTCGGATATGCCAAATCGGTAAGACCGCAGCGCCGCTATGACGGCTTGGAGTTCGTACTCGAGAAACGTTTATCGAGGAATTGGTATTTCAATGCAAACTACACATTTAGCAGGTTGTACGGTAATTATACCGGTTTGGCTAGCTCTGATGAACCGCATTTGGTTTCCGGGCGGCTTGCGCCTGGAGTTAGTCGTGCGTTTGACTTGCCGTTCATCGGATTTACCGCCGAAGGCGAGCCGGACAACGGTCGGCTCCCGACCGACAGACCGCACGTCTTTAACATTTACGGCGCCTATATCTTTGATTGGATGGGAAGCCAAACAAATTCAACCGAAATTTCGGCATTCCAAACCGTCACTTCGGGAACGCCTCAAACAACATCCATTTACGGTCAATCTAGCGTAACTCCTCAGATATTTTATAGTCGCGGCGATCTGGGACGTAGTCCGGTCTTTTCTCAGACGGATCTTGCTGTTACCCACCGCTATAGATTTGGAAGGGATAATCGGTTTACTATAGCTGCCGATCTCAACTTTTTGAATCTTTGGGATCAGGCTACAGTAACGGGTATTTACCCCACAATGAATACGACCGCCGGCAGACCCAGCGATGCGGGGTTGGGATTAAGTGCTGTGGCATACGCGAATGGATACACATCAGGAGCATTGTTGCAACCCATTCTGAGTCGCATAGCTGCTTCACCAGACAGACCCGACATACGTTACAAGATGCCGCAACTTTACCAATCACCGAGAAGTGTGCGATTTGGATTTAGGTTGCTCTTCTAACGAATCTGAATCCGAAATCTTTAATTCGCCTAAAGAAATTTAGGTGAGTTTTTTATTTGGTAACTATTCCGGTTTGTCGAGTTCAGACGAGATTGATGCTCCCAATAGACGTTTATCACCGGGAACTATTCGTGCTTTTGACCTTCCGTTTATTGGATTTATCGCCACCGGTGAACCGGATAACAGAAGACTGGAAACAGATCGTCCGTATGTGTTTAAGGGCAAATTCATTTTTTAATATTCACCGAAATTGAATTTAAAAATCTCTGCGATTTTGTAGTCGCAGAGACTTTTTTTGTAAAAAATTTTCTTTGTGCAACTTTGCCAAAAACTTCGGCATCATTAAAGTAGACGAATGAGTCGAGCCTTTTTGTAGTAGCAAGCATTTATGCGCGGCTTAAAGTCTTTTCTGATTCCTCCTGTTTCTTTTATACTCGTTGAGTATGCGACTCAACGAGTTTTTTTTGTTTTGTTTGTGCAGTGCTTGTCTTGGCGGAAAGCGTGAGTAGTCCGGCGCGTGGAAGTGCGACGGCTTTGGCAACTTGTTGGTCATCTTTAATTAAACTTACCCAAAAAAATACTGAATGTAAAAAAGATTTCTCCTTCTTGTCAAAAAAACCTCAAATAATTTATTTTATTTATTCTCAATGCTTGCCTTAACCTTGCATTCTAAGCGAAAATCTTTGGTATGTCAGAAAAACCAAATGACAAATTAGAGGAAAAACTTCGGTCAATTATCGAAACTATTGATGTTGCCAACACTTTGACCGAACCGATTACACATTCAATCGAAAATCTTTTGCGGATTTCCGCTTCGGAGTTGAATTCCGAGGAAGCGTCAGTCATCGTCCGCGACGGCGACGAAGGCGATTTGAAGTTTTTGGCGGCAATCGGCAAGGTTGCCGGGCAACTTCTTAACTTGAAAATTCCGGCAGGCAAAGGCATTGCGGGTTTTGTTTTTTCGTCGGGGCAAACGATGGCGTTAAATGATGTCGGCGAAGACGACAGTTTTTATGCGGAAGTTGATAAGCAAACTGGTTATTCGACTCAAACAATTTTAGCCACGCCGCTCCGTTATAACAGCGAGATTATCGGCGTTCTCGAATATGTCAACCGCATCGGCGACGAATCTTTTACGCCCGCCGAAATGGACAAAGCCGCTCTTTATGCCGAAGCCATTTCTTCGCTCGTAAATGCTTATGAAACGTCTAAACTTTTTCGGGAGTTAAGCGATAAAATGCTTTCTACCGATGAGAAGATTAAATTTGAAGAAGCACGCAGATGGATTAATAACCTGCGCGAAACAGCCGAACACAAAGAAATGATTGATCTGGCATTACTCGTGCGGGAAATTGCGAGCCGCGGCGAAGCGGAAAGAAAATTGTGTATCGAGATTTTTGAATCAATTTTGCGGTTTTCAAAAAACAATGCAGAAACCGATTTTTTATCTTTCTAACTGAATATCTATAACAATGGGTTTAGGTTATGAATCAAATAGAAGGATCTATCAAAGTGCCATATTTTCAGATTGATGAAAGTTGGAAATCGCGGACAGGCAAAGGTGTTTCCGTCGCCGTTATTGACAGCGGAATTGACACAAATCATCCTGACCTGTGCGGAAAAGTTAAAGAATCAGTGGAAGCCCGACTCGATAACAAACGAATAATCTTTGAGCCGTCTGAAGCGGGCGATTCGGCGGGACACGGCACGGCTTGCGCGGGAATAATTTCGCGCATTGCGCCGGATGCCGAATTTTACAGTATAAAAGTTTTGGGCGCAGGCGGTTTGGGCGATGGTCAGGCGTTTCTTGCCGGACTTGAATATGCCATTAAAAACCGTTATCAAATTGTTAATCTAAGTCTCGGCACAACCAAGCCGCAGTTTTTTGCGCCGCTTCACGACCTGCTTGACCGCGCTTATCAAGCCGGCTGCATTGTCGTCGCGGCGGCAAACAATCTTCCGCAGCCGAGTTTCCCGTCAGTTTTTTCATCCTCGTTAATTTCCGTCAGCAAAAGTGAAGAAGCCAATTACTTTAATTTCGGCTTTCGTTACGGCGAAGTTATCGAATTGACCGCGCCCGGCGTTAATATTCACACGGCTTGGCTGGGCGGCGGTTACAGAAATTTGACGGGAAACAGTTTCGCCTGTCCGCATATCGTCGGAATTATCGCGCTTCTGCTCGAAGCAAATCCGGGCTTGACTCCGTTTCAAATCAAATCCGCGCTATATGCGATTGCCAAAGAAAATCAAATTCACGAAACGGAAATGGAAAAATAATGCTCTGAAACCATTTTGCAATTGACCGCGTAAAAGGATTAACATATTTCTTACTCTTTTCGATTTTTAGGGAGCAAAAATGAACAAAAGAATAATTTATTTGGTCGTCGGCGTTTTAGTTTTGTCTTTGTTGACAAACGGCGTTTTCGCTCAAAAATCTACAAATAAATCTGGAGATAAAATGTCTGACAAATTCAAACTTCCACCGTTAAAACTTGAGCAATATACGCTCGACAATGGTTTGCGGGTGGTTTTAAATCAGGATAATTCCGCGCCGGTCGTGGCAGTTGCGGTTTATTATGATGTTGGTTCGCGCAACGAGCGCGAAGGGCGCACGGGCTTTGCACATCTTTTTGAACATATGATGTTTCAAGGCTCGGAAAATGTCAAAAAAGCCGAACATTTTCAGTATGTTTTCAACGCCGGAGGCACAATGAACGGCACGACCAGCACCGAACGGACAAATTATTTCGAGGGTTTGCCCGCCAATCAATTGCCGCTCGGATTGTGGCTCGAAGCCGACAGAATGCGTTCTTTAGCAGTAACGGAAGAAAATTTGATAAATCAGCGCAACGCCGTGCAGGAAGAAAAGCGTTTGGGTGAAAATCAACCGTTTGGTCGGGTTTTTGACAAGTTAAACGCGATGATTTACAAAAATTTCGCCAACTCACATTCGGTTATCGGTTCGATGGCGGATTTGGACGCGGCAACCGTTAAGGACGTGCAGGAATTTTTCCGTATTTATTACGCGCCGAACAACGCCGTTCTGGTAATTTCGGGAGCATTTGAGCCGAATCAGGCAAAGGAACTTGTCAAAAAATACTTTGCTTCGATTCCGAAACAACCGAAACCGCCCGCCATTGATGTCGCCGAACCGAAAGAAGTCGCCGATAAATATATGGAATACGAAGACAAACTCGCGCCGTTTCCCGCGTTTATGCTCGGTTGGAAAATCCCGCCGCGCCAAACTTCGGAATTCGACGCGCTTGAACTCGCCGGTAAATTGATAGCTGACGGTGAAAGTTCGCGGCTTTATCAAAAATTAGTCAAAGGTGAGGAATCGGTTCTTCAGCTTTTTGGCGGCACGGACGAACGGCGCGGTCCTTCAAGTTTTATTGTTTTTGCAATTCCGAAACCGAGCAAGGATTTAAGCAAGATTCGGGAAACAATTATGAACGAAATCAAGGATATTGCGACCAATGGACCAACTGCCGAAGAAATGCAGAAACTGCACAATCAACTGTTAAATGATGCGGTTCGTTCGCGCCAGTCTTCGCTTTCACGCGCCCAGAACATCGCGGAATTTGCGCTTTATGATAATGACCCGACGCTTATCAATTCCGAACTTGACAAATTGTTAAAAATTACGCCCGCGCAAATTAAAGATGCCGTTAATAAATACCTGAACACGGAAAACCGCGTTCTGCTCGACATTGTTCCCGCCAGAAAAGGAAGCGGCACGAAAAACAAGATGGATTCTAATGGAAAATAACCAAACGCAAGAAAGTTTAGGAAGTCTGGAAAGTCTAAAAAGTCAAAATAAAAGTGAGTTGACTTCCGGCTCTTTGAATTCCCAAACTTCCAAGACTTTTCAGACTTCCTAGACTTCCCAGAAGGAGAATAATGATGAATAAAATAATCAATATAATAATTTTAACCTTTATAATTTCGACGTTTGGCATCAGCACATTTGCCCAAAAAACTATGAATGAAGATTTTCGCAAAACCGCGCCTGCGCCGCTCGCGCCGAAACCGTTTGATATTCCGAAGCCTTTTGAAACCGTTCTGCCGAATGGTTTAAAAGTAGTCATTTTTGAAAATAATCGACTGCCGTTAGTCAGTTACCGTCTGGCATTTAAAACAGGCGAAATAAACGACCCGGTCGATTCAACCGGTTTAACTTCCGCGCTGACCTCAATGCTCAATGAAGGCACGAGAACGCGCTCAAGCAAGCAGCTTGCCGAAGAAATTGAACGTCTCGGCGCGAGTGTTTCGGCAAACGCCAACGAAGATAATACAATTGTTTCGGGTTCGGCTTTGTCGCTTTACAGTTCGGATGTTTTGCGTCTGATGGCGGATATGGTCTTAAATCCGACGTTTCCCGAAAGCGAACTCGCGCTTTACAAGAAAAACACGATTGAAAACTTAAAATATCAACATTCGCAGCCCGGATTTTTGGCTGACGAACAAATATCAAAAATTCTTTACGGGACGCATCCGTATAGTATTGTTTCGCCGTCCGACGCCGATGTCGAAAAAATCACGCGGGAAAAACTGTTGACATTCCGCGATAAAATGCTCGTGCCGAATAACGCGACTTTGATTGTTGTCGGCGACGTGAATCGGGAAAATCTGTTGAAGGAAATCAAAGATAATTTTGGCGATTGGAAAAAAGGAACGCGTGAAGATATGAAATTTTCCGCGCCGCCGACGCGCAGCGCGACAACGCTGACGGTGGTTGACCGTCCGGGTTCGATTCAGTCAAACATCGTGATTGCAAATCTGGCGATTGACCGCAGCAATCCTGATTATTTTCCGGTTCTGGTAATGAATCAAGTGCTTGGCGCGGGACCTTCGTCGCGTCTGTTTATGAATTTGCGCGAAGCGAAAGGTTACACTTACGGCGCGTATTCACAATTTGACGCGAAACGTCTTGCCGGTAATTTTCAGGCGACGGCGGAAGTCCGCTCGCCGGTTACAGGCGATTCGCTGAAAGAATTTTTCTACGAACTCAATCGGATTCGTAATGAAAAAGCGACGGAAAAAGAACTCAAAGATGCAAAAAGTTATTTGACGGGAGTTTTTCCGCTGAAAGCCGAAACGCAGGAAGGTTTGACGAATCTGCTCGTGTCGCAGCAGCTTTACGATTTGCCCGCCGATTATCTGCAAACCTATCGGGATAAAATCAACGCCGTAACGCTTGACGATGTCGAGCGCGTAGCGAAAAAATATATTTCACCCGACAAAATTGCGATTGTTGTCGTCGGCGACGCGGAAGAAATCTTGCCGCAATTAAAACCATATTCAACCAAAATCGAAGTTTTCGACGCGGCAGGAAAAGCAATTGATACATCTTCCTACGGCAAATCTTCGAGCGGAGCAACTGCCAATGCAAACGGAAAATGGAATTTGATGTTGGAAGCGCAGGGACAAAAACTGCCTGTAACTTTAATGCTCAAACAAGAAGGCGAAAAAGTTATCGGTTCGCTCGAATCAATGCTCGGCAAAGGCGAAATCACGGGCGGAAAAGTCAACGGCAACAAATTTGTCGGAACTGCCAAAACCGAAATTCAAGGTCAGCTGGTTGATTTGACGATTAACGGCACAATTGACGGCGATACGATGAAAGGCGTGATAAATTCAGGAATGCCGGGTTTTCCGCCGCTTCCTTTTGAAGGCACACGCGCGAGCGCAAGCCAACCGGCAACAAAAGTCAATTAATTTGTGCAGTATAAACCGGAGTGCGAGTATCCTGCCTGCCCTCCGGTTATTTATTACTTTAATAAGTCCAAAAATAAAAGACTTAAATCAATTCGATTTCATTTACTCTGCAAATCTTTCCTCATAAATTTCACAACAATTTTAATCTCGGCATCGCTTAGACAATTTTTAATAGCAGGCATTCTTTTGTCTGTAATTCCGGTTTTTGCCTGCTTCAATAAGTTCCTCGTCGTCTTCTTCGTCAATTGTCGTTGTCGATTGTGTGTCGGTCGGCACAACGATAATTGTATTTGTCATAATTTTCTACACAGGCAAAATAAAAAGTGTAACCACCAATAAATTCAAGCCGATTTTTGTAATTTTCAAAGATTTTTTCTGAAAAAATCTGATTTGTAAATGTCGAAAGTTTAACTTTGGAAGTAAGAAATTGTAAAAAACTTTGGACAAACTATGAAAACAAAAAAATTATTTGTTGGCGGCGAGTGGCGCGAAACACGGGAAACTTTTCAAGTAAAATCGCCTTTTACACAAAAGCTATCGCGAAAGTTTCGATGGCAAACCGCGACGAGATTTTCGCGCCGGTTGCGATGGTCGAAAAATTTTCCGATTTTGCCGAAGCCGTTGATTTGTCGAATCACACCAAATACGGCTTGCAGGCAGGCGTTTTTACGCAAAATTTAGCGAACGCGCAACACGCTTCGGGAAATCTTGAATACGTCGGCGTAATAATCAATGATGTGCCGACGTTTCGCGTGGATAATATGCCTTACGGCAGCTTAAAAGATTCGGGTTTCGGACGCGAAGGTGTGAAATATCCGATGGAAGAGATGTCGGAAATCCGGCTTGTTGTGGTAAGTTCTTAAATTACAAGCAATTTATTTTCCAAAAGGGAAGGTTAACAAAAAATATGTCTATACTGAGTTTTACTTTAGAAGATTTGCGAAACATAGATTTTAAGGATTTCATGAAGCGTCTTTATACAAAGGCATTTAACGAAGAAGAAGTTTTGGGTGTTTCGGCTCAAGTAGCGTTTTATTTTGGACTTATTAAAGTAATAAATAACCGGAGGGCAGGCAGGATACTCGCACTCCGGTTTATACTGCACAAATTAATTGACTTTTGT
>MWZA01000110.1 GCA_002050455.1 Acidobacteria bacterium 5-1 | reverse complement strand
GGATAACTTCGCGCACCGGAATCAAGCAGCGTCATAAAGCCGCTGATAATGAATATACTTCGCAATTCGGCACTTTAGCGGCACGGCAGGCTTTGGAGCGTGCGGGTTTGAAAGCCGAAGATATTGATTTAATCGTCTGCGCGACAACTACGCCTGACCAAATAATGCCTTCGACCGGCGCGTTGATTCAAGCCCAAATTGGCGCGACCAATGCCGCCGGTATGGATATTTTTGCGGCTTGTTCAGGCTTTTTATATGGTTTGACGATGATTGAATCAATGATTCGCACCGGACAAATCAATTATGCGCTGGTTATCGGCGCGGAAGTTTTGACAAAATACGTTGATTATACCGACCGCGCAACTTGTGTAATTTTCGGCGACGGCGCAGGTGCGGCGGTTATCGGCGCAGTTCCAAAAGACAAAGGAATTTTAGCGACAAAAATTCGCTCCGACGGACGCTACGAAGAACAGCTTTACGCGCCCGGCGGTGGCACGCGCCTTGGAACGACGCACAAAACAATTGATAACGGCGACCATTTTTTTAAGATGAAAGGCAACGAACTTTTCAAAGTCGCGGTGCGTTCGATGTCGGATATTTCCAAAGAAATGCTCGACAAAGCAGGTTATACGGTTGACGACGTTGATTTAGTGATTCCGCATCAAGCCAACCAGAGAATTACCGATGCCGTCGCTTCACGTCTCGGCGTGCCGGAAGAAAAAGTTTATTCAAATATCGCCGAACACGGCAATACTTCGTCGGCTTCGATTCCAATTGCGCTCGATGAATGCCTGCAGTCGAGGAAAATCAAAAAAGGCGACCTTGTTTTGCTAACGGCTTTTGGCGGCGGCGTAACTTGGGGCGGAACATTGATTAGATTTTAGTCCTTCGTCCTTTGTCCTTTGCAAATTTTTGATTGAAAGTTGATGTATAAAGGGAAAACAATGGACAAAGGACAAGGAACAGATGACGAAAATCGCTTACATTTTCCCCGGACAAGGTTCGCAAAGCGTCGGAATGGGCAAAGACTTGTGTTCAAATTTTCCGGTTGCGAAAAAGGTCTTTGAAGAAGCCGATGACACGCTTGGATTTTCGCTTTCCGAAATATGTTTTGCCGGAACAGCAGAAGATTTAGCGTTGACAGCGAATACGCAACCTGCGATTTTGACAACTTCGATTGCCGCGTATCGCGCAATGGAAAGCGAAGGTTTTGCTCAACCAGATTTTGTTGCCGGACACAGTTTAGGTGAATATTCGGCTTTAGTTGCGGCGGGCGCGATGAGTTTTGCCGACGCAATAAAAACCGTCCGCAAACGCGGAGAATATATGCAGGATGCTGTGCCGGCTGGAGTCGGCGCGATGGCGGCGATTTTAGGTCTACCGCTTGAAACGATTGAAATTGCTTGCGAAGAAGCCGCTGAAGGTCAGGTTTGTAGTCCGGCGAATATCAATTCGCCGTCGCAGATTGTAATTGCGGGAAATGCGGAAGCAGTTGACCGCGCGTGTGAATTGTTGAAGGAACGCGGCGCGAAACGGGCGATAAAGTTGAATGTTTCCGCGCCTTTTCACTGCGCTTTGATGTTGCCCGCGCAGGAAAAACTGGCAGAAGATTTACAGGGCATTAACTTTCAGGATTTAACATTCCCGATAATTGAAAATGTTTCTGCCGAAAAGAATACGCAGGGCGAAAGAGTGAAAACAGCTTTAATGGAACAAGTTTCAAAGCCTGTGCGTTGGGCGCAGTCGGTGGAAAATTTAATAATCGAAGGCATTGAAACATTCATCGAAGTCGGCGCAGGAAAAATTTTATCAGGTTTGGTTAGACAAATTAACCGCGATGTTCGCAGTTTGAATGTTGAAAATTCAGAAAGTTTGAAAAACAGTCTGGAAAGTCTAAGAAATCTAGGAGGTCTAGGAAGTCGGGAAATCAAGTAACTTCCCAAACTTTCAAGACTTCCCAGACTTCCCAGACTAAAATAATAACAGGAGAAAATAATGTCAGAAGTTCAAGAAAAAATTAAACAAATTATTGTAGATGAATTAGGTGTAGATGAAGCGGAAGTTACTGAAAACGCCCGCTTTATCGAAGATTTGGGTGCGGATTCGCTTGATTTGGTCGAACTCGTGATGCGTTTTGAAGAGGAATTCGATATTGAAATTCCCGATGAAGACGCGGAAAAAATTCAAGCAGTGCGTGATGCTTACGCCTATGTTGAGCAGCATAAACAAGACTAAAACAGTAGTCGGTGGTCGATTGTCAGTTGTCAGAAAATGACAAACTGACTACTGACTACTGACTACTGACTACTGAAATTATGAAACGTCGTGTTGTAGTAACCGGATTTGGATTAGTTACGCCGTGCGGAAATGATGTCGAAACCTCTTGGTCGGCAATGATTCGCGGCGCGAGCGGCGCGGACTATATCAAAAAATTCGACACGGAAAAATACTCGGTCAAGTTTGCTTGCGAGGTCAAAGATTTTGACCCGCTAAATTTTCTTGACAAAAAGGAAGCGCGTCGGATGGGCGCGTTCACGCATTTTGCAATTGCCGCCTCTGATGAAGCCATCAAACACAGCGGGCTGAAAATTGACGATTCCAACGCCGAAATGATTGGAACATATATCAGTTCGGGCATCGGCGATTTTTGGGCGATAGAACGCGAACACGATAAAATGCTGGCAAGCGGTCCCGACCGCGTTTCGCCGTTTTTTATTCCGCAGTCAATTGTAAATTTAGCGGCGGGAAACGTTTCGATTCGGCACGGCGCGAAAGGTCCGAATACGGCGACGGCAACGGCTTGCGCGGCGGGAGCGCACGCTATCGGCGATAGTTTCAGAATAATCGAACGCGGCGACGCGGATGTGATGATTTGCGGCGGCGCGGAAAGCGCGATTACGCCGATGTCGGTTGCCGGTTTTGCTTCGATGCGTGCGCTTTCGACGCGCAATGATGACCCGAAACACGCTTCGCGTCCGTTTGATTTAGAACGCGATGGCTTTGTCTGCGGCGAAGGCGCGGGAATTGTCATTTTAGAAGGATTCGATTTTGCCCAGACACGCGGCGCAGAGATTTATGCAGAGATTGTTGGCTACGGAATGAGCGGCGATGCTTTTCACATTACCGCGCCCGACGAGACCGGTTCGGGACCACGGCGCGTAATGCTCAAGGCAATCAAGGACGCGGGAATTTCGCCTGAACAAATCGGCTATATCAACGCTCACGGAACTTCTACAACGTATAACGACAAGTTTGAAACAATGGCGATTAAACAAGCCTTCGGCGAACACGCTTACAAACTCGCGGTTAGTTCGACCAAATCAATGACTGGACACGCGCTCGGCGCGGCTGGCGGAATCGAAGCGGTTTTTAGTGTTTTGGCATTGCACGACAAAATTTTGCCGCCGACTATCAACTACGAATTTCCCGACCCCGATTGCGATTTGGATTATGTGCCGAATGAAGCCCGACAAGCCGAAGTTGAATTTGCTCTTTCCAACAGTTTCGGCTTTGGCGGCACGAATGCGTGTTTGATTTTTAAGCGTTTTGAGGAATAAGGATACAGAAGTCAAAAGACGGAAGTCAGAATGAACGGATTTTCTACTGACTACTGACTACTGACTACTGGCTACTGACTTATGAAAATCATTGTTTTAATGAAGCAGGTTGCCAACAAAGACGCGGTTTTGCGCGTCGGCAATGATGAAAAATGGATTGACGAATCGGACATCGCGCATCAAACCAATGAATCGGACGGTTACGCTTTGGAAGAAGCGTTGCGGATGAAGGAAGCGAAAGGCGAAGGCGAAGTCGTCGTCTGCACACTCGGCGGACAGAGCGCGAAAACCGTTATCAAAGATGCATTAGCACGTGGTGCGGATAGAGGAATTCATATTATTGTCGAAAACGACCAAAAGTTGTCGCCGCATCAAATTGCCAAAACGATTGCCGACGCGATTCGGGACGAAAACGCCGATTTGATTTTTACGGGCTTGCAGTCTGACGACGCAAGTTACGGGCAAACGGGCGTGATTTTGGCGGAACTGCTCGGCATTCCGCACGCAACTATCGTGATTGATATTGACCGCGAAAGTTTGAACGGAAATTTGCGCGTCAAGCGCGAACTCGAAAGCGGCTGGTATCAATGGTTTGTTTATCAATTGCCCGCGCTTTTAACGATTCAATCGGGAATTTCACAGATTCGTTACGCGAGTTTGAAAGGAATTATGGCGGCGAAACGAAAAGAAATAAAAGAAGTTACGCCGACAATTGAAGATTTTGGCGCGGCACAGCAAATCCAAAAAGTTTATATGCCGCTTAAAACCAAGCAAACGCAAATGCTCGGCGACGGCGACGTCAAACGAGGCGCGGCTGAATTGGTTGAAAAACTTAAAACGGAAATTAGGGTAATTTAGTGAATCGTGAATCTTGAATAAAAATAAAACGCGATTTACGATTCACGATTTACAATTCACGAGGGTTTATGATTTTAGTATTTATCGAACACAAAGACTGCGTATTAAACAAAACTTCGCTGGAAGCGATAACCGCCGCGCAAGGCATCGGCAAAGATTTGGGTTTGAAGATTTCCGCCGTCATTCCGTGTGATAAAGACTGCGCTCTGGCACAAGAGATTTCAAATTACGATTTGGAAAAAGTCATCATGGCGAAAAACGAAAAGCTCGGAATTTACACGCCCGACGGTTACACCGACGCTTGGGAACAAGTTATCAAAGCGACCAATCCAACCTATGTAATTATGGCGCACACTTATCAAGTGCGTGATTTTGCGCCGAAACTGGCGGCGCGTTTTGGCAAGGAAGTTGTCGGTGATTGCATTCGTTACCGAAACGAAGATGGAAAACTCGTTTTCACGCGCCGAATTTTTTTGGGTAAATTAGACGCGGACGTAATAATCGAAGGCGACGCGCCGTATTTTGTTACATTCCAATCGGGCGCGTTTCGCGGCGACAACGCCGAAAAAGGCGGCAGCGCAAACATCGAAACGATGGACGTTGAAGTCGGCGAAATCCGTATGAAACCCGAAGCACCGTTCCAAGAAGCGAAAGCGTCGATTGATTTGACAAAATCGGCAATCATTGTCGCGGTTGGACGCGGAATAAAATCTCAGGAAAATATCGAAAAGGCGCAGGAATTAGCCGACGCACTCGGCGCGGATTTAGCCGCGTCGCGTCCGATTTGCGATGCAGAATGGCTGCCGATTGACCGTCAAATCGGCTCTTCAGGGCAAACCGTCGCACCGAAAGTTTATATCGCTTTGGGAATTTCCGGCGCAATTCAGCACATTGTCGGAATGAAAAATGCGGGAACTATTATCGCTATCAACAAAGACGCGGAAGCACCGATTTTTGACATCGCCGATTACGGCATTGTCGGTGATATTTTCGATGCGATGCCGGTTTTGGTTGAGGAAATTAAAAAAGCAAAAAGTTAGTGTTTTCTGTAATTCCAGATTGGAAAAGCGTGTCGAATTTTAATCCGGCACGTTTTTTTATTTTGTGTTCCGTCTGACTTTATGCTTTATTTTATAAAATGAAAATTTCAATTATCGGCATTGGCAGACTTGGCGGGGCTTTGGCAATAGCTCTGGCAAAAAAAGGTTACGAAATTGAAAATCTCATCGTCCGAAAAAAAGAAAATTCCGAAATAATTGCCGAATTTATTGAACCGAAACCAGAAATTTTGTCCGACAGCGAATTTGACAAAATTTCTTCCGATATAATTTTTATCACCACGCAGGATTTTGAAATCAAAAAAGCTTCTGAGAGTTTAGCTGAAAACTTGAAAAAAAAATCGTTTGTTTTTCACACGAGCGGCTCGCTTTCGTCGAAAATTCTGCAAAACTTAAAAGAAAAAGGCTGTAAAGTCGGTTCGATTCATCCGCTCATTTCCGTCAGCGATGCGGTTTTAGGCGCGGAACGCTTTAAAGACGCATATTTTTGTGTCGAAGGCGGCGACGAAGCAGTCAAAATCGCTAAAGAAATTGTGAAAAATCTAGGCGGAAAATTTTTTTCTATCGAAACGAGATACAAACCGCTTTATCACGCTTCGGCGGTTACGGCTTGCGGTCATCTGGTTGCGCTGATTGACATGGCGATTGAAATATTGACCAAATGCGGTTTGGCGGCGAAAGACGCACAAGAGATTTTATTGCCGCTGATCAAAAGCACAATCGAAAATCTCTCCGAACAAACAACTGCCGAAGCATTAACGGGAACATTTGCGCGGGCGGATGTCGAAACTTTGGAAAAACACATCGAAGTTTTGCGCGAAAATGTTTCGGCGGAAGCGTTGGATGTCTATCTGCAACTTGGAAACCGTTCCGCGCATCTAGCTGAAAGGCAGGGCATAAGCGCGGAAAAACTTGAAAGAATGCGGGAGAAAATTTCGTTGGCGAAAAGGAATCTCAAATGATAAGATAAAAATATACAAAACTAAGGGTAAGTTTTGGATGTTTTAAGTATGACGGATAAAAAAACAAAATTTCAGAAAGAGAAGCAGATTTTTTCAGAGCATATTCAAAAATCGGGCTTGCGGCACACGGCGCAGAGAGATTTGATTTTGGAGATTTTTCTGCGAACCGAAGAACATCTGACGAGCGAAGACCTTTATTGGCTGGTGCAGAAGGAAGACGCAAGCATCGGACACACAACGGTTTATCGGACTTTAAAACTTTTGACCGAAGCAGGTCTGGCTCGTGAAGTAAGGTTCGGCGACGGCAAAACTTATTACGAACATCATTACAACCACGCGCATCACGACCATATGATTTGCACCGAATGTGGTAAGGTTGTCGAATTTTTCTCGGCGGAGATTGAAGCACTACAAGACGCGATGGCTAATAAATTCGGCTTTAAACCGACGCACCATTCTTTGAGAATTTTGGGATTGTGTGAAAACTGTCAGAAAATTGACACGGAAACGGCGGCTTCGGGCGCACAACCGCGTGTGCGGGTGAAATCGGTTGTGGTGAGTTGATGTCCGCACTCTAACTATTAAATTTTTATGGAAGAAGTTGAACTAAAATTTGAGGGCGAAAATAAAAGCGGTGTAGCTGTCGTTGGCAGTTATTTGTTTGATGCGGCACGGCGTTTGGGCGTTGACGTTCAAGCCGAATGCGGCAGACGCGGCGAATGCGATTCGTGCGCGATGAAAATTACGCAGGGAAATGGATTTTTATCCGCGCCGACTTTTGCTGAAATTCAAAAACTAAGTGAACAAAGACGCAAAAAAGGAGAACGCCTTGCTTGTCAGGCGAAACTCGAAAAGGCAGGAGAAATTGTTATTATGATTACCCAGAAAAAAGAAGAAAACAAACCGGAAACGGAAGAAAAGGCGGAAGAATATCGCAAGGAGTTTGAAGAATTGCCGCTTGAGAAAAAAATTGCTAATCTGCTCGAACTTGAAGCGATAACTTTAGGCGAAACATTTTCCTTTGTGCTTAATTCACCGTTCAAAATTTTTGACATAGCAATGGGCGTAATGGCGGAATTCGGCTTAAATCTTGAAGAAAAAGACAAAGAAGCCAAGCGTCCGAAAGAGCATCAAACAAAGAAGAATGGTAATGACGCGAAAACTCCGCCGAAGAAAACCAAAGCGAAACAAACAACCGCTAAAAATTCGGCTAAAAAAGAAAAAGAATAATCATTTTTGGCTCGGTTTCTCATTTTGGATAGAAAAGTTGTTGACGTTCCGCACCTGTTTATTTCACAAAAAAATGCAGCGCGGAAATAGTTACCTAATGAAACGTGAGCGATAAACTTCAAAAAAAAGTTCCTAACTCCCTGAAAGAAAACACGCAGTATGTGTTGGCTTTCGGATTGATTGCGACAATGTTATTGGTCGCGGGTTTCCCAATGTTTGTTATATTTTTCTTCGGTATCTTTGCTTATTTTTTGTGGAAAACTTTCTCGCAGCCGTCGCGTAACGAAACGCGGGAAATTTTTGGATTTTATCTGTCGGCAAACGAAATTTTGCGCGACGATGAACGCAAATGGTTCGGGTTTGAAGTGCAGGAAGTCATCGGACGCGGCGAGCGCATTTTGCAATTAATAAACGGTGCGCCGCCGCTGGTTTATTTCACGCTCGGGGCGCTCTATAACAAAATCGGCGACCATAAATCCGCCGTCAATCACCTTGCATATATTATCGAAAATGAAAACGCGGATGAAGCAACTTATGTTTATCCAACGCCCGAACTGAGAAATTACGTTAAAATTTTGCGGAAA
>MWZA01000198.1 GCA_002050455.1 Acidobacteria bacterium 5-1 | reverse complement strand
GCACAAGAAAAAGGTTGATGCCAAGAGTTTGGATAAGCAAATTCAGGCAATCAAAGAGTTTTACGGAATCAAAGAACAAAGGCTGGAAAACCTTTTGACTTGACCTTTCATCAAAATGGCGGTTATTATTACAGTTTGCGTTTTATGCGCGATTTTTTACCAATAGGGAAATATAAAGAAAATGAAACCAGAAATTCATCCAAAATACGACGAAATCACCGTTACCTGCGTGTGCGGAAATACTTTTCAAACACGCTCGACAGGCGACGACTTAAATATTGAAATCTGTTCGGAATGTCATCCGTTTTTTACCGGCAAACAAAAATTGGTTGACACGGCAGGTCGCGTTGACCGTTTTAATAAACGCTATGCTCGCAGCGGCGCGGCGACGGCAGAAGTTAAGGAATAAATTTGCCGTGAATTTATTTTCAGACAAACATTAGCAAATCACAAATAACGCCGATGCTTTTCCAGCGCGGTTCGCTCTTGGTGTAAAATCACAAAGGTCGAACTTTTATGAGAAGGCACGGCGTTATTTTTATTTGCGATTTGCGATTTGCGATTTGCGATTGTAAGCAGCGAGCAGTGCAATTTAATAGTTCTAAATCATAAAGGAAGCTATGAAAAAGAAAAACAGACAGCGAAAGATTAATTTTTTGAATGCGGTTTTAGGCGTTCAAAAAGATTTGATTGTCGGCGGTCAAGCCGTGATGGAAGGCGTGATGATGCGAACTCCGAGCGCGTATGCGATTGCGGTTCGTAAATCCGACGGTTCGATTGTCCATACGGCGGAACATTTGCCGAAATGGAGCGATAAATATAAATGGCTCGACATTCCCGTTTTGCGCGGCGGCGCAACCTTGATTCAATCAATGGCTCTGGGCATCAAAGCATTGAATTTTTCGGCGAACATCGCGCAGGAAGATACAGAAGCGCAGGAAGCCAAAGAAAAAGCGGGCGAATTTGCGGCGGAAACCGTTTTAGCCGACGGCACAACGGACGAAAAGTTTTTAAAAGCACCTGTCAAAGTTATAATGCCGGAAAAATCGAAAGAGAAAAAACCGGCGCAAGCGGCGGGCGCGGTTGGTTCAATCATTTTTGCGTTGATGTTTAATGTTCTGCTTTTTATTGTTGCGCCGCTGCTTTTGACAAATGTTTTATTTATCGCATTTGGTTGGGCTGAATCACCGATAATTTTGGCGGACGCAAATTGGGGGCTGACAGTTAAAGCGTATATTTGGGAAATCAAGCCTGATTCGTGGATTGCTTTTAACTTGATTGACGGACTTATCCGAATGGTGTTTTTCGTCGTGATGATTTTTACAATGTCGTATTTGAAAGACATTCGGCGCGTTTTTGAATATCACGGCGCAGAACATAAAACGGTTTTCACTTGGGAAAAAGGTTTGGATTTAACGCCCGACAACGCGACGATTCAAAAACGTCAGCATCCGCGCTGCGGAACTTCGTTTTTGATGGTCGTGATGCTTGTCGCCATCGTGCTTTTTTCGGTTATCAAGTTTGATGCGATGTGGCTTAATCTGCTCGTGCGAATTATTTTGATGCCGCTTGTTGCGGGACTTTCTTATGAAATTATCCGCTACGCTGCGAAAAAAGAATCAAGCGTTATTTTCAAATTTATGACGCTTCCCGGTCTTTGGCTGCAAAACATCACGACACAAGAACCTGACAATGAGCAGCTCGAAGTTGCTATCAAAGCATTAAAAGAATCATTGAAATTTGAGCCTGATGATGTCGAACACGCACCAGTGATTGATAGAGAATTAGAAGTTGTCGTTTAGTTTCTTAGTTTTTTATAGCTAAAACTCAAACTCTAATCGCTGAAAATATATGTTGGAAAAACTTGCACAGATTGAACAAAATTATGAAGAAATCACCGCGCAGATTTCCGCGCCCGGCGTAACTTCGGACATATCGGCTTATACAAAGTTGATGAAGCAACACAGCGCATTGGGCGAAATTGTCGGGAAATACCGCGAAGTCAAGCGAATGAAAGAGGAACTCGCGGGCGCAAACGAGATTCTTGCATCGTCAAGCGACGAAGAAATGCGCGAAATTGCCGAACTCGAAATTGCCGAACTTGAAGAAAATGTCGAAAAAGCCGAAGAAGATTTGAAATTTTTGCTTCTGCCGAAAGACCCGAATGACGAAAAGAATGTAATTTTGGAAATTCGCGCCGGAACGGGCGGCGACGAAGCAACGCTTTTTGCGGCGGAAATTTTGCGGATGTATGCGCGTTACTCTGAGCGGCAAGGCTGGAAAATGGAAATTTTGGAAATGTCCGACACCGGCGTTGGCGGTATAAAAGATGCCGTTGCGGTTATCGAAGGCGACAATGTTTATTCCAAAATGCGCTATGAATCGGGTGTTCACCGTGTTCAGCGCGTTCCGCAGACGGAAACTTCCGGTCGGATTCACACTTCCGCCGTAACCGTTGCAGTTCTGCCCGAAGCCGAAGAAGTTGACGTGCAGATTGACCAGAGTGATTTGCGGATTGATACGTTTTGTTCGTCCGGTCCCGGCGGTCAATCGGTCAACACAACTTATTCCGCCGTCAGAATTACGCACCTGCCGACTAATACGGTTGTTTCGATGCAGGACGAAAAATCGCAAATCAAAAACCGTGAGAAAGCGATGCGTGTTCTGCGGGCGCGACTTCAAGAAATTGAAGAACAAAAACAGCACGACGCGCTTGCCTCTGAAAGAAAATCGCAGGTTGGCAGCGGCGACCGTTCGGAAAAAATCCGCACCTATAATTTCAAGGAAAACCGCGTTTCCGACCACCGCATCGGTTTAACCACTCACCAACTCGAACTTGTGATGGAAGGCGCGTTGGACGAATTTATTGACGCTTTGACCACACATTATCAAACCGAAAAACTGAAAGCGGAAATGGTTGCGGCTTAAAAATTCAAATTCCAGATTGATTTCAGATTCCACATTCTAGATTGATTAAGGCTTAATTTGGAATTTTGGAATTTGCAAGAATGCTTGTTACAAGACTTTACTTGGTTCGACACGGACAATCTGCCGGAAACGCCGAAGGGCGATTCGGCGGACATTCTCCAACTCCGCTTTCCAAACTTGGTCGTGAGCAAGCAGAAATTACCGCAAAAGCACTCGCTAAAGAACGAATTACCGCGATTTACTCAAGCGATTTGCTTCGCGCCGTGCAAACCGCCGAACCGCTTGCCGATATTTTGGGTTTGCCGATTATTAAAACTTCTGCCTTTCGTGAGAGAAAAGTCGGCGTTTTAGAAGGAAAAACTTTTGACGAATCTAAAACGGAATTTCCGAAAGATTATTATGCCCTGCTTAACCGCAACATCTACCACGTCATTACCGAAGGCGAAAGCTATCGTCAACTGCTTAAACGCGCCACGGAGGCTCTGCACGAAGTTCTCCGCACTCATCAAGGCGAAAATATCGTGATTTTTTCGCACACCGGCGCGATTTGTTTTTTAACTCTTTATCTTATAGGCGCAATAAACCATAAAACAAGAACTACGCCATGGCTGGTTACTTCAAACTGCGGCATCAACCGTTTTGAAATCCGCAGCCGACGCAATATCCGCGTTCTTGCTCTTAATGACACGCGCCATCTGCAGAACATTACGGGCAATGATGCTTTTGCTGCTCGCTAGTCCGCCTAATAAAAAAGGCTAGAGTTTTCGACTCTAGCCTTTAAATTTACTTCTAAACGCAATGTTTAGAATGAATAACGCAAACCAAACTGCATAGCCCGTGGGTTTCCTTGAATATCAGTAAAGATTTTACCAAAATTAGCATTGACCGGAGTAAGATCCGGGTCTTGCGGCAAACCAAATGTTGAACGGGTTAAATTATCAGCCAAAAAGTGTTGATAATTGAATACGTTAAACACTTCCCAACGGAATTGCAATTTATGGTTTTCGCTCCAGGGCATCGTAAAAGATTTACTCAATCCTAAATCCAAAGCCGAATATCCCGGCAGCCGCAGCGTATTACGCTCGCCGGTTTCACCCGGACGGGCGTTACGAAATGATGCAAACGCCGCCGCCGGATCACTGAATAAATTCTGTGTTGAGCGAACTGTGCTGGCATCAACCGGACGGATGCGAGTTCCGTTTGACTGAACATTCCAATTGGTCGCCCACTGGGCTGCGTCAAACGGTGTCGAAAGTGGCAAACCACTGTTCCAGCGATAAACACCGGAAAGCTGCCATCCGCCCAAAAAGACATCAGCTATCGGATGTAAATTGCTGAAAAACTCACGCCCTCTGCCAATCGGAGCTTGGAAAATAAAGTTCGCATTGATCACATGACGAATATCAAAATCCGAAACCGCATAGTTATCCTGCGGTCGAAGCGGATTTAGGATAAACTGCGAACCGTAAGAACCGCCGGTCTGCAAACCGGAAGCATTATCCATTGATTTGGAAAAAGTATAGTTGATGTCATATGACAATGTTTCGCCAAGTCTTTGACGCAAACTGAATGTGCCGCCGTGATAATCGGATTTAGCAACACTGCTAAAAGCTGAAAACGCGGCATATTGCGGATGGAAGAAAAGATTCGGAGTAACTCCTTGGTCATCAATCAGCAACTGAACATAAGTCCAGTCAAGAATGTCATAACCATTTCTCGAAACTAAATAATACGCGGCTTGAGTCGGATTTAAAGTTGCAAAATCGGAATCACCGAGATATGCAGCTAAATTCGGTCCTAAATTCGGAAATATATTTTGAAAGTAAGCGATATTGGGAATCGCCGATAAAGGCGTATTACCTGCTCTCAAGTCGTGCAGCATACCTGCCGCCGTGTACCAATCCATACCTGAACGCGGGTCAACCAAATTGTTAAGAGCGTTAACATCCCGCGCCGCCAGCAAATTACGCGCTTTGCGTCCAATATAAGTAGCTTCAAAATACATTCCCTTCGGAAGCTGACGACCATATGAAACGTTCCAAGTGTAATTTATCGGCGAAACAATTGTCCCGTCAAGCGAAGATTCGATGCGCTGCGGACAATCCTCTGTTCCGGCTAAACATTCGGGCGTTACCTCGGTCGAAAATCTCTGCACCGGAGCCGGTACGCCGGGAAGGGCGCGAATGTTCTGACCGAAACCCGTGAACCGCGGTGCCGGATTAGTTGTTAAGTTGTATGTATTAGCGGAAATCGTTGATGAAGATGTAAAGCCGATTGTTGACAAGCCATCAAAACTAACCGCCAATTGCTGACCGAAATAGTCATTGGTAATAGCAAAACCGCCGCGTATAACCGAATCGTTCTCTTTACCGAACAAAACTTTGAGAAATTTATTATCAAAGTTCGGCGACCACGCCGCAGCAACGCGCGGTTGGAAATTATTCCAATCCATACTATAAAAACCCTGTGCATTATTTTTCGGTCCGGCTAACTCAAATTCGATCAGGTCATTAAGCGGAACTCCTTGCGCCGCGCTCGCCACGCGGCGGTCAAAGAAATCGCCTAATCTTTCCTTTGGAACTACTTGAAAGCCATTCTGTTCATAAACCGGACGGCTTAATCCATAACGCAGCCCTAAAGTTAAAGTCAGATTACGGAAAGGCTTCCAAATATCCTGACCATATACGTCATATTCTTCGGTCGCAAAATTCCGGTTAGTCGGAGTTCCCTGAGGCAAAACGCTTCCGTCTATATCAAAAGTAAAGTTTCCGCTGTATTGCGAGAAACGTCCAATCAAAGCCGTTGCCGCATTTTGGACAATTGACCGTTGACTTGCAGGGACAGTATATCCGGCGGCGGTCAATGCTTGATCAACAACCCGACCCGATAAAGCGTAAAACGAAGGATTTGTTACAGCATCGTCAAAAGCATTTCCCAAATCGGTGCGCTTATTACGAATAATCCGAACATTTCCGCCAAACTGCAAAGTATGATTTCCCTTAATCCAAGTAAAATCATCCGTAAAGTTATGAATCGGCGTTACACGGCTCAATGTTCTCGAAAAGAGCAGCGGCGAATAGACAAACCGAAAAGTAATTGCATTTTCGGTTGAATCTCCTTGAGTACTAAAAGCCTGCCGGGTCAATCCGTAACGAAAATTGTTAACCATATTGCTGCTGATAGTCCAAGTATGCCCGGCGGCAAATCCATAGGGATGACTCCACAAACCGGTAGCCGGAGTATCGGGGAATGCGGAAACTCCTCGCGTCAAGTCAGATTGATAATTACCTCTGGCAAAAAGAGTTTGACTGTCGGTTAAATTAAAATCAAAACGAACAATATGCGTGTTTTCATCAACCGTTGTCGGCGCATTAAAGCGAAATCCGCCGGTATTTATACCATCACCGACAGATGTGTCATTTGCCGGATAACGCGCTGCCGCACCGGCAAACACCGCAACTGCCGCCGGGTTTATTCCAACAGTCGAATAAATTTGGTTTAATTGAGCAGTAGACAGCGTAATCAGACGATTTGTTCCCGCCGGATCGCCCGGCGCGGCTCCAAAAAATCTTAATTGTCCCATTCCCAAACTTGCTAAAGGAACTACCCGAACAACCGGAACCGCTTGCTGTTCTCTTTGTCCTTCATACGAATAGAAGAAAAAGGCGCGGTCTTTGACAATCGGTCCGCCGATTGCTCCGCCGAAAACGTCCCGCGCTAAACTCGGACGCTCGACTCCGGCGAGATTGTTAAAGAAATTATTGGCGGAAAAGGCGGTTGGTCTATAAAAATAAAATGCCGAGCCGTTAAAATTGTTGGTTCCGCTCTTGGTAATCAGCGAAACTTGCGCGCCTGATGAGCGTCCCTGATTGGCGTTGGCATTGGTGGTGGTAATCCGAAACTCTTCAACTGCTTCCGTCGTTAAACGCAGAACAGTTCCTTGGCTTGTTTGAAACTGGTCGGTTCGTCCGCCGGTTTGCTGGTCGTTGATGTCAACACCGTCCAATGTAATGTTCGCCTGGTCGCTTCTGCCGCCGGCAACATAGCCTTCTCTAGTTACGCCCGGCTGCAAACTCAAAAGGTCGGCAACTCTCCGTAAATTTGTCGGAAGCTGCGTGATTTGTTCCGGCACAAAGTTATTTCCAATGGTTGCGTCTTGGGTATTGATAATCGAATCAATTGTATTAGTAGTAACATTAACGACTGCCGAAACATCGCCGGGTTCAAGCGCAATATTGACCTCAATTGTTTTATCAACTAATGCTTGAACATTAGAATTAACAGTTTTCTTAAAGCTACTCGCTTCTACTTCAATGCGATAAGTAGCGGGCGGAATCGCCGGAAAACTGTAAATACCCTGCTCGTTGGTGGTGGTTGTACGATTAAATCCGGTTTCTGGATTTAACAATTTCACTGTTGCACCGGGAACAAGCGCACCTGTTTGGTCGGTTATTGTTCCGTTAACTTTCGATGTGCCTGATTGTGCGTTGACATCTCCTACGAGAAAAGCCGAGATCAGCATTATCCACAAAGTTAGAGAAATTCCTTTTTTCAGAATTTTAATGTTCATATTTCCTCCTGTTTATTCAGTTAAAAATTAAAACGGCATGTATTGAAAGACAAATGTTATATTTCTAAGGCATTTAGTATTCCATTGTAAAAGACTTATGATTTTTTATCTTGAATTCTTGTTAATACAGGGCTTGAAAAGTTTATTACAAATTGGAATTTGTTTAACAAATTCAGAATTATACACAATCTTCAAATTTTTGGACAAATTTTTCAAAGTATAATGTTTTAAGAAATCAATTTTGAGAAAATAATCTTGGCTGCTGCTGCGCCCATTCCGACGGCACTGCTGACGGTCGGCGCAAGCGGATTGGCGACATCGCCGACGGCGAAAATTTCTTTTACACTTGTTTCGCAGGTTTGGTCAATTTTGACGTAACCATTTTCGTCCAAATCAATTTGCCCGCGAAAAAGTTCCGTGTTCGGTTCAACGCCAATGCGGATTAAAACTGCTTCGAACGGGAAAACTTGTGTTTTATTTGTTTGTGAATTTTTTATTTTTACAGCTTCGAGATGTTCGCCGCCGATAAACTTTTGCACAACTGAATCGGTTAAAATTTTAATTTTGGGATTATTTTTTGTTTGTTCGATAAATTCCGCGCGGGCGCGAAAATCTTTCTGTCGGTGAATCAGCACAACGCTTTTGGCTCTTTTCGCCAAAATCAGAGCGTTCTCAAAAGCCGCGTCGCCGCCGCCGACAACTGCCGCGTTTTTCCCTCTGACCGAATCTTGGTCGCGCTTGCCGGATTCGATAATGCCTTTGTTTTTAAATTTTTCCTCGCCTTCGATGTTTAATTTTCTGCGTCTGACACCGGTTGCCAGAATTAGGGCTCGAGCGGAAAATCTTTCGCCGCTTGTTTGCAAAATTGTTTTGTTTTCCAAATCTCGTCGCGCAGCTTAACCGGAATCCGCCTCAGTATTTCTTTTGGCGCAGTTGCTTCGTAAATTTCAATCGCCGCTTTCAAGTTC
>MWZA01000006.1 GCA_002050455.1 Acidobacteria bacterium 5-1 | reverse complement strand
CCAGACGGCGTTCAAAAAATTCGGCAACCGATTCGCCTTGCAGCGATTTAGACTTCACAAACGGTTCTTTCAAAAGCCGCAGTTTCGCCTTCCAACTGAGAAAATCGCCAAAAACCATTTTCGCAATGCTCGTCGGCAGCGATTTGAGTTTTCCGTTTTGCAAAACATAGCGTTTTTTATTCGCCGCATTCGCCGCCAAAACTTCCGCGTCGAGCTTCAATTCCCGAATCAAATCAACCAGACGCGGCGATTTCAGTAAACTGTTCGGCGCATATTCGATTAAAAAATCATCAATCCTAACGCTTTCAATATTCCCGCCGCCGCGCTTCGATTTTTCAAACAACGTAACCTCAAAACCTTTATTTTTCAGCAAAAAAGCGGCAGCCAATCCCGAAATGCCGCCGCCGATGATGCCGATTTTTTTCACTTTTTTTTGTAAAGAATTTTAACTGTTTTATCTTTACTCCAGCCCTTTTGATATAAACTGAGAATCCTGTCATTTGATGAATAAGAAATGCTTACCGTCGAATCATTTTCCCAATTGGTTTGAACCTTAGTTCCACTATTTGTGCTAAAAACATATTCGCTGGAGTCAAAATTTTCTTCTCTTTTTCTCACATTGACCTTTAAGCCGCTCCAACCTGCCGCGCCACCGCCGGAATGATTGAATGTTGTAACAACTGATTTTTGGTTGGGAGAATTAATTTCAGATAAAATATAAATATTGTCTTTTGCGCTCTTATCGTTAAACAGAGTATTTTCAACTGCAAAACTTAATGCAAAAATGAGCAAAATAAAAATTCCAACAGGTAATAGAATAGTTGCGACACCAGCAATAAAATAATGGTAAGGCTTTTTCATACAAATAAAGTTATTGTTTCAAAAAATAGGAAATATTTACATCTTTATTTTTGCTCAGAAATTCTTGTGATGTTCTTACAACGCCTAGATTATTATACGAATAAGTAATTGCTAAATTTCTGTCTTCTTTCCAATTCAATTCAACTTCACTTCCACAATCAATACCAAACACATACTCTCTTTCCCAATCGAAAACTTCATCTTTTCTATGAATATTTGTTCTTTCTTCACACCAACCGTTTTTATTTGACGCTCTATTGGTTATCGCTATAAATTCCCCATCAGGCGAAGCCACACTGCTGATTACCTTAACCGTTGTTGGACTATCGAATATGCCAAATCCACAATAATTAAGCGCGACAAGCAATAATATTGCGGTCAAAGTTCCAAATAGAAAATTTAAAGTTGGACTTTTCATAAAATTAAACTGCGAAATCTTAATTATTCGCTAACGCGCTTTTCGGCTCAAAATTTTCCGCCTTGTTCAAAACGAGTTGCGCGAGCGCATCAATGAATTTTCCGGAGTAATTCAAGCCTTCCGTAACTTCAAACTGTTCAATACCCGCTTCTTTTGCCAAGTGGCGAAATTCGATGCCGACTTCAAACAAGGTTTCGAGGTGGTCGGAGGCAAAGGCAATCGGGACGGCGAGCATCAGTTTCGAGCCCTTTTTCGCCAAATCATCAATTGCGTCGGGCGTGGACGGCGTGAGCCATTTTTGCGGTCCGACTTTCGATTGGAAACACAGATGATGCGGATTCGTCCAGCCGCCGCGCTTCATTACCGCTGAGACGGTTTCGCAGATATGACCGGAATACGGATCGCCTTCGCGGACAAGTTTCATCGGCGTGCCGTGCGCCGAAAAAAGTATGTCAACTTTGTCGTGGTTGTCGGCAGGGAATCTTTCCAAACCTTGATTGACGCGCTCGACGCAGGCATCAATATACGGCGGAAAATCATAATAATATTCAACCAAAGTCCATTCGATGTCGGTGTTGTTACGCAATTTGAGATGCTTTTTCCATTCTTTAACGCTCGATTCGGTCGTCGCTTTGGAATACTGTGGATAAAGCGGCAGTAGAATGACTTTTTTAATGCCTTCTTTTTCAAGTTCATCCAAAACTTCTTCGGTGAACGGATGCCAGTAACGCATTGCGGCATAAACTTTTGCAGGAAATTTTTCGTTCAGTTTTTCTTCCAAAAGTTTGGCTTGTCCGAGCGTGAAATCCTTGAGCGGAGATTTTCCGCCGATTTGTTTGTATTGCTCCTGAATGCGCGGATGTCTTTTGGAAGAGATCAATTTCGCCAACCATTTGCGGAACAAAAAACTTCCCGGAAAATTAATAATATCCGGGTCGCTGAATAAATTATAAAGAAACGGCTCGACCGCTTCGAGCGAATCAGGTCCGCCGAGATTTAATAAAACTACACCGATTTTTTCGTTCATAAAATCAAGTAAAACAAAGAAAAATTAACAGGGATGAAGAGGATAAAAGGGATATTTAAATCCTTTTTTAAATCCCTGTCTATCCCCTTTATCCATGTTAATTTTCTTCGTCAAACCGTTTTGGAAAATACAGGTTTTTCCTTTATCATTTTTTCCAAATATGCGTCGAAACACATAGCAATATTGCGGATAACCATTTTGCCCGCGCCGACGATTTTGATTTTTTCCGCCGTGTTTTCGAGCAAATTGTCAGCAATAAAAACATCTAATTTTTTAATACTGTCGGCAAAATGATCTTCAAAATTGATATTAAATTTTTCTTCGATACTGCGTTTATCAATCGCCAGATGACACATAAGTTGCATAATCGTTTCCTTGCGAATATGGTCGTCGTCGGTCATTCGATAACCGACATTTGTTGTCGCAAAACCTGTTTCCACCCGCTTGTAATAATCTTTCAGGTTTTTCAGATTTTGCGCGTAAATATTCTGAAATTGACTGATTGCCGAAAGACCGAAAGCATAAACATCGCAACCCGCTTTCGTCGAATAACCTTGAAAATTTCGATATAAAGTATTGTTCTTTTGCGCGACGGCGAGTTCATCGGTCGGCTTTGCAAAATGATCCATTCCGATATATTCATAACCCGCGCTGATTAATTTTTCAATCGTCATTTTCAAAATTTGCAGACGCTCATCGGGCGACGGCAATGCACTGTCAGGAATAATATTTTGATGTTTTTTGAGCCACGGAACGTGCGCGTAATTGAAAACGGCGATGCGGTTCGGCGAAATGTCAATGATTTTTTCAACCGTTACGGCAAAACTTTCCAGAGTTTGATGCGGCAAACCGTAAATCAAATCAAGATTGATACTTTCAAAACCGAGTTCACGCGCCCATTCGACAGTTTGCCGCGTTATTTCTTCGCTTTGTACGCGGTTAATTGCTTCCTGAACCTTCAAATTAAAATCCTGAACACCGAAACTCGTGCGATTAAAACCGATTTCGCGGAATGCTTCGAGATGTTCGCGCGTCAGTCCGCGCGGGTCAATTTCGACGCTGGCTTCTAAATCTTCGGCAAAATCAAACTTCGCGCGAATATAACCGCCGATGTCGCGGATTTCCTGCGGGTAGAGATAAGAAGGTGTGCCGCCGCCCCAGTGCATTTGCGCGGCTTTTCGGTTTTTTGAAATTTGCGGCGCGAGATTGTCTATTTCCCTTTTCAAATAATCATTATATTCGCGGATGTGGTCGCGGTTCTTTGACACCATCATATTGCAGCCACAGAAATAACAGAGCGATTCGCAAAACGGAAAGTGAAAATAGAGCGAAATATCCGAAGCATTTTCGCCGGAATTTGTCGAGATAATTTCTGCAGTGAAATCTTCGGCGGTAAATTCCGGCGAAAAAAGCGGCGCAGTCGGATACGAAGTATATCGTGGTCCGGGCTGGTTGAATTTCTTCAAAACATTTATGTCTATTTCGCTAAAATCTTTGCTCATTTTTACTACCAATACAAGAGAAAACTAACAGGGATGAAAAGGATAAGGAGATAATTAAAACAAAAATCTTTCTTAAATCCCTGTCTATCTCCTTCATCCCTGTTAATAATTTCCTGATTTTGCCTCGCTTTGAACGTGATATTTCGCGCTCAATTCCTTGACGCATTCGACAAAATACCGCGCATTTTCCGGCGAAGTCTGTTTCAAAATTCCGTGTCCGAGATTGAAAATATGTCCCGAACCGTTGCCGTATCTTTCCAAAATCCGTTCAGTTTCCGCATTGATTTTTTCCTTCGGCGCAAACAAAACGCACGGGTCGAGATTTCCCTGCAACGCTTTTTTATCGCCGATTTCCGCCCGCGCTTCGCCGATGTCTTTTGTCCAATCAATGCCGATAACATTGCAGTTAAGCGACGCTAATTTTTCGAGATTGTTCACGCCTTTGGCAAAAACAATCACGGGCGCACCATTTGTTTTTAGTTGTTCGCAGATGTATTTCAAATAGCGAAACGAAAATTCCTCAAAATCCCAAGGCGACAAAATTCCCGCCCACGAATCGAAAACCTGCACCGCGTCGCAACCCGATTCGATTTTTTTGTTAAGATACGCGATAACCGTGTCGGCAAGTTTTTCAAGCAATTTATGCGCCGTGCGCGGCTCGTTGTAAATCAGACTCTTGATATTGCGAAAATCTTTCGAGCCTTTGCCTTCAACCATATAACTCGCCAACGTCCATGGCGCACCTGAAAAACCGATAAGCGGAACTCTGCCGCCGAGTTTTTCCTTCGTAATTTTTATCGCCTGCATTACATAATCGAGTCTTTCGACAACGCCATCGGTTGCCAGCGATTCAACACCTGCCGCGCTTCTAATCGGGTTTTCAAAAACAGGACCTTTCGATTCAACAACATCAAGGCACATTCCCATCGCTTCGGGAATAACCAAAATATCGGAAAACAAAATCGCCGCGTCAACGCCGATAATATCTACGGGCTGAACCGTAACTTCCGATGCAAGTTCGGGCGTTTTGCATAAAGTCAAAAAATCTGCCTTTTCACGAATTGCGCGATATTCTGGCAAATAACGTCCCGCTTGGCGCATAATCCAAACTGGCGTTCGCCTCGTTTGCTCTCTTCGGCACGCTCTTAAAAATAAAAAATCTTTATTCAATTTCTCTCCTCAAATAATTTACCAAACCGTTTGCAAAATCCTTCGTTACCGGATTTTCGGCAATAAAATCAATCCGCAAATTTTTATCTTCGATGTATCTCGCGGTTGTTTTGCCAATTGCCGCGATTTTAATTGTGCTTTGCTCAAATTCCGCGAAATTCTCCAAAAATCCTTGCACACCCGACGGACTGAAAAAACAGATTGCGGCGATTTTTTTGTTTCTCAACTTTTCTTTAATTTTATCAGATTGTTTTTCATTCGTCGGTGTTGCCGCCGTTTTATAAACAATCAACTCTTTAACTTCTGCAAAATCTCTAAGCATTTCGGGAATAATTCGCAAACTTCGATTGCCGCGCAGGTAAAGAAACTTTTTGCTTTCCAATTCATTTTTCGGTATCGAGTCCAACAATTCGGCGGCGTTTTTTGTGTCTTTGCTAGAAAATGTTTCGATTCCCGCCGTTTTGAACAATTCATTTGTTCTTTGACCTAAAACATAGATTTTGCCGCGATAATTTTCCCACGTTTTTTTAAATCTCTCCAAAAAAGGTTCGGCGGCATTTGGACTTGTGATAAAAATCCCGTCGAAAGTTTCGATTTCCGAAATAATTTTATCTAACTCCGCACAATCGATGATTTTTTCGGTTTTGATGGTCGGGAAATTGATAACCGAAAACCCTTGTTCGGTCAAAATCGAACTAAAATAATCGTAATCGCGGACAACTAAAATTTCTGTTTCCATTTTCAAACCACTTTCTTATGCGACTTTTCCGCCTCGCGTCGCGTTTCGGTTAGCAGATTATTCGCGCCGTTTTCAATCATTCTTTCCGCCAATTTTATTCCTAATTCAACCGCGTCATTTCGATTTCCTGTAATTGAATCGCGCATCGTCGCGCTTCCATCCATATTTCCGACAAAACCTTGCAGGGTTATTTCATCGTCGTTTAAAATCGCGTGTCCGCCGATTGGAACTTGGCAGCCGCCTTCTAAAGTTCGCAAAAAACTTCGCTCCGCTAAAACGCAAATTTCCGTCATCTCGTCATTTATCAGTCTTAAAAACTCTTCGGTTTCCGCGTCTTTTTCCCTGATTTCAATACCGATAACGCCTTGTGCGACGGCGGGCAGCATGATCTCAAACGGAATTTGCTGTTTGATAAATGAATCCATTCCGAGCCGGTGAACGCCCGCAAAAGCAAGAATCATCGCGTCAAGGTTGGCTTCTTCCATCTTTCTGATGCGTGTCGGCACATTTCCTCTGATTTCAACTATTCGCAAATCCGCACGATACGCCAGCAATTGGCTTTTGCGCCGCAAACTTCCTGTTGCCACGCTTGCGCCTCGCGGCAAATCGTCTATCGAAGAAAATTTTGTGGAAATTAAAACGTCGTTGGGAATTTCACGCATCGTTACTGCGCCAATTTTTAAGCCGTCGGGCAAAGTCGTCGGCAAATCTTTGAGGCTGTGAACGGCTAGATCTATTTCGCCGTTCAACAGCTCTTCTTCAATTTGTTTAGTGAATAAACCTTTGTCGCCGATTTTCGAAAGCGCGGTTTCGAGCAGCGCGTCGCCCGTTGTTTCGATAGTTTTTATTTCCAAATCGAGGAGCGGAAAAACTGATTGCAGCAATTGAGCGACAAACCGTGTTTGCCAAAGCGCAAGTTGACTGCCGCGCGAACCTAAAACGAGTTTATTTTTCAACAACTTCTCCCAACGCGGTTTTTTTCATCGCGTAAAGATGCCTCACAAAATTTTTATGCTCGTTGAGTTCGCTGTTTACGTCCTTTTGCCGCGCCATTCGGTGAAACCAAGCCGCATTTGCCGCCAGAAATTCTTTTACTTTCTTAAATTCCTCGATTGATTTGTTGTCAGGTCTCTGTCCGTATTTAAATGATGCAGGCAAAAGCGGAAGCGAATAATACCAGACTAGAAAATCGCCCATTTCACGGTAAATGATTTTTTTGACTTTTACCATTTCCGCCATTCGCTTTTTGAAATTTTTGTCCACAACCGATTGTAAATCGTCAATGTTTTTAAGCGAAACAAACTTGTTTTCGGCGACTTCGGGAGCGATGTCGCGCGGCAAAGCAATGTCAATCAGCAAAATTTTTCTGCTCTGTCGCTCAAAATCCTGCGGAAATAAAATGTAATCAGGCGAACTCGTCGAACTGATAACAATATCGGTTTGGTTCAGACATTCACGGAAGTTTTCAAAATCAATTATCTCGCTTTCAAATTCATAGGATTTATGCAGTTTGTCTAAAAATTCTTTGGCGTTCTCTTTTGTCCGGTTTGTTACCAGAATTTTGCCGACGTTCTTTTTTAAAAGACATTCGGCGGTCAACCGCGCCGTTTCTCCCGCGCCGATAATCAAAATGATTTTGTCGTTGAGCGAACCGTAAGTTTTCAAAGCCAGATCAACCGCTGCCAGACTAATAGAAACCGCGCCTTTATGAATTGAAGTTTGCGTATAAGTTTGTTTGCCGATTTTCAGAGAGCGTTGTAAAAGCTGATTAAGAATTTTGTCGGTATAGTCTGCGTCTTTGGCTAATAAATATGAGCGTCTGAGTTGTTGCAGAATTTGCGTGTCACCGATTATTTTTGAATCAACGCTGGTTGCAACCTGAAACATCTGCTGGCAAGCGGCACAGGAAACAAACGAGAAAAAATCTTCTTTTTTGACGGTTTCCGAGGCGTTCTTAAAATCAATCAGCAGATTTTTGTAATAATCAAAATCAACTTCGCCCATCGGACAAACGCCGTAAATTTCCGTCCGATTGCAGGTGGATAAAATCATACATTCGGAGAGCGTTTCCCTGAGTTTTGCTAACAACTCAGATATTTCATTTTCTTGAACGTAAATTTTTTCTCTGACCTGAATCGAAGCAGTTTTGTGATTTACTCCGAAGGCAAACAGAATTGGCTGATTATTTGCTTGTTCCACACTGTTTTCCAAAACCTTTTATTCAGTCTGCGGTTAAGTGGTTGATTTTCGATTGTCTCGACACCATCATTTCCGATTTAGACTGATAAATTATCTTTCCCTGTAAGATTATCGAATTTTCTCCCGAAATTCCATTTGGAAAATGATAATTGCCGCTAATTATATTAGGACTTTCTCAAAATGTCAGGAGCAAAACTATAAACTCTAGACTCTCAACTCTCAACTAATTTGCCGAAAAACAATCTGTCTTTGCAAATCAGTTAAAAGTTTATAGTTTATAGTTTTGCTGCCAAATTCCCGACTTTTGAGAAAGCCCTGTATATAAATTAAATAAGACATTTGGAAAAATCCACAATCTTCAGCAATTTTGAGAGAATACAAGACAACAAACCCGAACCGACAATGATAAAATTAAATCCTAGATATTTATACAAAATTTACGCGGCTTGGGCAACTAAATAAAGAAATTACATTTACCTCGCATTGAAAAAAACGGTCATGTAACAAAAGAGATGCTGGAAGAATTTATCTGATGAACATAAAGTTTCACGACGGCTTCCAGCATTTTCTTGCTCTTTGAAAAACAAATCGTTCTTCGCTGCAATTTTTTTAAGTGCGTCC
>MWZA01000214.1 GCA_002050455.1 Acidobacteria bacterium 5-1 | reverse complement strand
CTAGGAAACGTCGCGTCGGGATTGATTGCTTATAGCTTCAGAGAAAAAAAGCCATCATTGAATTTGAATAAGAATTGGCAATTAGAGCCGATTTTTATCTAATTCTTATCTCGAACTCAGGTTAATAAGTTTGCAATTGTAAATTTTCGATTATCATCCTTGATTCTTACCAAATTGTTTGGATTGATTGTAAAGCCTGAATTTTGTGGTCTTTGGTAACAAGCGGTAAATTCAGATGGAGAGCGGTTGCCGCAAGAATTCGGTCGGGCATATCGGATACGATCGAACGTGAAATGTTTTCAACTTTGTCTGCAATTTCACGACTCATTTCAATTAACCGGAACGCGGTTGTCGAGTCATCCAACGCATCGCGAAGCAAATCCAAAACATCTTTTGAAATTTTACTTTTTTCAGTCAGATAAATGAGTTCGACGATTATGATTGAAAAAACATAAATCGTGCCGTTTGCTTCCGCAATGTCTATCGCCGTTTCGGCAGGTTTAGATAATTGAGTCGGGTCGGCGAAATACCAAATCGCCGTGTGAGTATCAACTACAACGTCGTCCATAAATTACTTCTCATTTTCCGTGTCCTTTGTGTAACCGCGCCACATTTCATTTCGTGCTTCTCGAATATCTTCTTCGGTGATATTGACGTTCAAATTCGCTAATGTGCCCTTTAAAGAACGACGCGGCTTTTTAACCGTTTCTTTTTATTCGAGAAATTCGGCAAAGTCTAACAACTCCTGCTGACGATTAACGGGCAAAACTTTAAATTTTTCCAACAAAACTTCTTCCGATGTCATAATTTCACCTCGTTTGCGATTTTAATATAAAAGGCTAAAATTCGACTGTAAGAAGTTATAGATCTTTTGATAACTAAGCACGTTAGTAATGAGTGATTTAATCTACAAAATAAATTAAACTCTGTTTTATGGCATTTCATTATTGGCAACACTTTAAAGCTCTTGGATTATCGTTAGAAGATACAACTCGATATGTTGAACCAATCTTAAGTAATTACAAAACATATTCAATTGAATTTGCTAGGATTCTTTTGATTTTCTGTTCTCAAATTGATGTAATTTGTAAGTTGTTATGCCAACAAATAGGTTCTGCTAAAATTCCTAAAGATGTTAACGGGTATAGAAAAATCATAACTGCGAAATATCCAAATTTCCACAAAATGAAAATTATCACGCCAAGTTATGGAATTGAACTTTACCCTTGGCTTGGTGGGAAAGTAATGAAAATCCTTATTATTGGAAAAGCCATACAGACGTGAAACATAAAAGAAATATTTATTAGGATTTACAAACAAAATTCTTAATCAGTATAGTTTCTGCAAAATTATTTTAGCATCGGCACTTTCACATTATTCTCCTTAGCAATTCAATTGCTTCCGTATAACCCGCGTCAACGTATCGCCGAGTGCCCATTTCTGTATCGGTTGTTAAATTCAGCACCAAATAGAACACTCTCTGCACGAAATAGTTACAAAATCATTCTAGATAGAGACAAAGCCTATCATATTTAAGCCCCCAATAGTGGCATCGTAATTGCTTGTAGTTTTATATTGTAATAATTAAGCAAAGGTTGATTTTGCAATAAAAAAATTCATAACTGGAGAAGTAGGAAAATGAGAAAATATTTAATTACATTTATTATGATGGCATTAGTTGTCGGATTAATGCCGCTTATGCTACCGGTTACGGCTGAAGCTCAAAAAATTTACGCCAGACGCGTTGTTGATAGAAATGGGCGTGTGCGTTATGTCAGAACCAAGAAACCGAGTTTTTATCGTCGTCACCGCAATCGAGTTAATATGGCTGTCGGAACAGGTGCAGGCGCAATACTCGGCGGTCTTATCGGCGGCAAAAAGGGTGCTTTTATCGGTGGAGCCACCGGTTTAGGTGGTTCGGCTCTTTACACCTATAAACTTAAAAAGAAGAAGAAAAAATATGTCAGAATCAAGAGATATTAATTTATCTCCGATTGTGTAGTTGTAAAAACCGTGAAGTGTTAACACTTCACGGTTTTTCTTTTACGGGTAAAAGGTTTTACTTCGATTCTTAAAGAAACCATTTTTTATTTCATCATTGGAATTTTAACATCATTCTCTTTCGCAAATTCAATCGCTTCCTCATAACCCGCATCCACGTGGCGAATAACGCCCATTCCCGGATCGGTCGTTAAAACTCTTTCGATTCTTCGAGCCGCTTCGGGCGTGCCGTCGGCGACGATGACTTGTCCGGCGTGTAAGCTGTAACCGATGCCGACTCCTCCGCCATGATGAAGAGAAACCCATGTTGCACCGCCAACGGCGTTTATCAAAGCGTTCAAATAAACCCAATCGGCAATCGCGTCTGAGCCGTCTTTCATTGCTTCGGTTTCGCGGTTGGGCGAAGCGACTGAACCGCAATCGAGATGGTCTCTGCCGATAACAATCGGCGCTTCTAATTCGCCGCTTGCCACCATTTCGTTTAATTTGAGTCCGGCTTTCGCGCGTTCGCCGTAGCCAAGCCAGCAGATTCGTGCGGGCAAGCCTTGAAATTCGACATTTTCCTGCGCCATCGTCAGCCAGCGCGTCAAATGGTCGTTTTCGGGAAACAGATTCATAATTGCTTCGTCGGTTTTGTAAATATCTTCCGCGTCGCCGGAAAGTGCAACCCAGCGAAACGGACCTTTGCCTTCACAGAAAAGCGGACGAATATACGCGGGAACAAAACCCGGATAATCAAAAGCATTTTCCACGCCGTCATCTTTCGCGCGTTGGCGCAGATTGTTGCCGTAATCAAAAACAATTGCGCCCTTTCGCTGAAAATTGAGCATTGCACGCACGTGCCGCGCCATCGAATCCATTGCGCGTTTTTCGTATTCGGCTTGATTTAATTCGCGCAAAACTTTTGCTTCTTCGACTGATAAACCAACCGGAATGTAGCCGTAAAGAACATCGTGTGCGGAAGTTTGGTCGGTAACGACATCGGGAATTATATTTTTTTCAAGAATTTGCCAATGGATTTCCGCCGCATTTCCCAAAAGCGCGATTGATTTCGCTTCTTTTTTGTCGGTAAATTCTTTGACCAGTTGCAACGCTTCGTCAAGACTTTCGGTTGCTAAATCAACCTGTTTTAATTGCAAACGCCTATCAATCCGCCATTTATCAACTTCAATTAATAAACCGACACCGCCGTTGAATGTGATGGCTTGCGCCTGCGCTCCGCCCATTTCGCCTAAGCCCGCAGTTAAAACAAACTTTCCGGCGAGCGTTCCCCAAGCGTTTTGCCGGGCGAGCGAGCCGAAAGTTTCGTAAGTGCCTTGCAAAATTCCCTGAGTTCCAATATAAATCCAACTTCCCGCCGTCATTTGCCCATACATTATCAAGCCTTCGCGCTCATATTTATCAAAGTTTTCCTGTGTCGCCCAATGCGGAACAATGTTTGAGTTTGCCAGCAGAACTCGCGGCGCGTCCGCGTGAGTTTTGAAAACAGCGACAGGTTTTCCCGATTGCACAAGAAGCGTTTCGTCCGCTTCGAGCTTTTTCAAACTCTCTAAAATCGCGTCAAAACATTCCCAATTTCGCGCCGCTCGTCCGCGTCCGCCGTAGACGATCAGATTATCAGGGTCAAACGCAACTTCGGGGTCGAGATTGTTTTGAATCATTCGATACGCGGCTTCCGCCAGCCAGTTTTTACAAGTTAATTTTGTGCCGACAGGCGATTTTATTGCTCGTTTCATATTCGATTCTATTTTGTCAGATTAAAGCAGATTTGAAAAAGATTATAAAATTCATGAGGGTTTTAATTTCCCGCAAAGATGAAAAGAAACATAAACAACTTTTACTGAATTACAAAACTTTATTTAAAAAGTTCCTGAAAAGTTCGGCGTGTTTCCGGGGCGGGCAAAACACCAAGTTCTTTTTTCAAAAGTTCTTGTAAGGTTTTAAATTGTTCTCTAACGGCGGCAGGTTTGCCTTGCGCGGCTAAAATTTTCATCACAAGACGATGCACGTCTTCGCGGAATGGGTCGGCTTGCAAAATTTCGTCAGCAAACTTCATCGCACTTGACCAACTTTTTTCGCTAAAAGCAAGTTTTGCTAAACCGCTCAGAATCCGCATATTTTGTTTGGCGTAATAAATTCGTCGCTCTTCCGCCCAATCGTCATACACGCCCGCCATAAATTCGCCGCGATAGAGTGTGTGTGCGGCTTCCAGATTTTCACGAAAACCTTTCGCGTCCTTTTCGCGCTTGGCTTTTTCGGCTACCGTTACATAATTTTCAAAATCTTCCGTGTCAATCGAATAGACGAGTGCGGGATTTAGCTGATATGCGCCGTCGCGGAAGACGAGAAAATTTTGCTTGAACGCCTGGCGGCTGTTTAAGGCTTTGCGAATGTGTGAAATCGTTGGATGAAAGTTTTTCTCGATGGTTTTCAAATCTTCCTCGCCCCAGAAAGCATCAATTAAAACATCTTTTTCGACGCGCCGATAAGAACTCGTCGCAATATAACAGAAAATATCCCGCGCCCGCCGCGTCGTCCACGCATCAGGCGCAAACGGTTTCGATTTATCGCGGAAAATATCTACCGGACCAAGCAATTTTATTGTCAAATCGGTTACGGTTGGCAGCACTTCTTGGGCTGCAGCTGGCACTTTTGCTATGGTTTTAGCCGGAGTTGTCAAAGATTCGCGCAAATCAAGCGATAATTTTTCAATGACTTCTTCATCGGCAAATAGATTCGGATTTATTTGAATTTCCGTCCGCAGCCAATATTCGTAATCGAACCGCGAGCTTAAATCCAAAGCTCTCTGTAAAGGCGGCAACATTTCCTTGTGATTTTTCGCCGCAAAATAAACTTGTGCGAGCAGCAGCGAAGCCAAAGCCTCGTCATAATAGAGATTTTGTTGATGATAAAAGTCAATGATTTCTTTTAATTCTTCCGCCGAATTATCGATTTTGCCCTGCGCCAAACGCACCCGGCACAAACTAACTTGAACGGATTTAGTGCCAATTTCATTGTTTAATTTTTTCCGCGCTGCAAGCAGATTTTCCAATATTCCGCGAGCTTTGACCACATCGCCGCGAAGCAAATAAAATTTTGCTCGTTCCTCGTCAATCTCGCGGATGGCAAGATTTATTTCCGCCTCGTCATAAGCCTTCAGCGCACGCTCATAAAATTCGGCGGCGTGGACGAAATCCTGTTTATCGCGGTAAAAATTGCCGTAAGCCTCAAAAATTTCACCTCGCAAAGATTTTAAATTATAAAGTTGGCAAAGTTCGAGCGCGCGTTCCAAGTGCTTTTCAGTTTCATCAAATTCGCCGCGATAAAGATGCAGACGCGCCATGTTTAAATGTCCGATGGCTTCTTGCGGAAGTTGTTTGTCGGGTTGGTCGTCCCGGAAAATTCGTTTGAGCCAGCGCAATGCTTCACCAAAATCGCCGCGAAATCCGGCGGGAAGTGCTAAATTATGAGTAATCAAGCGGATCGAATTTTCACTTGACTGTTTTTCAGCAAGTTCCAAGGCAAACCGAAATTGCTGTTCCGCCGCCGTCCACGCGCCTTGTGCAATCAGACAAAGACCGCGCGTATTAGCGCATTTCAGAAAAGTTTCCGAATTCTCTTCGACGAGTTTTTCCGCCCTTTCTAGATATTCAAATGCTTCGGAACATTTGCTTTTACGCCGTGCCAGACTCGCTAGTGAGTGTAACGCTTCGGCTTCGCCAACTTCATCCTTCTCTCGATGTAGAAGTTTGACGGCGCGATGTAGTAGATTTGAAGATTTTTCAAGTTCACCTTGCAGACGCGCAATTTCCGCTTTATGGAGCAATGAACGGGGAAATTCTTCTAAAATCTCTAAAGAAATTTTTTCGACAAATATACCTAATGAAGTAAAAGCGCCGCTTGCAATCCATTCTCCGCCTTTTTCGGCAATAATTTGCGCGGCTTTTTTAAAATTTTCCGCTTCCAAAAGATAGGAAATGGCTTTTTCCCATTGGTTTTTTTCGAGAAAAAATCCGGCAATCCGATTTCTTTGCGCGGCAATTTGGCTGCGACCGACCTCCGAGCGCAAGCGGCGCAAAAGAAAATCACGGAAAAGCGGATGAAAACGGTATTCTTCCGTCGAATTGGCATCGCTGACAACGGTTAAAAAGACATTTTTTTGAGCAAGTTCCGGCAACATTGCCCCGCAACGCATATCGGGATAAAGGCGGCTGCAAATATCTAAGGGCAAAGTTTCGAGTAAGGCTAAATGAAGAAGGAGCGTTTGAATTTCTTCGGTTTCACGCGAAAAAACTTCTTCGGCGAAGTAATCGAAAATATCTTTTTCCGATTGCTGCAAAATAAGCGTTAAATCAAGTGTCGGCGTTTCAGAATGGGCATAAATTTCCTGTTCGGCGACTTGCCGAACGAGTTGCAAAGCCGTAATCCAACCGTGCGTTCTTTCGCGGTATTCAGCTATTTCCTTGTCTTTTAATTCAACATTCAAAGTTTGCCGAAAGAGTTGGCGGACTTCTTCATCGTTAAAAAGCAAATCTTCGCGCGTGAGAACTAAAGCCCGCGATTGAATTCGGCGGCGCATAATCGCCAGCGGCGGCAAATCCCGGGTCGTGATTATCAAATGCATCATATCGGAAGAATATTGCAGAAGGCGGTCAACGAGTTTATGCACAATCGTTTCGCGCCCGATGTGATGATAATCATCCAAAACTAAGATAAACGGCTGTTCGATTGATTCAAGAATTTCGTTAAGAAGTAAATCAACAGCACGTTCGGGAAAACGCATTAAATCCTCATTAGCTTCAGACAGATAAGGGAGAATCGTTTCACCGAAATCGGGTGCGAAATTTTTGATACCGTGCGTGATATAACCTAAAAACACAAACGGGTCAGCGTCCGTATGGTCAAGCTGATACCAAACCGTTTCACGCGATTGACTGCGAACAAAATCCGCAATCAGCGTAGTTTTACCGCAGCCCGCGTCAGCCGCCACCATTGTCATCGGCGCATTGAAATTTTCCTCCAACTTTTTTATAAGGCGCGGTCTGGTGAGAAGTTCGACAACTGCTCGCGGCGGTAATAATTTTGTTTTTAGAAAAAAATTCGGTTTCGGCATTAACTCTTTTGGTAAATTACATTCTCTGAGTTGTTTGGGAAAACATTATGTCATAATTGCCGAAGATTTTCGAGAAATTTAAGAAATAAAAAAGCCCGATGTTTCCATCAGGCATAAAAACTTCTTTTCATAAGAAGCCACGAAGGGCAAAATTAAATTTTAATCGGCGGTATCGTGTATCAAAATCAATTCCGAGAGTTCCAAGATTTTGGAAATTCTGCCGTAAGATGCTTTATGAAACAAATTCGCTTTATGTTCTGCCACACCGTAATTTTTCAAAAATTCTTTCGTTTCTTCGATTGTGAACAATAAAAGATTTTCGTCCAAAACGCCCAATTTTTGTTTAGAGCGAAGTCGCCAAAGCGGAAACGGCGGTGTCGTGCGGGATAATAACAAAATATGAACATTTGGCGCGTCGTAGGAACACAATCCTTTTAAAAAGGTTTCAAACCATTCGGCATCGAAAACACAGTGCAAATCGTCCAGCACAATTAAAATAGATTTATTTTTGGAAATTGTTTCAATTTCGGAAAAAAGGATTTCCAAAAACTGAAGAACATTTGCCTCTAAACTCTCTCGCTTAGGAATATCGTTGATAAATTCAAGCAAAGGCTCGTTAAAGCTCGCCAGAAAATAGCGCGAAAATGTTTGCCAGTTAAAATCCGAGGCTTCGACGCGAAACCAAGCGGCTTGTTGATAACCATCAGCAAAATTCATTGCCAAAGTTGTTTTTCCCGTTCCGGCGCGTCCGGTTATCAGCGTGGTCCCGAATTGCTCGCAAAATTTCCCCAGAATTTCGCTCAGTCGCGGACGAATAAGGTGTTGTTTAAGGTTCGGAATGCGAATTTTTTCAGAAATTATCCGAACTTCGCCGTCATTGACCTTACCATAATCGGAAACCGTCGGCGATGAAACGAAATCAAAACTTGCTGATTCGTCGTTATAATCAAAGTTTTTGTTGAATGAATAGTTCATCAGCATAATAAAACCGATTTTAATTTTTATCACTTGAGGAAAACTTGAGTTTCTCAAATAAGATTGAAAAACTTATTCAAGTTCGTCTTTTGAGCATCGAGAATTTCCCAACCGCTTTAAAATAATATATGATGTATTGATTTCACCGATTGAAATTAAAGAATATCAATTGCAAACTAAACCAGTAGACAAATCAATTTTGATTACGTTTGTCCGTTTGTGATACATTATAATATTGAAATAATATTGAATTTAATACAAACAGCAGTTTATGCTTTTGGTAATTTTGAAAGAGTTTAGAAATTTAACCCTAAATTATGATTATAAAAAAAATAATTTGTTTTATTTTACTTTATACATTTACGATAAGCGCGGTTCACGCAGGAATAAACGTAGTTAGATCAAGCGGTATTACACTGACAGGTGCGGACGGCATCACGTTAACCGGCGCGGACGGTATTACATTG
>MWZA01000159.1 GCA_002050455.1 Acidobacteria bacterium 5-1 | reverse complement strand
ATGTATGACCTTACACAATGCGGCGGACTTCACGGTCACATTAAAGTCGCTCCTGACGGAACTGTTTATGTTCCCAATAAAGGATGCGGCGGTCAGCAAGCCGTGGCTGTATCGGAAGATAACGGTTTAACATGGACTATTCGTAAAATTCCTGGCAGCAAATCAGGAAGAACCGATCCATCAGTTGGTATTGGTTCGGATGGAACAATCTATGTCGGTTATGCCAATGGAGACGGAACACCACGCATTGCCGTTTCGCATGATAAAGGTAAAACGTTTGAAAATGATCAAAATGTAGGTTTTTACCAAGGCATCAATAACACTGTATTTCCGGCTGCTACGGCTGGCGACCCGGACCGTGCGGCATTCTTTTTCCTTGGTACAACGACGGCAGGTTCTGCCGCTACCGGAACTGACCAGACATCACCTTATGTAAGCGCTGTTTGGTATGCTTATATATCAACAACATACGACGGCGGCAAAACCTGGGTAACGGTTAACGCTACTCCGAACGATCCGGTTCAACGCGGCGTTGTCTGCACAAACGGTACAACTTGTCCTTCGGGAACTCGAAATCTGCTCGACTTCAACGATGTGGAAGTTGACAAACAAGGTCGCGCCGTTGCAGCTTTGGCTGATGGTTGTATAACAGATGCCTGCAAACAAGGCGTTGACAAAAACAGCGATGGTCAATTTAACACCCGTTTTGATAATGACGGCGCAAGACGGGCTTTGATTCTCAGACAATCGAGCGGTCTCGGATTATTCCGCGCCTACGACCCAGTAACAACCGTAACGACAACACAGATTGAAGACGATGATTCGCGTATCGCTTATTCAAACGGCTGGCATCTTATCAACGATGCAAAGGCGAGTGCCGGACACTTCCGACTCAATAACAGTAAGGATACAACACACTTTGCTCGTTTAGCATTTGATGTAACGGGTCAAAAAGGTTCTATCACTTATAATTACGCAAAGAGTACGAAAGGCGGAAGTGCCGAAATAGTATTGGACGGCGTTTCAAAAGGTATTATCAGCTTTAAGGGAACACAGGGTTCAATGCGTTCGCCGGAATTTGGCTACAATGCGAAATTTGACGGATTGACGACCGGTTCGCATACGCTTGAATTAAGAAACATTATCGGTTCGGTTTATGTTGACGGCTTTACGCTGGAAAGTGCCAGCACAAATTCGACTCCTTTTTCAGGACCCGGAAAAACGACCAGCAGCACCGGCACGGTAAACGCGGGAAGCGAATTGCTCCAGAGTGTCAATGTCGAAGAAGGCGCGACGGCGATTTCGGTTATTGCCGAATCCGATGCCCCGATACGACTTGTAGTTGTTGATCCGTCAGGTTCAATACTCGGAATCAGCGATGCTTCAAATGGTTCGGCATTAGTTGAAATGCCGGTAACACGAGGCGGAACTTATTTGATAAAAGTAGTGAACCTAAACTTGGGACCGGTTCAAGTATTCACTGCGTCAACCGCACTCGTTGCAAGATAAATACAACTTAATGACTTGTAGCTCTGACCACGCCGAGGAAGTGTTACGCGATACAAGGAATGTATCAAAGTCAATAAGGAAAGCGACTCAGCAATCATCTCGTCTTGCTGAGTCGCCTTCTTTTAAAGATTTCAAATCAATTTGTTATTTTCAAATTAAAATGTAGTATAATTTCACGAAAATGAAATGAAAGAATGAGGAAATTTTATGCTAAAAAATTTACTGACTTTGTTATTGTTGTGTTTGATTACTTTCGGCTGCCCTAACTCGTCGAAAACTCAATCGGGTTCAGACATTTTAGGTATTAGAATTGGTATGAATAAAGAAGATACAATTAAACGCCTAAATGAAATCGGAAAGTTAGAAAGAGAGGAGAGAAAACAGCAAGAAATTTGGGCTTTAAACAACGACCCTCATTATTCCCACTTGATTGTAGCTTTTGATAAAGAAAACCAAAAGGTGCGGTATATTACGGCAAAAGCGCGCGAAAAAGGAAGCCGTTTGCGTTACAGCGATGTTATTGACATCGCAAAGGCTCAGCAGAGAAGTTCAGCCAATAACTATAAATATATTGAAGACGTGCAGGCGAACGAATTAACTCCCGGTTATACCAGAATTGCCAGCGGAACAGATCCTGATTATCTGAATTATTTTTCCCTCAAAGAATTAAATTTACCTGAGGAGGAGTCAAAATAAAACAAAAAAAGTTAATCTGAATAGCTCACTCTATGTCTTTTTCTTTACCGGATTCATTTAATTCTTCCCGACTAACTTCTTCGTTATTTTCGATGGCGGTTAGAGCTTTATTGCTTTCCTGATGCAAACTGCCGACTTCGACATTAAATTCGCCTTCCGCCCGAGTTACCGGGTCGCCCGTCAAAATTCCGCCGACCGCTTCGATTTCGCCGATAATCATTTGTCCGACGGCGGATAGATTTTCGCCCAAACTGCTTTCTTCTTTTTCTTTTGTTTCGTCCGTCATAAAAAAACTTCCCTTTTTGACTTCTCTTTCATTCTAATCCTTTCTCAAAATAATTGCAGTTTCAAAAAACTTATCTAATGAACGAGGTCGAGCGTTTTTATTCTTTTTGTCTAATTCAATATCAATCATTTCACTAATTTCAAATCCGACTTTTTGAGCTATTTCCTTGAAAATTTCATCGCACAAAACGCGATACAAAACTTCTCGCGTTTTATAGGAATAAAAAACTGTCTCCTTTCCGATAATAAAAACGGCTTTTCCATTGTGTTTCAAAACTCGATGACTTTCCTGCAAGGACTTTTTGAGGTCTTGGTAATAAGCCAAAGTCGGCTGCGCTTTGATGGTGCGGAGTTCATCTTTGAAAAGCCAATTATGCAATTCGTAGACGGCTCTCGGCAAACCGCCGGAGTTTCCGTTTTGATTTTTCATCGAACCGACGCTTTGTTTCTCCGCCAAACCGATTTCCGTTTCACTCATTAAATTCAGCGCGGTTAAGCTGATTGATTTACCGATTAAATAATTTTCTCTGCCGATTGAAGCGGGCAAATACGGCGGCGATGTGATGATAAAATCAGCACTTTCATTAGGCAAATCGATTTTTGTTGCCGTTCCATTGATAAAAGTCGGAGTTTGCATTTTGGTTTGATAAACACATTTTAATAATTCAACGATTTGCGAACACTTCAGGATAAATTTGATGTTTTTTTCGACGAGTTTATCAATATCCGTTTTTTGAATTTCGAGCGCGAATCTGCCAACGCCCGTTCCCATCATTCGGACATTAAATTTTCTGGTCAAAGCGTCGCTGAGGGCGATTTGAAAAAGACTTTTATTCGCGTCCAAATTATTAACTTTTTCAGTCCAGACGGTAATTTGCCGTTCGTATTGCCGCTTTTCGTCTAAGATATTGTGGCGTTCAAATTTTCGGCTCATCCAAATCGGCAAAACATATTCGCCGTTCTTCTTCGTTCCGTTTTCATAAATTTGAATCGCACTCTTTTGCAAAGAATCGAAAGAGTTTTCCAAAAGATTTACTTTGCTTTCGGAAATCAACGAAAGTTTGTCAATATCAATTCCGACGGCGCGAAATCCGAGTAAAGCTGCTTCGATTGCCGCCGTGCCGCTTCCGACAAACGGGTCTAAAACGATTTGTTCGCTTTGATTTTCCGGTGAAGTTTCCGACACAATCAACGAACGAACAAAACGCGGAAAGAATTTCGCTTTATAAGCGTGTAAACCGTGAACGTGCGGCGCGGAAGTGTTGGCGCGTGTAATTAAACGGCTGATTTTCGGATTTTCAGCTTCAAGCGTCAGAACTCGCAGAATCTCTTTGATAAAATCGGTGTTTATTCGTTCCTCATTGGCGTAAGTCAAAAATTCGGACATTGCCAAAAAAGGAACAGCGCAAACAAAATCATCGGCTGAAGAAGCAAAAACATCTTTCGCAATTTCTGTCGCCTGACTTTCTTCAAGCCAAACTTCTTGAACAAAACTTAATTGTTTAATAATCTCCGTTACGCAGACTTTCGGATTCATTCCCAGAAATCCGACTATCTCTTTTTGGCGCGTGTGCGATGTTAAAAATCTTTCCGAAAGTCGAAGGCGTTTTTGCGCTTTCTTTATATTTTGCCTGTCAACCACGCAAATATTATCAAACAGCGCGTTCACTTCGCGTTCCGCAAGCGTAATGTCGCCGTCCATTTCGATATTGGCTCGAAGTTTTAAGTAACAAACGGACATTAAATTACAATTCAGTAATCAGCACTATTTTATTGTTTGTGCGCGTGATTTTGTCTTTGTATCAAATACAGCACATTTGCGAAAAAACTATAATATATCTATAATCCTGTTTTAGGATATTCTAATGATTGCAATAAAGCAAGAAACTATAATTTCGACGAAAAAAGTCAAAAAAGGTAAGCGAGTGCAGGGCGGCAGTTCTACCTCTAACCTAACCCTGTCGGCGTATTTAGACGGAAACGCCGAAGTTTTTCCGAAAATCTTAAAACTGCACGTTCCGAAAGGCAGTTTAATTGCCGATGTAACCTGGGGCAATGGAGTCTTTTGGCAAAATGTCCCGAAAGAAGATTACCAATTGCTTTCAACGGATATTTCGACGGGAACGGATTGCCGAAACTTACCTTATGCCGACGATGCAATAGATTGTGTAGTTTTAGACCCGCCGTATATGGAAGGTTTCTATCGCCGGACTTCTGAACATAAAGCCGCGTCGGGAACTCATTCCGCTTTTGCCGAAGCCTATTCAAATGGAAACGAAATTAATGAAGATGCGGAAAACACCGGCACAAAAAAATGGCATGCAGCCGTCACGGATATATATTTCAAAGCGGGCAAAGAGGCGTTTCGAGTACTGAAAAAAAGCGGCGTTTTGATTGTTAAATGTCAAGACGAAGTAAGTGCTGGCAAACAGTGGTTAACGCACGTCGAAATCATTAATAAATATGAGCAATTAGGATTTTACACGAAAGATTTGTTCGTTGTTGTCAGAAATAATCGTCCTTCAGTTAGTCGCCTTATCGCACAAAAACACGCCCGAAAAAATCATTCTTATTTTTTAGTTTTTGTTAAAAAGTGATTCATCCGGCATTGCTCCTAATCCTTCGTCAATCATCGAATTAAGTAAGTCTTTCAAACTCTCATAGAACGGTGGTTTGACCGGCAAAGAAACCGACACCAGACTTGCAATCAATTCTTGACGGTCTGATTCTTCGTATTTTTTAAATGTTGAGGAAGGCAAATCGGTATTTTTGGCAAAGAGAAATTTCCACTCGCCGCCGAATCCGAAACAATTTACTGCCAAAATATCAAACTCGCCACGCAGCAGAAGAGTTGTATTTAAGATTTTCCCTGATGATAAACGGACATTTCTCCGGTCACTGGCATCAACCTGAACTTTAGCCGTCCAACCTTTAGTCGCTTCGTCAAATTTTATTGTGTTTGTCTGCAAGGATTTCGATTCAACGTCAAACGCTTTTCCCTTATAAATAATGTATAAATCGCCTTTCTTTTTACGGTCGTGGTCATCGAATTTGTAGGTGTAAGAGATATCCGGCAGAACGCTGATTAGCTCTTTTAATTTGAGTTCGGCAATATAACCCAGAAGCATTCCGCGCAAACTCGGATTTTGATTTATCAACGACGAGATTTGCTTTGACGATATTTGCCAATCTCTGAGAAGATTTATGCCGTCGGCATTTTCAATAACATCCGCTAAATTGCCGACATCAAAATTCAGGCATTCCGCTAATTCCAAGACCTCGATAAAATCCAAGCGTCTTTCACCGCTTTCATATTTTGATACAAAAGACTGCGGTTTTCCCAACCTTTCGGCTAATTGCGTTTGAGTTAAAGATGAATTACTGCGAATAGCGATGAGCAATTCACGAAATCTAGCATATTTATCGGTATGAATTGATTTGGGCATACCAACTAACAATAAAACCTATTTTAGGATATGCCAAAATCGGATATTTTTAATTATTCAATTTACGCTGACGTTGTTTTACGTCTTTTTCGGCGCATCCGGCGATTGAGATTTTATACATCAATCTCTCTGTTCTCGCGCATTTCTTCTAAAACTTCCGTAAAAGCACGCTTTGGTTCATCTTTGCTTTCTCGCGCAACTTCGCCGAAATGTAAATCTTCGAGCATTTCTTCGTAATCTTCTATCGGCAGAATCACGCCGTTTTATGACCTTCGGCATCGGTGATGTATTGAACATTTGTCATAATTTCTGATTTTAATCGAAATTATTCTATATTAAAATACTTCGCCTGCGGATGATGAATGATAATTGCCGATGTTGATTGTTCGGGATTAAGCTGAAATTCTTCCGATAGTTCGACATCAATTCTTTCAGGTTGAAGCAATTCAAAAAGTTTTGCTTGGTCTTCTAAATTCGGACACGCCGGATACCCAAAACTGTAACGCGAGCCTTGATAGCCTTGATGAAAAAGTTTCACAAGTTCTTTTGCGTCTTGGTCGGCAATGCCTAACTCTTCACGAATTTTTTTGTGCCAAAGTTCGGCTAAAGCCTCGGCGGATTCAACCGAAAGACCGTGAAACAAAAGATAATCGGTGTAATTGTCGTTTTTGAAAAGCTCCAGCGCGTATTCGCTTGCTCTGCGTCCCATCGTTACGAGATGAAACGGCGCAACATCAATTTTGCCCGAATCTTTTGAGGCAAAATAATCCGCCAAACACAGATTTTTGCCGCCGCGCTGCTCAAGCGGTTGGCGCGGAAAAGTGAAACGTAATTTTTCGGTTTTCTCGTCGTCTTCGTAAATGATTAAATTATTTCCTTCTGACTGACACGGAAAATATCCGTAAACGACTTTCGGCGTTAAGAGATTTTCTTTTTTAGCTTTTTCTTTTATTGCTGCAAATTTCGGATAAACCGTTTTTTCGAGAAGTTTCGCGTAATCTTCCTTCGACGATTTTCCCTGTTTGTATTGCCATTGACCTTTGAAAAGCGCGGTTTCGTTGATAAACGCGAAAATTTCATCTAAATCAATTTCATCCACGACGCGAGAGCCGTAAAAAGGCGCGTTTGAAATTTCGACATCTTGCGAAACGTCCGAGCGCGTCGTGTGCGTCGTGTCGCCGACACTTCTCGCTGAAACTCGCGCGGCTTGTTTGCCAAGTTTTGCGTCTTCGCCAACAAGGTCTTCGACATCGGAAACTGTTTCGACAGCGTCGTTTAACCCGCCCGCTAACGTAGGCGGTTCTGACCCGTTGCCCGCGACGGCGACTTTGGACTTTGGACTTTGGACTTTGGACTGCTCACGCTGCGTGAGCGCGTCCATCGCATGCAAACCGTCAAAGGCATCACGCGCATAAAAAAGTTTGCCGTTGTAAAGCGGAACTAAATCTTGGTCAACATATCGGCGATTGAGTGCCGCGCCGCCTAAAATGACCGGAATATTGATGCCGCGCTCGTTCATAATTTCGAGATTATCGCGCATCACGAGCGTCGATTTTACCAGCAAACCGCTCATTCCGATTGCATCGCATTTCGTTTCTTCATACGCTCTCAAAATATCGTCAACAGGCTGTTTGATTCCCAAATTGACGACTTTATAACCATTGTTCGTCAGAATAATATCAACCAGATTTTTGCCGATGTCATGAACGTCGCCTTTGACGGTTGCGAGAACCATCACGCCTTTGTTTGATTCGCCTTCGACTTTATCCATAAACGGTTCGAGAAATTTCACCGCCGTTTTCATCACTTCCGCCGACTGCAAAACAAACGGCAACTGCATTTGCCCGCTTCCGAAAAGGTCGCCGACAACTTTCATTCCGTCAAGCAAAATGTTGTTGATAATATCCAAAGCCGGATAACTTTCCAGAGCCTTCTTCAAATTGTCTTCCAAGCCAATCTTTTCGCCGTCAATAATGTGATGTTTCAACTTTTCTTCGGTTGACAAATTGGAAACGTCAACTTTCATTGATTGCGCGGTTTTGCCCTGAAACATTGTCGTAAATTCGCCGAGCGGGTCGTAAGTGCAAACATCGCCTGCAAATTTCCGCTTGTCGTAAATCAAATCTAAAGCGACTTCAACTTCGTGTTCGTTAAAACGATTGAGCGGCAAAATTTTTGAAGCGTTGACGATTGCCGAATTCATTCCGGCTTCGACGCATTCGTGCAGAAAGATTGAATTGAGAACAACGCGAGCCGCCGGATTTAATCCGAAAGAAACATTTGACACGCCAAGCAAAATGTTGGCTTCGGGCATTTCCTCGTGAATTTGTTTGATTGCTTCGATTGTTTCCGCCGCGTTTTTGCGGTCTTCTTCGATTCCGGTGGAAATCGGCAGCGCAAGCGGGTCAAAGAAAATATCGTGTCCTTCAAAGCCAAACTCAACGGCTTGTTTGTAAGCGCGATGCGCGATTTTCAATTTTCCTTCCGCGTCTCTAGCCATTCCGTCCTCGTCAATTGTGCCGACGACAACCGCCGCGCCGTATTCTTTGGCAAGTTCCAAAACTTTCAAAAAACGCTCTTCGCCGTCTTCGTAATTTGTTGAATTCAAAAGACATTTTCCGCCCGCGTGCTGCAATCCGGCTTCCATCTTTTGCCATTCGGTTGAATCGAGCATCAACGGAATTTTGACATTTGTAACCAGCTTTGACACGAGTTCGTGCATATCTTTTTCGCCATCGCGCCCGACAAAATCCACGTTGACATCCAAGATATGCGCGCCTTCGCGTTCTTGTTCTTTCGCCAAAGAAACAAGCCCGTCCCAATCTTCGCGTTCGAGAAGGTCGCGCATCTTTTTCGAGCCGGACGCATTAACCCGCTCGCCGATAATCAAAAACGAATTTTCCTGCGTGTAAGGCTGTTGAATGAAAATGGATGAAGCCGACGGAACTAATTTTGCATTTCGCTGTTTTGGCGAAAGTCTTTCGATTTGCTCAACGACGAGTTTCAAGTGTTCAGGCGTTGTGCCGCAGCAGCCGCCGACGATATTTGCGCCGAAATCCTGCGCGAAATGCAAAACTTGTCTGGTAAAACTTTCCGGCGTTTCGTCGTAAAACATCGCGCCGTCTTTGACTTCCGGTAAGCCCGCGTTCGGCAAAACCGAAACGGGGAAAGGCGCGTTCTCGCACAGATATTTAATGCTTTCGGTCATTTGGCGCGGACCTGTTCCGCAGTTCATTCCGATAACGTCAATCGGGAAAGGTTCGAGCGCGGTCAACGCGGCGTTGATTTCCGTGCCGTTAAGCATTGTGCCGAAAGTTTCGATTGTAACTTGCGCGATGACGGGAACTTTTATGCGCCTTTCAGCGAAAAATTCAAAGATGGCGGCAAGCGCAGCCTTAGTCTGCAAAATGTCTTGGCAGGTTTCGACGATAAACATATCAACGCCGCCGTCGAAAAGTCCGCGCACTTGCGCTTCGTAATTCTTTTTCAAATCAAGAAAAGAAATATGTCCGAGCGTCGGCAATTTCGTTCCCGGTCCGATTGAACCGGCGACAAAGCGCGGTTTGGCTTTGGTCGTGTAATCGTTAGCGAGATTTTTCGCCATGTTTGCGCCGCGAAAATTTACATCGTAGGCTTTATCGGCAATTCCAAATTCCTGCAAAACAACCGTGTTGCCGCCGAAAGTGTTCGTTTCGACAACATCTGAGCCGACTTCCAAAAAAGCGCGATGAACATTTAAAACCGCGTCTGGGCGCGTGTAGATTAAATTCTCCGAGCAGTTTTCAAAATTCGCGCCGCCGAAATCATCTAATGTCAGATTCTGCGCCATCAAATTTGTTCCCATCGCGCCGTCAAAGACGACAATTTTTTCTTTTAATAATTCGAGAAAGTTTTTCATAAGTAGCCAGTAGTCAGAAATCAGTAGTCAATAGAAATCCTTTTATTCTGGATTCTGACTTCTGGTTTCTGACTTCTTAAAACAAAAACTCCGCGCCAAACAAGCGCAGAGTTTTCTTTCGGAAAATTAAATTAAAACTCAAAAGCTGTTTAGCGATTTTTTTCGTGGTCGCAAGTCGCTGTAACTCACCACATCTTGAAGTTAAGAGTTTATAGAGTTGTGAGTTGTGAGTCAACTCGAAAGCCTTGCCGAATTTCACCAAATTTCACGCGGATTTAGTTCAAATCCTTTCAAAACATCTCCGCCGCTTACTTTTTCAGGATTATCTAAAATTTCAATCTCACCATTTCCGCGATAAATGTGAACCTTTTTTTCCATCGGGTCAATCAGCCAGCCGAGTCTGACGCCGTTTTCGATATATTCCGCCATTTTGTCCTGCAAATCTTCCAAACCGTCGGTTGGAGAACGAAGCTCGATGACAAAATCGGGAACGATTCGCGCAAATCTTCTGCGTTCAGCCAAACTTAATTTTTCAACTCTTTCCCTTAAAATCCAAGATACGTCGGGTGAACGCTTTGCGCCGTTCGGAAGCGTGAACATTGTCGAAGAATCGAAAACAACTCCAGTTTTATCTTTTCTTGCCCAGATTGTAACTTCAGTTGTCAGGTCAGAATTTCTCCAACCTGATTCCATACTTGTCGGCGGCATAATGATTAGTTCTCCTTTGGCGGAAAGCTCAAACTTCATATCGGGATTGTTGCGACAGAGTTCTTCAAACTGCTTTTCGGTGAGCCGCGCCGAATGAAAATCCAAACTAAAAGGCTGAACCGGAAATGGAACGTCGGCTGAATAAATTGGTTGAATGTTGCTCGCCATAGTTTTACCTCAAGTTTATTTTAACTTAGATAATCAAAAAAAGTGAACTGCCTCTTATTCAAGACAATTCACTTCTTCATTTTTAATTTAATGTTTCCTATTTCTGCTCAATCGCTTTTTTTTGACAAAAAACAATTCACGTTAAAAACTGCAAATTTTCCAAAACCAAATGCGGTAAAAACTATCTGACTTTCAAGGTCGGGTCGCCAAGCAGAACCCAAGAGAGCCGCACATCGCGTCCGCCGGGAATAACCGTTTTGGCATCTTTTATCAAATCACCCAACCGCATTGTATTGCTTCCACCAACTTGACTGAAAAAGCGCGTCGCCATTATTTCTTGAATATCAGGTGTAGTTTCACCCGAAGAAGCCCAAACCGCCACCGCGCCGCCATTTTGTTTTTTCAGAAGCGTTTCTGCCAAAGAGTCCAGGTTTTGTATAAAATAACCGTTTAGACAAGTCAACATCGTAAAAATTGATAATCTATTGCCGTTCGTAAGATTCGCTACGTCCGCACTACCAAAAAAGGTCGGTGATGACGCCCAAGCGGTGGTATTACCGTGTCCCGTGTAATTAACGATAAATCTTCCGTTGTTTATTTCATTAATAAGACGGGTTCGTGCATCGGGTTCACCACGATTTATCATAATACTGCTCACGCTGGGTGGTAATTGACTGCGTAACCTGTTGCTTATTCCGGCAAAATCGTAGCCGTCCGGTAAATCGCTGGCAAAAATTATTCCTCTACTTAATCCTTGAGTCGCAACCGTCTGCTCAAAAGTAGAAACTTTATTTAATGCCTGAGTAATATCCGAAGCAGTATGGGCGGGAATTCGCCCGATGGCGATTTCGGCTAAACCATCATTATTAAAATCTGCCAAAGCCTCGTCGCTGCCCGTTTCCAAATAAATAGTTTCCACCATCATTGTTGGAACGAAATTAAACGCCCCGGCTCCCCTGTAATTTCGCGGATCATAAGAGGCATCACCCATCAACAAAACATAACCTGGTCGGGTTTGCCAACTGTTTTGGGTATATTCGAGAAAACTTTTAACTGCTTCCCGGCTTTTTGCCCCAAAACTAAATTCATCATAAACATCGTCAACATTGAAAACCTCAACATTCATTCCCTGAGAGCGGCGATAATTTGCCCAGTTATTTGCCTCGGTCAACCAATCTTTGTAAGAAATAACGACTAATTGAGTGCTGCGCGTAACGTTTGATAAAGCCGAAGGTGAATTGGGTGTTATCGAAGCCGCTGCTAAAATTGCGGAATCTTCCACCGCAAACATCACCCGACCGCGATTAGCCGGTAGATAAACTTGATAACCATTATTGGTTGTTTGCTCAATTGCCAGATTTCCAAAAACTCGCGGGCTGTCCGGATAAGTTATATCAAAAACCCGGATGTTTGGTGAAGAAAAACCGCTCAAATAACTTGCTTTGTAATTCTTCGTATAAAATGAAAGTTGATTTTGCCGAGCTTGATAACGACTGGCGTAATTTATTTTGATATTATCAAAAAGGGAGATGTCGGACGTGCCGCCAAAACTTTGCAAAGTCAAACTGTTAGCACCCGAATTCAGCACAGATGTCGGAATATCAAAACGCTGCGTCCGTGAAGCAAAGCCGCTTGCCGTTAGCGTTCCGACTTCGACATTGTTTAACGTAACTCTTATTTGATGAGTAGCTGGGGTAACTCCCTGGATTGTTAAGTCAAAAGAAAAGTTAGCCGCGCTGAAATCAATCGCCGGCAAATTCAAATCTATTGTCGTTGGAGTATTATTAATAACTCTACCGAAAAAGTTTTCGGCTTCACCATTGAAAATATTTGTTGCATAGTTGGTCCGCTCTTTATAAAAAATGGTTTGTAAAAAACTGTTTGACAAAACCCGTCCACCAATTGAACGTAGAAAACTTGTTCCGATTCGTTTGCCACTCTCCGTGCCGACTGTCAAAAAATAAATTTGCGTGTCGGTATCGCGCGTATCAATTCCATTGCCGTAAAACTCGATATAATCGCCGTTTGGCGCAACAATAATGGCTTGTTCAACGCCATCTTTATAAAGCTGCCAGAACGCGCTCGGAGCATTTACATCAAAACCGCCCGTTTGAAGTTCGGCACGCGAAACCCGGTAAAAACCTTCTTTTTTTACGCCGATTTTAACGCCCGGCTGCGCGGCGACCCGCCGCTGCGTGGTGGCATCCGCCTGCGGTCTATTACCTTCGACTTCAGATTGTAAATCCTTCGGTAAGATATTTTCATTTCGCAGAATAAACGGATTCGCCTTTTCAGACTCTATTTTCAAAGATTCGGATGAACTGCCCGCAACAGCGGTTAAATCGCCGACATATTTTGGAAAAACCGGGTTGATACTTTGTTTTTCTCCATTTATATTCAAACTTTCGATAATGTAATAAGAGTTTAAATCACCTTTCTCATCGAAGGTTGAATACTTTTGCCCGGAAATCTGAGCATCACGCATCTGCAAATACATGCCGGGAATTAGAGACGAGCTGACAAGTTCCCGGCTATCGCCAACAACGCGGTAGACGTAAAAACCCAGATTTCCCCGTTCAAACTCCGTTTCCCATTCGAGCCAAACGCCGCTGCCGTCGGAAAACGCCTCCGCACGAATGTATTTAACCGAATTTTTTTTGAAACTTTCGATTTTGTTAGTTTTATTTAGGTTTTGCGCCGAAATTGGTGTATGAAACAGCAAACCCAAACTCAATAAAACGACGACGACCAGTCCTTTTTTCATAACAACCTTTTACTCCCTGTAAAAAAAATACAGCCTGATTATTTTCTTTAGATTATGTGATTATGCAAAGAAAATCTAAACATTAATTTGGTAGACTTTCCAAACTTTACTACTTTTTCACCTTTTTGCCAAGTTTTTTACTTATTAATTTGGGAAATAATAGTTAAAAATGAAAATTCCTCTTTGTGAAATCAAAAATTACTCATTATATTATCATCAGTAAATCTTTTTTGTTGGACATTCAGGAATGATTATGAAATCCGTTAAAAAATCTGCTGTGTTATTTTTTATAACAGCTTTATTCTTATCGTTTACTCCGCGTGAATTAAGGATTTTTGCTTCATGGCGCGAACCGGTTCGGGTGAAACACGCCATTGTTGCTTCGCAGCATGAACTTGCTTCAAAAATCGGCGTGGAAGTGTTAAAAAAAGGCGGCAATGCGATTGATGCGGCAGTTGCGACGGCGTTGGCTTTAGCAGTAGTTTATCCCGAAGCAGGAAACCTGGGCGGCGGCGGATTTATGCTCGTGCGATTTAAAGACGGTAAAACCGCAGCGATTGATTACCGCGAAATGGCACCGCAGGCGGCAACCAGAAATATTTATCTTGATGAAACCGGAAAACTTATCAAAGGCGAAGGCTCTTCCACTATTGGTTACCGCGCCGCCGGAGTTCCCGGCACAACCGCCGGACTCGAATTAGCATTCAAAAAATACGGTTCGGGCAAACTAAAATGGTCGGAATTGGTCGAACCGGCGCGAAAAATAGCGCAAGACGGTTATGTTTTAAGCTATCGCTTGGCAAATCTTTTCAAAGCATATAAAGAAAGTCTCGAACGATATGAAGACAGCAAAAAAATCTTTTTAAATAACGGTAAATTTTACGAAGAAGGCGACATTTTAAAACAGCCCGAACTTGCCCAAACGCTTGGAAGAATCGAAAAGAACGGTGCAAAAGGATTTTACGAAGGCGAAACCGCGCAACTCATCGCCGCCGATATGAAGGCTCACAATGGTTTGATGACTCTGGAAGATTTGAAAAATTACCAGCCGAAGGAAAGAACGCCGGTGCGCGGAACATATCGCGGTTACGAAATTATTTCGATGCCGCCGCCGTCTTCGGGTGGAATCGTTCTGCTTCAAAGTTTGAATATGCTGGAAAAATATGACTTGCGTTCAATGGGCTATAATTCGTCGGAAAAATATCACCTTTTGACCGAAGTGCTGCGCCGCGCTTTTGCTGACCGCGCTGAATTTATGGGCGACCCTGATTTTGCGAATGTTCCGACGAAAACTTTAATTGATAAAAATTACGCCGAAAAAAGACGCGCCACAATTAATTTAACGAAAGCCTCAAAAAGTTCGGACATCAAACACGGTGAAATCATCGGCAGAGAATCAATGGACACAACCCATTTTACAATCGTTGACGCAGACGGAAATGTCGTAACAAATACATATACAATCAACGATTTATATGGTTCAGCCGTAACTGCCAAAGGCACGGGCGTTCTTTTAAATGACGAAATGGACGATTTTGCGGCGCAGCCCGGCAAAGCGAATATGTTTGGTTTGATTCAAGGCGAAAAAAATTCCGTCCAACCAAAAAAACGTCCGCTTTCTTCGATGACACCGACAATTGTTCTCCGCAAAGACGGCTCTTTGTGGTTTGCGGTTGGCGCGCGAGGCGGACCGAGAATTATTACTTCCGTTTTGCAAATCGTTATAAATATGATTGACCACGATATGAACATTCAGGAAGCGATTGACGCGCCGCGCATTCATCACCAATGGTTTCCCGATGAAATTCTTTTCGAGCCTTACGGAATGTCGCCCGACACTCGCACGGCACTTGAAAAACTTGGGCATAAATTTGCCGCAAAGCCAATTAATATTGCTTCGGCAACCGGCATTTCGATTAATGAAAAGGGCGTGCGGTTTGGCGCAATTGATTCAAGAAGCGACGGCGAAGCGGTCGGTTATTAATCTGGAAAATTTCAAAAGACAAGATTGCTGCAAGTTACTTTGTCAAAACAATTATGAGCTGAAATTTTTTAAAAGAGCAGTTAAAATGCACAGTTCAAGCAAAATAAAACAAAATACTTTCGCCGACGATGTAATGCGCGGTTTGTCTGCGACTCCGAAATTTCTTTCTTCCAAGTATTTTTATGACAACGAAGGCAGCCGGCTCTTTCAGGAAATTATGAAACTGCCCGAATACTATTTGACACGCGCCGAATTTGAGGTTTTTTCCCGTCAAACGGACGAGATATTTTCTGCTTTCAATGCTGATAATTCGCCGTTTGATTTAATCGAACTCGGTGCGGGCGACGGCACGAAAACTTCCTTTCTGGTTAGTTATTTTCTCAAGCAAAACGCCGATTTTACTTACGTTCCGATTGATATTTCGGCGGAAGCGTTGAATACCTTGACGGCAAAATTCGAAAAGGAATTTCCGCAGCTTTTAATGCAAACTGAAAAAGGTGATTATTTCAAAACTTTGGAAACTCTTAGCACAAAATCTTCCAAACGAAAAATTATTTTGTTTCTCGGCTCAAATATCGGAAATTTCAGGCAGAAACAGGCACAAGAATTCTTTAGAGAATTGCGGGCTGTAATGAACAAAGATGATTTATTGTTTATTGGCTTTGATTTGCAGAAAGACCCGCAAACGATTCTCGACGCTTACAGCGACAAGCAAGGCGTAACCGCCGCTTTCAATATCAATTTATTGAAACGAATAAACCGCGAACTCGGCGCGAACTTTGACCCAAAGGAATTTAGTCATTATGCCATTTATCATCCGATTGAAGGCGCGGCGCGGTCGTTTTTAATCAGCCAAAAAAAGCAGACGGTTTTTATTAAATCACTCAATAAAAACTTTGACTTTGAGGCGTGGGAGCCAATTTTTATGGAAATCTCGCAGAAATACAGTTTAAAAATGATTGCAGAATTAGCAAAAGAGAGCGGTTTTCAAATTGAGAAAAACTTTTTCGACAGCAAAAATTATTACACCGATTCTTTGTGGAAGCCTGTTTAATGTTCAGGGTTGAAACTAAAGATTTGTCTGTTTCGGAACAAAGCACACTCTTTGCGTGAACTCTGAACCTCCGATATGAATTTCACGATTCTTCGTTTCGATTCAATCGAATCAACTAATTCGGAAGCCTTGCGCCAAGCAAAACTCGGTGCAGATGAAGGTTTGTGCATCATCGCCAACGAGCAAACAAAAGGTCGCGGACGGCACGGCAGAGTTTGGAATTCCGAAAAAAATGCCGGACTTTATTTTAGTATTATTTTGCGCCCAAAAATCGAAATCCGTTTTCTGCCGCTTCTGACGTTGATGAGTGCGGTTGCCGTAACGGATGTTTTGCGTCAAACGTTTGGATTAAACCCAGATATTAAATGGGCAAACGATATTCACGTTAACGAAAAAAAAATTTGCGGAATTTTGGCGGAAGCAATAGAAACGAAAAAAGGGTTGGCGGTTATCGTCGGCATCGGCATCAATTTAAAATCATCGAATTTTCCACCGGAATTCGCCGAAAGTGCGACATCAATTGGAGCAGAAACGAATAAAATACCAAATTTGGAAAAGCTGTTGGAAAATCTGACCGCAAAGTTCGCAAACTATTATGAAATTTTCAAAAGTGAAAATGGCGCAGAGAAAATTCGACAGCAATGGACACGGCGTTCTTCTTACGCTTTCGGCAAAGAAGTTCGGGCGGTTTTAACAAATGAAACTGTTTACGGCAAAACTTGCGGAATCGAAGAAAACGGCGCGTTGAGAATTCAAACAGAAAACAGAGAAATCAAAATTATCCAAGCGGGCGAGGTTGAAATGCTCAGAAAAATTCCGTAGAAATGAAATGTCATTGAGTTTTCAACTGCAACAGTGTAATTTGTAGTTAAGGAATTTATAAAAAATTATATGAACAACGAATTTGATTTTGAACCCGAACGTTTGGAATTTGAAGATTTTAACGGAGATTTGGAAGACTTTGACGAGTTTGACGAAATGGAATTGAGTGAAATAAAAGTGCGAACCGCCATTTTGTCAAAAAATAATATGGTGGCGTTGTTATGTGTCAAAACAGCAACCGAAGGCGGCGCGATTTGCCGCGTTGACCCGCGCGAAGTCAATCCGTCGGTGCAGATTTACGACGACCCCGCAAAAGCTATCGAATGGTTCACGAAAAGTTTGCGAACAAGCAAACAAAACGGTTGGCAAGTTGCTTACGACGGTTTGCCGCTTCACGGTTAGCTTTTTAACGAAAAATGAAAAGTGGAAAATGGAAAATGATTTTTGTATTTAAAATTTTTCGTTTTCCACTTTTCGTTTTCCCTTTTTCTTATGCTTCTTACGATTGATGCTGGCAACACAAATACGACTTTCGGCGTTTTCGACGGCGAAAATCTTATCAAGAAATGGCGACTCTCAACTGTTCCTGAGAGAACTTCCGACGAAATCGGCGTTTTGCTGCGGCAGTTTTTTTCTCTTGCCGACATTGATTTTCAACAGGTTTCGGCAATCATTATTTCCTCCGTCGTGCCGCAACTCAATTCAGCCTTTCAAAAAATGTCCGCCGATTACTTCAGATGCGAAGCAATTTTTGTTGATTACACTTTTGATTTAGGCATGAAAATTCTTTATGAATCGCCGCAAAACATTGGTACGGACAGACTCGTAGCCGCTTTTGCGGCAGCTGAGAAATATGGAAAACCGTGCATTGTTTGCGATTTCGGAACGGCGACAACGATTGATGCCGTCAATAAACGTAGTGAATATCTGGGCGGAATCATCGCGCCCGGACCGAATGTTTTAGCCGATGCGCTTTTTCAAAACACCTCGAAACTCCCAAAAGTTGAAATCAAAAAACCGGAAAAAATTATTGGAAATTCAACCGTTACCTCGATTCAATCGGGAATTTATCACGGCTATATTGGTTTGGTTGACGGAATTCTGCAAGAAATGATTAACGAACTCGGCGAAAAACCGCCAATTATCGCCACCGGCGGTCTTGCTTCATTAATCGCAGAAAGTTTGGAATTAATAGAAATTGTTGACGAAACGCTGATGCTTGAAGGCTTACGATTGATTTATAAAAATTAGAGCAATTTTCATTTAGCTGCAACACAAAATATTTCACGCAAAGCCCGCAAAGTGAGGAAAACTTTGCGGGCTTTGCGTGAAATGTATTTAATTTATCCAAAATTCGCTCTGGTTCGAGTTGAGATGAGCAAAATTTAATTTTCCCGCACCAACCTAATCAATAAAATCTAGTCAAACTCATTTTTCCATTTGCGCCCGTCATTCTCCAGCAGTTCGGCGGCTTCGGGCGGTCCCCAGTTTCCCGCTTCATAGTCCGGGAAATCCCGCGCCGGAATCGCCTGCCAAACGTCCAGAACCGGCGATACGATTCTCCAACTTGATTCAACCATATCGGCGCGTTGAAACAGTGTCGCATCGCCCGTCATACAATCGTATAAAAGCCTTTCGTAACCCGTGCTGACGGTATCGCCAAAATGGTCACGATAATTAAAATCCATATCAACCGCGCCCATATTGACAATCGGACCCGGTATTTTCGCGCCGAAATGAAGCGTAATACCTTCGTCGGGTTGAATGTGAATAACGATTCGATTCGGGGTTAGACGTTCAATCGGCGTATCACGAAACAACATAAACGGCGCACGTTTAAACTGAATCATAATTGTCGTTTGCTTTTCAGGCAGACCCTTTCCTGTCCGCACGTAGAACGGCACATTCGCCCATCTCCAATTGTCAATCGAAAGTTTCATTGCGGCATAAGTTTCCGTGTTTGACGTAGGCGCGACATTTTCTTCACTCCGATATGCGGTAAACTTTTTATCGTCAATTTTCCCCGCGCCGTATTGCCCGCGCACCGCTTTATGCAAAACATCTTCGGACGAAAACGGCTGAATCGCCTGCAAAATTTTCGCCTGTTCGTCGCGCACCGCGTCGGCTTCAAACGAAACGGGCGGTTCCATCGCAGTTAAAGTAATTAGTTGGAAAATATGATTCGGAATCATATCGCGCAACGCACCCGCCGTGTCGTAATAACCGCCGCGAGCTTCTACACCGAGTTTTTCCGCCACCGTAATCTGGATATGGTCAATATAATTTCTATTCCAAATCGGCTCAAAAATGCTGTTGCCGAACCGGAAAACCAAGATATTCTGGACGGTTTCCTTGCCGAGATAATGGTCAATCCGATAAATCTGCGATTCTTTCAGGATTTTTGCCAATTCTTCATTAAGTTTTTTCGCGCTTTCCAGATCGCGTCCAAACGGTTTTTCAAAAACAAAACGCCGCCAGCCATTTTCCTCGCTGCACAAACCGATGTCGCACACTTTTTCGGTAATCGGCGCAAAGAGCGAAGGCGGTGTGGCGAGATAAAAGAAATAATTACCCGGCGCACCGTGATCTTTGGCGGCTTCGGCGATTGCTTTCTGCAAATTCTTGAAAGTTTTAGCTTCCCCAAAATCACCGCCCGAATAATAAGTGCGCTCTTCAAACCAATCAATCAGCTTATTATCAACCGAATTGCCGACAAATTCCTTCAAATCTTCCTTGATTTTCACACGAAAATCTTCATTGGAAATCTCCTGCCGTCCGACGGCGACAACGGCGAAATTTTCAGGTAAAAATTTCTCTTTCGCCAGATTATAAAGCGCGGGAAAGAGCTTACGTTTAGTTAAATCGCCGGTCGCGCCGAAAATCACCATCACGCACGGATTGGCTGTTTTATGTGCCTGATTCATAAGTTTTTATTAAACCACAGATTTATCCTGATTCACACAGATAATTTCTGATTTCTTATCCGTGTGATTTTTGTAATTTGCACTAATTTAAAGTAATTTCGGGTTAAGAAAAAGCGGAAAAGAATTCATACATCAACTCTAAACTCTTAACTCATAGCTATAAATTACTGCTGATAAATAGCTTTTGTCAATAATAGTTTAGAATTTAAGGTATTGAATAAATTCGCTCGTCACATTCTTAACTGTAAATTTTGCATTCTAAATCACTTTAGATTATTTTTTAACTTAAATTCACGTTAATTTATTTTCAAAACCTCGCGCAGTTCAAGTTCCCGCCGATTCATCTCGCCGCTGTCGGTTTCATGGTCATAGCCGCACAAGTGCAAAACGCCGTGCAAAATAAGTTGTTTAATTTCCGTATCCAAATCAAGATTATTTTCTGCTGCCTGTCTTTCGGCTTGCTCAAGCGAAATCGCAATATCACCGAGATTATTGTTTTCCACATCAAACTCATTAGCTTCAAAAGGAAAAGACAAAACATCGGTCGTCAAATTTTTACCGCGAAAAGTTTTATTGAATTCGCGCATCTTTCTATCTGACACAAAAGCAACTGTAAAATCTTTGCCTTCGGTTTCGCTGATTTTTTCTAAACCAATTTCGGCGAATGTCTGAAAAACTCCTTTGTTAATTTTTATTTTGCGTTGGTTGTTGATGATTTCGGGCATAAATCATTTAATTTTAAAATTTCGTGTGCGAATCCCCGCGACTCATATTCCGGTTTCCTGTTCAAATCTGTGCTGTCCAAACTCGGCAAGGAATGTCCAAGTTTTAAACCGACTAAAACCCAATCTTCTAACACGGAACGCAATTCATCTTCGCACTCGCGCAAAGTGGCGGCAAACGCGACCACGCCTTTGCACGACGGAATCCGTCCGAAAAACGTCGCGTCTTCCAACTTGTCGTATTCGGCTTGCGACAAGGCGCGGTCTAAATAATCGCTCAAAATATATTGTCCTGTCATAGTGGATTTATTTTATCAGTTACGTCGGAATTTTTATTTCAAAAGACGGACAAATCCCGCTTGCTCAAAATGATGGTCGGTGGTTAAGGCTTCAACGATTTTGTTTTCCTCCATCACAACAAAACTCGAACAATCAACTAAACTCCAATTTTTATCGGCGCGATTTTTGAGCAATTCCCAAGATTTCGCATCCAAATCTTCGTCAATGTGAACGATGTCAACTAATGCCGAAGATTTTATGCTTTCGATAAATTTGACGCTTTTCATTCGCGGAATCCGCATCGGGCTGGACAAAAGCGCGACGAGTTCGGCGATAATGTAATTTGTCGTGACAAGCCGCGAGCCGTTTTGTTTTGCGTTCAAATAAATCGTTTTCGTTTCCGAGTGAAATTCCTGCAAAGCGTCAACCAGATTTCCCCAGCCCGAAGTGTCAACGAAAAATTTGTTCATTCGTTTTCACCGCGCATCTCGCGCATCAAATTTTCGCCGAGATATTTGTCGTGATTGTCCGCCCAATCGGGAACGTCGCTTCTGAACGCGCCGACGAATTCGTCCAACGGGTCAGCCGTCTGTCGCGGCTTTTTAACCGCCAATCTTTCGAGCGCGATTTCTTCAACCTTGCGCCCTTCCGCTTCGGCTTCTTCGACGATTGGCTGATAAATACTTTCGGGAACTTCTAATAAAAGTGAATGTGTCATCTTTCTCACCTCTCGAACTCATTTTAACTCAAAGTGACTAAAAGGATAAATTTTAATGTGTTTATAACGTGCAAAACTGACAAAAATTCAATATAAACATAATGAAGTTGTAAAACCATTCAGTATTGTTATGAAACGAAAAAGAAAAACTCAAAAAATAAACTCAACTCGCTTTTCAGATTATTTCAAACTTGGAAAATCACAGGCAGAACTTGATTTTGTTGATATTCCGTTACAAACGGATATTAGCCTTTTTGTTGACCCTTATGCTTTAAGTATTGAAAATGATTTATGGTTCATAGAATGTAATAATCTCGTTGTAGATTATTTCCAACTGGTTATTAACAGCATTAAAGCAAAGGAACTTCAAACAGCTAAAGTATTGCTATCTAACCTTCACGAACCTAATGATACACATTTAGGTTTATCAAGAGGTAAACCTTCGGGACGCGGAGTTGGTTCTGTCCAAGCTGGAGCTATTTACAATCAGTTGAAAGATAGTAAAGCTGCCCTTACGGGAAAACTTCAGGATTTATCGGACTGTGAATTACTTATTCCTGGAATAAGTAACGACAAAATATCGGACATAACAATAAATATTATTCGTAGCAAGTTAGTAGAATATACAGAAACTCAATGCGAACTTCATAATATTGAAACAAGACAAGTTGCATCGGGCTTATATTGGGATGCCGAAACTTCAAAGTGGAGAAATCGTTATGCCAAGTTACCTGTTTATAACGGAAGACGTATAATTCTAATTCCAAAAGCTGCTGTTAGAGTCCATTTAACGACGGATTACCAATATTATTATAAACATTTCGTGCTTGAATATCTTCAAGCCGAACACCTAAACGCCGGTTCATCTTTGGTTGAAGTTCTAAAGAATGGAAAGCGTAAAGTATATAAGAAGACGCTTGAAGAACAGTATCCTTTATCAAAAGAATTTTTATTTGAATTTTCTGAAGAACATCCAGAAGTCTTAGAACACTACAAAGAATCTTTGCCTAAAATTCCTGTATATACAACTGATGAGCAAATAGAAAGAAAACAACCTGAGCCGCGAAGAATTGATTTTGAAAAACTTTTAAGTGATTTAGATGAAATTGAAAAAGGAACTAAATCAGCAAATTTATTTCATGATTATATTATTGGAGCATTAGTATTCATTTTCTTTCCTTCACTTCGTAATCCTGTAAAAGAACAAAAACAAAATGAAGGACGAAAACGTGTTGATATAGTTTTTAATAATGGATCAGACAGAGGCTTTTTCTTTGATTTAACTGCAAAACATAAAATTAAGTGTCCATATATTTTCTTTGAATGTAAAAACTATTCTACTGATTTGGAGAATCCCGAATTTGACCAATTAACAGGACGCTTTGGTGACAAAAAGGGAAACTTTGGAATACTTATTTGTCGCAAAAACGAAGATAAAAACCTTTTATTGAAAAGACAGAAAGATATTGTAAATAATAGTAGAGGTTTTGTTTTAGTTTTTGATGATACGGATATTAAGAATCTAATAAATATTAAAGCCCAACAAGAACAAAACGGAATTGACGATTATTTAGATAATCTTTTTAGGCAAGTGATTATGTAAATTTCCTTACCTGATTTTTTTACACCGATACCTGTCTTTAATAAATCTTGAAAAATAGCTTCCTTTTGATGAAGCACTCATCAATGATTCATATTTCTCATAAGGAACATTTGAGTATTGATAAATTCCTCCATTATGAAATTTAATTTCTAAGATTTCATCATCAGAATCATAACCAATAGATTCAAGATTTGATGAAGAAACACGCTGTCTATCCATTCGATTTACCTCCAAAAATATTTAAATCCTAATATTCCCAATCTTCTCAGTCTTCTTCTCCGAAGTCGGTTTCAGATACGGCGCGTTTTCCTGTTCGCGTTTGTCCTGCGAATCGGACGAATGCCAGCGCATCCATTCGCTCGGCGCGTCGAAGGTTTCGCCGCCGTGCGCGGTTAAGCGTTGGCGGATGCGGCACATCACGGGCGTGTTGATGCCGACACCAGAGATGACGGCTTGACCTTTGGTGAGGGCGGGGAGTTCGGCGAGCATCGCGCGTCCCGCGCCTTCGACCGATTGGGCGACGGTTTGCTGGTCAATCGGGTTGACGATTCGCATAATGATTTGCGTCATACATTGCGAGAGAACGTCCTGGTCGAGTTTGCCCGGACGCTGCGTTATTAAACCAATTCCAACGCCAAATTTGCGTCCTTCCGATAAGATTTGTTTAAGAATATTTGTTGAAACGACGCTTGCGCCCGCGGGCGCGAAACGATGTGCTTCTTCCAAAAGCGTAAAAACCGGATACGGTAGATGATTTTCCGTGTTCGGCGCGGCTTCTTCGCGGACAGTCAGCATTCGCGCTTTGTTCACGCGGCGTAAGAGCGTTCCGACGATGACTTGCTGTTCGTGCTGTTCGATGTCGGAAAGTTGGAGAATCGTGCAGCGTCCGGGCGCGAAAAGTTCTTTTAATTCGATGTGTTCGTGGTCGGAAAAAATGCCGTCTTTTTTGTCGAAACGCGAATCAAGCCGCCACAGAAGTCCGTCAATCGAAGAAACATTTCCGCCGTCTTTTTTGGATTCGTCGCCGTATTTTTGTTCCATTACGGCATCGCGCAAATCGTGATAACCCCAAAGTTTGCGGTCTGCCATCGGCGAATCGGTCAGCTTGCGAAAGGCTTGCGAGAGAAAATGCGCCATTTTGTCCGATGTGCCTTCGGGCAGAAGATATTTTACGTCGGCTTCGGTCAGAGTCGAGAATCGAACCTTGATTTTGTCGGGCGTGAAAATTTTAACGTCAGGACGATAATCGTCATTTCCGAAAAATTGCGAATTGCCCATAATCGAACTCATCGTGTGATATTCGCCGTGCGGATCAACAATCAAAACGGCGGCGCGATTGTATTGATTCATCAGTTCTTCAACCAGAACGCCCGCCGTGTAAGATTTTCCCGAACCGGTCGAAGCCAAAATCGCCAGATGAGTTGAAACGACATCTTTGACCGACAAAACGACAGGAACTTCGCCTGCTTCGCGCGTCAAAAGACTTCCGATGTGCGCCGAGCCGACTTCGCTGTGCTGTTTCGGCGAGAGCATCTGCGCGAGAGTTTCGCTGGCGGCAAGAAAAATCGCGTCGCCCGGATTTGGCGGAATGCGCGGATTGACAAAATCCTTCAAAGTCGCGCTGAAATAGCCGATTGTTTCCACCGTGATTTCGTAAATCTCGCATCCGTCGCCGTCAAGTCCAATCAAAGACGAAACAAGCGACGGCGGCGTGTTCGGGTCGGAAAGGAAAACGTCCGGCAGGTTTCGCACGAGTTTTCTTGATTTGATTGTGCCGATAATCTGCCGCTTTTCGTCGCCGACCTCCGCGCGATAATAGACGAATTCGCCGATGCGCGTTTTTTTATTGTCTTTCGTGATAAAAAGGTATTCGTGCGGCAGTTCGCCCGGACCTTTGACTGTTCCGGTTAAAAAATCTGAAAATATGTCTATCATAACTGAAAATTGGGGCTTAGACTAAATATGACGATTATAACATATTGATTGCGGAAAAAACCGAATAAAACTCAGCCCCGAAAAAACACGAAGCGACATAATAAATTTGTGTCGCTTCGTTTTATTTGATGGCTGAACTCTTAAAATTATTCTTTATCTTCGTCCATCTCCATTAGTTTTTCTTCAATATAGTTCAGTTCCTTTCGCAGATTTTCTTCCATCGTAACAGAAACTTCGTGTTGTTCCATCTGAATCGCTTGCTGTTCCATATCGTTTGAGAGTTGGATTCTTTCATCCTGATTAACGAGATTAAGTTGTTTTTCGATTTCGTCACGGCGCGTTTCTAATTGTTTTCTGGTTTGTTTAATTTCTTTCATAATTCTCCCTGTGTTCAAATAAATTTTTATCAAGTATAGCGCAATAAAGTTGGAAGAGTGAAAGGATTAAAACAAGACCGTTTGTAAATCTAATTTCCGATGTCTCGGCGAAACTGCATACCGTTAAAGGAAATTTGGCGGACAGCGTTGTAAGCGCGGTTAATTGCGTCGTTCAGGTTTGGCGCGGCGGCTGTTACGCCCAAAACTCTGCCGCCTGCCGTAATAAATTCATCGGTTTCGTTACGGGCAGTTCCGGCGTGAAAAACAACAACCTGTTCATGCGCTGCAATGTCATTTAGTCCATTAATTGGATCGCCGATTTCTGCTTTATACGGATAACCGCGCGATGCCAGAACAACGCAGGCGGAACTTCCCTTTTTCCATTTAATAATTATTTTATTAAGCCTTTGATTAAGTATCGCTTGGCAAATCTCGATTAAATCGGTTTCTAGTCGCACCAAAATCGCCTGTGTTTCCGGGTCGCCAAACCGGACGTTGTATTCCAAAACTTTCGCGCCCGTTTCGGTCATCATTAAACCGAGAAATAAAATTCCGCAAAACGGAAATCCTTCCTGTTCCGCGCCGTTTAATGTCGGCTTAATTATTTTTTTGATAATTTCATTTTGTTGAGTATCGCTTAAAAGATTTGGGTCGGTAATCACACCCATTCCGCCCGTGTTTGCGCCGGTATCATTTTCGCCGATGCGTTTATGGTCGCGGGCTGGCGGCATCAAGGCAAAATTTTTGCCGTCGGCAAATATTAGAAGCGAAACTTCCTTTCCTGTCAGATATTCTTCCAGAACAATTTTTTCCGTCGCTTTTTTTCCAACCAGATTTTCTAGTCCGCTGATAACTTCGACTGCTTCAGCACGATTTTGTGCTACCACAACGCCTTTTCCCGCCGCGAGTCCGTCGGCTTTTACGACAACCGAAGCGTTTTCATCCCCAAACAAACCACTTTGTAAAATTCCTTTCGCTTCTTCGACGGATTTGGCGGTTTTATATTTTGCGGTCGGGATATTGTATTTTGCCATAAAATCCTTGGCGAAGGATTTACTTGATTCAAGCTGCGCGGCTTGCCTGTTTGCACCGATAATTTTTAATCCGCGTCTCTCAAATTCATCCACGATTCCCAAAGCCAAAGATGTTTCACCGCCGACAAAAGTTAAATCAATCTGAGATGTTTCGGCAAAATCTGCGAGTTTTGCGATTTCATCGGGTTTAATATCAACGCACTCGGCAATTTCGGCAATTCCCGCATTTCCGTTGGCGCAACAGATTTTTTCCGTTTTTCCACTTTGCTTAAATGCCCAACAAAGAGCATGTTCCCGTCCGCCCGAACCGACAACTAAAACTTTCATATTACTTAATTGTAATCAAAAAATGTGAAATCCAAAACTTGACACTTCCAGCCGATAGTTATAATTTCAAAAAATGGACTGACATATTTTTTTCTGAAATTTATTGACCTTCATTTTTGAAATTTACGAAAACTTTTACTTTATTGTATTACCTACAAGTGTTTGTCAAACAGTCCGGAGTGTTTTGAATCTAGAAGATTAGATTTGAATCCGAATTTAAACACTATTTCGCTGATCGTTAACATAAAAAGGAAGGGAGCAAGCACGGTGTCAAAGATTGAAAATGAAAATCATAAAGAATTCAATCAGAAAACCTTTACTGACGATACGGATTTTGAAGACAAAAGCATTTTTTGTATTGATTGCGGAAGGGATTTTGTCTGGACAATCGGCGAACAAATTTTCTTCCGCGATAAAGGATTGAAAAACCCGCCCAAACGCTGTAAGGAATGCAAACAAGCGAAAAACGAACGGCTTGCTTTAATTGCCGCCGCCCAGGCAGAAGGCATAAAGCAAAGAATTGAAGTTGCGGTTTATTGTGCCAAATGTTCGGCTTATACGACCGTTCCCTTTTACCCTTCGCAAGGTCGCCCGGTTTATTGCCGTTCTTGTTTTTTAGCGATGAACCCGAATTTAACAGAAAATGGAAAATGAAAAACAGATAATTAAAAGCTATTGAATTGACAGCAAAACCTTAAAGCTCCAATCAGCAAATAAATTTTCCATTATCCATTTTTCATTTTCCGTTAAGTTTCATCCGCCGACGTGAACATTCGGTCGGCGCGTCGGATCAGGTTCGGCTTTCCGCAAAATTTCCCGCGTTACGGGCGCGGTGTCGCCTTCACCAAATAAAACATATCTCAGCAAATATCTAAACGGATTGCCCTCGCTCCAACCAAAATAAACGTGCGGAATTTTACCGCTTTTATCACGCAGAAAAAGCAAAAAAGCCGCAATCGCATTAGGAACTGCCGGTGATTCGGTTCGCAGAATTTTATAGCCTCCGACATCAACGCCGCGAACCTTCAGTTTTCCCTTAAAATCCGAAGCGTCGCCCACATCAATTTCATAAAAAAGAATCGGGTCGCTCGAAGGAATGTGGTTGTCAACCCGTTTTTCGTGTTCCTTAAAACGATATTCGGCAACATCGCCGGCTTCGCGCCGATTGGTAACAATCCGAATTTCGCCTTCCGCCATTTCATCAATAAATTCCCGCGCCTGTTCATCAAGTTCAATATCTTCAAAACGCACTTCGGTTGAACGCAGAGCGCGGGAAACAAAGGATGTGGCGATAATACCGAGAATAAATAGCGATGCGATTTTGATCCCTTCAGGCTGTTCGATGATGTTAATTGCCGTTGTGTAGAAGAAAATAAGCGTGATAATTAAAAAACCAATCCATTTTTTTTCCGAGTTTCTCCACGCCGAAATTGTTACGGCAACCGCCGCCGAACTCATCAAAACCAAAACACCGGTTGCATACGCGCCGCCTTGTGCATCAACGTCAGCCCTGAAAACAATCGTAACGAGAAAAGCAATAGCCGTAAAAACAAGCACCAAAGGTCGCGTCGCTTTTGCCCAATCGGGAGCCATTCCGTAACGCGGCAGATATCGCGGTACAATATTAAGCAGTCCGGCTAAAGCGGACGCACCGGCAAACCACAAAATCGTAACTGTGCTGATGTCGTAAATTGTTCCGAAAATATCACCCATATAATTATGAGCAAGATAGGAAAGGGCGCGTCCGTTAGCTTCGCCTTCTTCTTGAAATTCTTGAGCCGGAATCAACATTGTCGTAACAATACTGCTTCCAATCAGCATCACACTCATTATCAACGCCGCGCCGCTCAGGAGTTTTTTCCCGTTGCGAATCCGACCGGCAAGTTCTTTTTCGGCTTTTTCCGTCAGTGTTGTGTCGGGTAATCTTGATTGGTGAATAGAAAATTTATCTTCATCTGAAAGCTCTTCGCCGCTGGCAATCAAAGGCATGACCACGACGCCGGTTTCAAATCCCGACAGCCCGAGCGCAAGTTTTGGAAACAGAAGAAGTGAGACCAACATCATCGCAAAAATACTTCCTTCAACACTTGGATGTCCCCACAACATCGCGTTCCAATTCGGAATAGTTGCCGGCTGAACCACAAATATCTGGTATAAACCAACACCAATAACTACAATATTGAGCAACAAATAAACTATAACAATTCCAACCGCAATGCCGATTGCTTCTTTAAATCCTTTCAGAAAAACCGCACCCAAAAATCCGATGAGAATAAGCGTTACAATAATTTTGTGATTAAGAAACGAAAGATGGCTTAGAACAAAAGGATTTTCAACGATATGGGCGGTTGCGTCCGCCGCCGAAAGCGTGATGGTGATAATAAAACTCGTAGCGACAAAACCAAGCAAGGCAAGCACAAATATTTTACCTTTCCAACGCGAGAGCAAATTTTCCAGCATCGAGATTGAGCCATCGCCATGCGGACTTTCCTCTGCTACCCGTTTATACATCGGCAGTGCGCCGAACAATGTCAAAAGAACCAGAACTAAAGTTGCAATCGGCGACAGCGCACCAGCCGCCAAAAACGCAATGCCGGGCTGATAACCGAGCGTCGAAAAATAATCAACGCCCGTCAGACACATCACCTTCCACCACGAATGTTGTTCGTGTTTGCCTTCCTGCTCGTGCGGTCCTTCGGGTTCTCTTACGCCCTTTAGCAACCATTTCTTAAAGCGGCTGTCTTCTTTGTTCTCCATACAATTTTAAATAATAAAAGACCACCGGACACATTGGCATCCGTAGTCTTTAAGGTAATTAAACAGGTTTTAATTTTTGCTGACACAAATATCGGAGGTCAGATTTTTATTTTAGTTTTATCCGAATAAAACACAAATTTTACGCTTAATTATGTTTTGGTCAAGCCTGTTGTCTATAACTTAATTTTAATTGTGTATATTTTTGAAAAAAGAGAGCAGGATTTAAAAATTAAAAGGGCGACGTCTCCCACACCGTCGCCCCTAGGTCACAAGTCCTCACCCCTCGTGACCAAATGTTCACCGGGGAGGTGAACATTTATAGATTATGCACACATAAAATGAAATTGCAAGTAGTAATTTCAAAATTTTTCGGAATTATTCATCCCCTAATAAAAAGTAACTATTCCAAGGATTTACAAAACCTTCTACCGTCAAACCGCCGACAATAAAACCGGTTTCATTGTTTTTCGATTGAACAAAAAAGCTATATTCACCGGCGGGAGTTTTGGAATCAACTTTTATTTCAAAACTTATGACCGAAAGTTCCGTGCCGTAATCGTGGCGGGTAATGGAATTTGGCGTAAGGCTGATAAACGGAGAATTAAAGCCGATTTTAAAATTGTTTGGGTCAAGGTTTTTACCGCCGACATAAATCAAATATGATTTTCCGCCATTAACCGGCACGGCAAGTTCAGAAATTTGTCCGTTAAAACCGACATATTGGACATCAAAGTTTTTCGCACCGCCACTTAATTTTTGGGAAAAAGTAAAAGTTTTGCCTTTCGTTACATTAACTTTGCCGAGTTCTTCCGCCGAGATCGAAAATTTTCCTTCACTGAAGGCTTGTGCATAAATACTGTATTCCCCGCCTTGCAAACCCTCAATGCGAAAATTACCTTCTGCATTCGTCAAAACGCCCGCCATTATTCGACCGGTTTCGGTTTCTTCCGCCCAAACTTGAAATTTTTTCGCCGCCTTGCCGTTTGCCAATAAAAGTTCGCCGCTAATTATTCCGCAACAGTTGTCTTCTGTGTTTTTCGCCCCGTATAAAGCCCGAATGCCCGCAATATCGTCTTCGCCTAAAGTGCGCGAACTAAAACTCGGCAAATTATAAATACCGTTTTTGCCCTGATGAGCGTGCATCGTTGCGCCGAAAACCGAAGAGTGTTCAAGCCCAAGCAGATGACCAATTTCGTGCGTCAGCGTAGCTTCCAGATCGAAGTATCCGATTGAACCATCGGTTGAAAATTGCTGATATGGATTTAATACAATGTCGGCTTCGGTAATAAAACCCTTGCCGTTATAAAAAATGCGTGTGCGGGCGGAAACTTCTTCTGTGTCGCTGCCGAAGATAGCAAGATTTTCAGATGTCTGTGCAACGGTAATCAGACTCACTCCGTCGCCGGATTTTCCTGACGAACTGACCGATTGTTTGTCCGCAATAACTAATTCAAATTTTATATTGGCGACCTTTTCCCAAGTTTCCAAACTACGCTGAACTGCGCCAAGCACATCACTGTCGGGCTTTAGATTCGGATTTTGTTTTAGAAAAGATGTTGAAAGAGCAATCGGAATTGCACCGTTTTTCCAACGAAGGCGAACTGTTTCCGCTTCATCGGCAAACTGCGTCGTATAAGCCGTTGTTGAAAGAGAAAAACTAATCAACAACAGCAAAACTAAAAAAATTTTGATTGGTTTTAACATCAAACTTACAATTTACTATTGTTTTGCTACGAACCCTTCGATATTTTCTCTGCCGACTTTTTTCAAATCAGCGAATGCGACAACTAAGAGCAAGACCACCAAAGCGAGTGTCGCTAAAACATAAAGAAGCGCGATTTGCTCAAAAACAATCAAACCGCCGATAACAATACCAACCAACACCAGCCAAAAAAGTGCAATCGTGCGGCGGCTAAATCTACTTTGCTTTTCTGTCATATTATTTTTAAGTAATCTCTTGAAAATTTAAGAGGGTAATATCTATTGATAACAGATTTTTGTTTTTTGAACAATTAAAAAACGAGATTTTCAAACGAAACCGATTTTTTATTGTAAATCGCCTCAAGAAAAGCAAAAGTTTTCTGTTGTTCGCACGGGCATATTGACTGCACTCCGAGTTCAGTCAATTATCCGTAAAGGCAAATTTGCTGAATTTTTTTCGGCTGTGTCAGCAATCTTGATGACCGGAGGAAATTTTTTTTTGTCCCGTCCGGTTTGTGCTACTTCGACTATGTCAAAGGCTTGCAAAATAATATCGGCGGTTTGGTCGGTTTTAAGTTTTTCCAAATCAGCTTCGATTATTTTCGTTTCATTACCGGCACGGCGAAAAATCGTAATCCTTTTCCCGTCGCCGTCTTTGGTTACGCCGCCCGCGCTGGCAATGGCGCGGGAAAGCGTCATCTGCGAGCGCGTCGAAATTTGTTTTGGATTAGCTACGCCGCCGATGACATATATTGGCTGGGCTTCCAGAACCGTTATAATATCGCCGCTTAAAATTTGCGGGTTAGCTTCCGCTTTTCCGTTCAGCAAATCACTGATTTTGATGTTGATATATTGTAAGCCGTTGTCTTGGCTGGCGGGAACATATTTTTCCTGACTCAATGCGGTTTCGCCGGAAGGCTGTGGTTTTTCGGTTATTTTCGCCAGACAATTCAAATTCTGCGGACGAAAAATTTGAATTTCGCCGCTGACCTTGTCCGTAAAACCGCCGGAAACAACTATCAACTCATTTAACGCAACCGAACGGCTGATTTGAAAGCGTTGCGGCGTTTTAACCGCTCCAAACAGAACCGAAAAAGGACGTTTTGAACGGTCGAGAATTTTGACGACGACTTTCGGCTCGCGCAAAATTTTGCCGTAAGCCTTGGCAACGGCATCGGCGACATCTTCTTCGCTTCGGCACAGCGCGTAGACCGGATTTTCAACATAATTAATTCCGTCTAAAAAACCTTCGGGATTAAGCGTTCCGCGCCAATCATATTCGAGGCTTCCGATAACGTCAACGTCAATCAAATCACCGAGATGTATCAGATTTGATTCGGATTCGGCTGTTTTTTTTAGTTCGTTTTCAGGCGTTTGGCTGACAGTTTGAGCGAAAATTAAACCTTGGATGAAAAAGATACAAAGAAAAATATATGAGAAATGATAACGATAATTACTTTCCATTTGTCCAACCGCTTTATTAACATTCCTTTCGATGGTTTCTCTGTTCGACATTCGGCAGATTTGCAAACTTTGCCACCGAAAAAATTTCAATAAAAGCAAAGAAACTTTAGCTTAAATCGTATTTTCACGCTGATTTAAAAAGCCTCGACTCTGAAAAATCAAGTCTATTTTCCGATATTTACCGAATTTCTTCAACAAAAGTTACACGATTTATTTCGTGCAGAGTAGTTGCGCCGGAAAAAAGTTTTTTAAGTGCCGATTCGCGCAGAGATGAAAGACCGTCCTTTTCGGCTTGGCGGCGGATTTCCGAACCTGGTCGGCGGTCAATAATCATTTCACGAATCGCGTCCGACATATCGAGCAGTTCGTGAATCGCCGTTCTGCCGCGATAACCTGTGTGATTGCAGGCATCGCAACCGACATTCATATAAAACAGGCGGTCGCTGACTTCTTCGGGACGCAGCCCGGATTCGGCAAGTTCTTCCGGCGACGGCGTATAAATGCGTTTGCAAACCGGGCACAAAAGCCGCACCAGCCGCTGCGCGAGAACGCAGTTGAGTGCGGAAACAAAGTTATACGGCTCAACGCCCATATTCAAAAAACGCCCGATAACGTCAATCACGTTGTTGGCGTGAACGGTCGTAAAAACTAGATGCCCGGTCAATGCTGATTGAATGGCAATTTGCGCGGTTTCTTCGTCGCGGATTTCACCAACCATTATTTTATCGGGGTCGTGCCGCAAAATCGAACGCAACCCACGAGCAAACGTCAGACCTTTTTTCTCGTTGACGGGAATCTGCATTATGCCGTTCAGCTGATATTCGACCGGATCTTCAATCGTAATAATTTTATCTTCCGAGTTGCGTATTTCGTTCAGCGCGGCGTAAAGCGTCGTTGTTTTACCACTTCCCGTTGGTCCTGTAACCAGAACCATTCCGTAAGGCTCTTTAATATAGAGCCGAAAACGCTTTAAATCGTCCTCGTCAAAACCGACGACCTCAAGACTCAGATTTTTGAATTCTTCTGAAATCTGCTCTTTGTCGAGAATACGAATAACACAGTTTTCACCATACGCGGCGGGCATAATCGAAACGCGAAAATCAACTGTTCTGCCTTTGTAACGGACGCGAAACCTGCCGTCTTGCGGAATTCTGCGCTCGGCAATGTCGAGTTCCGACATCACTTTGATACGCGAAATCAGCGTTTGATGATAAGCAATGTCAATCGGGTCAACCTTTTGATAAAGCGCGCCGTCAATGCGGAATTTCACCAGCATTTCGCGGTCGTGAGCTTCGATATGAATATCGGAAGCGCGTGATTCCATCGCGTTATAGATTACTGTGTCAACCAATTTGATAATCGGCGACATCTCCGAATCGCTTGCCAAGCGGTCAAGGTCGAGAACTTCTTCGCCTTGGTCGGTTTCTTTAACGAGCGAAATTTTAAAGGTCGAAGCCGCTTCCTGCAAAACTCTCTGGGTTGCGTCGCCTTTTCGCAAAACGACATCAATCGCTCCGGCAGTGGCGACATACGGCACAATTCTCACATTTAAAACATTTTCGAGTTCGTCGAGCTGCTCCAGATTTGTCGGATCAGCCATCGCCGCATGAAGATTTCTGCCTTCGCGCTTGAGCGGCACAAACTGGTTGCGAAGCATCAAATCCACCGGAATTCCGGCGAGTTCTTCATAGCTTATCGGCGATTCACTATCTGGCGGAAGCAAATCAATATACGGCAGGCGGTAGCGCCGCGCCAATGCCCGCGCATCCGTAACTTCGGGTGGTTCATTTTCCAAAAAATCGTTCACTGCGATTGTCGGTGATGAAACTGCTGCTGTGTTTCCGTTAGTTTGATTTTCCATTTTCTTTTAATTTTTCACCACAGAGACACCGCAGAACACAGAATTAAAATAAAATCTGTGTGTATCGGTGTTTATCTGTGGTTAAAGTTTTTCCAAAGCTCTATGTCCTCTGTGTCTCTGTGGTGAATGTTTTATCTCTTTCCGCTAAACGGACCTGACGAAATTGTTTGAATAATCGGCAGATAAATCGCCAGCAATATCGTAATGACAATTCCCGCCATAAAAACTAAAATCACCGGTTCGAGCAGCGATGTTAATTGTTCGAGCCGCACTTCGGCTTCGGCATCGTAAAAGTTCGCCACTTCATCGAGCATTTCGCGCAAACTTCCCGATTTTTCGCCAATCCCAATCATATCAAGCGCGAGTTCGGGCAGCCAATTCGCTTTGTTGAGTGCTTCGGTAAAACCTCTGCCTTCGCGTATCATTGGCAGAACCGATTGACTGCGGCGGCGCAGTTCCATATTGGTAATTGACTCCGAAGCAATATCCCAAGCGTCGGGAACGGTAATTCCGCCGGAAATAAGCGTCGAGAGCGAACGCGCCAGATGCGCGGTTGTCATTTGCTTTATCAGATTACCGGCAATCGGCAGGCGCAGCAAAAAGCTGTGCAGAATAAGTTTTCCGTTTGGCGTTCTCAACCAAATCACCAGCGAAAAAATCAAAACCAAAACCAGCGGCAAAAGCCAGAAGATATTGCTGGAGATAAAATTGGAGAATCCTAAAACAACCACCGTAACCGTCGGCAAACCTTTATTCGTGCTTAAACCTTTGAAAAGGTCGGACATTCGCGGCACAATATAAAGCGTTAGAAACGCTACCATAAAAGATGCCGCCAGCAGCAAAAACAACGGATAAGCGAGTGCGCCGCGCAATTTTCGCGCAACGCCGACATTTCGTTTGAGATATTCAACATACCGCGCCAGCACGTTGTCTAATGAACCGCTTGTTTCACCCGCCAGCAGCGAAGCCGTATAAATTTTCGGAAACAATCCCTGCGCTTCAAAGGCTTCGGAAAGCGGCACGCCACTTTTGATTTTTTCTTCGACATCTGCCAAAACAGCGCGAAGCGACGAAGAACCTGAGCGGTTTTTCAAAAGATTGATAGATTGCAGAACTGGAATACCGGCTCGCAGAAGCGCGGAAAGCTGCTGATTAAACAGCAGAAAATCGCCTGCCTTAACCCGCGCTTTTCTGCCCGCGCCGCCCGTTAAAACAGCGGACAAACCTTTTTCGGCATTCGACACGGCAAAAACCCGAAAGCCTTCGCTTTCAAGTCTGGCTCGCGCTTCGCTCGCGGCGGTCGCTTCAACCATTCGTGTCATTACTTCGCCCGAAGATGTTCCTAAACGACAAATAAATTCACCCATAAGTTAGGTTTCAAGTTCAAAGGTTCAAAGTTTGAAACCTTGGACTTTGAACTTCCGCATTATATCACGCAGTTTACGGTCAAAGGTTGCAAATCGGCATAACTTTATAAACATTTTTCGCTAAACAACGAAAATTATTTTATTTACATCATAAAAAACATCTTGCGGAAATAAACTTAGTTACTTAGAATGTAATAGAAATTAAACGGAGAAAATATGGCTGTGAAAAGTTTTAGATATGTCAGCCGCTCTTGCAACGCGCAGCGGTGGAGTTTTTTAATCATTGTTCTGTTATTCGTCACTTTTACGTCTTTTGCTCAAGAAACACAGCCGACACCGCCTGTCCAAGAGGACGATACTTCGCCGCTAAAAATTAAAACCGATTTGGTAACGCTCACATTAACTGTAACTGACATTTACGGTCGTTATGTATCCGGCTTGAAAAAAGATGCTTTCAAAATCTTTGATAATAATGAAGAGCAGGAAATTACGTATTTCAGCGATGCCGACGCGCCGATTTCAATCGGAATTTTGTTTGACGTTTCCGATTCGATGAGCGGTGATAAAATCAGCAAAGCGCGAAAAGCTCTGGAACGGTTTATCAATACCAGCCATCCGTCCGATGAATACTTTTTAATTGCTTTTAACAGCCGCGCTCAACTTCTGCTTGACCGCACACGCGATGGCGAAGCGGTTTTACGCAAATTGACTCTTGTTCAACCGAAGAATAATACCGCCCTTTATGACGCTACTTATTTAGGAGTCGAGCGCGTAACCAGCGGAACGCGGCAAAAAAAGGCGATGCTGATTATCAGCGACGGTCAGGACAATGCTTCGCGCTATAATTTCGGCGAAGTGCGCCGTTTGTTAAAGGAATCGGATGTCGTGGTTTATGCCGTCGGCATTTTGGATGGTTCAGATTCGTCAAGTATGACCGGAATGCAAGGGCAAGCCTTTTTGGATGAATTAACTTCCGTCACCGGCGGAAAAGCCTTTTACCCACAAACGAATGTCGAACTTGACGAGATTTTTGAACGCATCGCGCTCGAACTTCGTCATCAGTATTCCATCGGTTATACGCCCAAAGGATTTGAACCGGACGGAAAATGGCACAAAGTTAAAACTAAGGTCAAACCTCCGCGCGGTCTTCCGCGTCTAACGATTCGGAGTCGTGAAGGCTATTACGCTACTCCGAACACAAATTATCGTTAGAATCTGATTTGAATCTGGAAAAAGATGAAAAGAAAAACACAGAATATTTTACTGCTTGCTTTTTGCTTAGGCTTAAACTTAACTTTTGCTTTTTACAATTTTGACATAACCGCGGCGCAAACAGCCAAGCCGACAACCGGCACTCAAAAAGTTTTTTCACCGACACCTCCGACAAAAGTGTCGCCGTCGCCTTCACCGTCGGAAGAAGATGAAGTTATTGAAATTAAAACGGAACTTGTCAACTTAAACGTGCGTGTCGTTGACCGTAATAATCGTTCAATCAGCAATCTGGCGAAAAACGATTTCAAAGTTTATGAAAATAATGTTTTGCAGCCGATAGAATTTTTCTCGAAAGGCGAAGTCCCGACCAATTATTCAATGGTGATTGATAATTCCGGTTCGCTTCGTTTTCAACTTGAAAAAGTAATTGATGCCAGCAAAATAATCGTTGCCACCAATCGTCCCGATGACGAAACCAGCATTATCCGATTCGTCAGCCGCGATAAAATCAGTATTGAACAGGATTTTACTCCCGACAAAACGGAATTAAACGACGCGCTCGAAAATCTTTACATCGAAGGCGGTCAAACAGCCATTATTGACGCGGTTTATCTGGCGGCACAACGAGTTACCGATTATGAAAAAACACGCGACCCGAACGACAGAAAACGCCGTGCGCTGATTTTGATTTCCGACGGCGAAGACCGCGATAGTTATTATAAAGAACAACAACTTTACGACCTTCTGCGCGAAACCGATGTGCAGATTTACGCGATAGGGTTTGTCAGCGAATTAAGCAAAGAAGGCGGATTTATCAGCAAAAGTCCGCAAGGGAAAGCGAAGGCTTTTCTAGAACGTCTGGCAGCGGAAACCGGCGGCAAAGTTTATTTTCCGAATAGCGTGGACGAGTTAGGCGGCATCGCCCAAGATATTGCCAAAGAACTCCGAACCCAATATCTAATTGGTTATCTTCCGCCAAATGATGTTCGGGACGGAAGTTTTAGGAGTATCAAAGTCGTGGTTGACGACGGACCAAAAAAGGAAAAACGCATCGCCATCACGCGCTCCGGCATAACTCGTTCTGGAGATAATGGTCTGAAACCGACTTTGCAAAAAAAGAATTAAGAGTAAGAAGCAAGGAGTAAGAATTAAGAAGTAAGAAGAAGCAAGAAGAAGAACGAGTAGAAATTCACCTGTCATTTCGTATTTTTTGAATGTAGCTATTAAGCATTTTACTAATTTCTTCTGCGTTTGTTTTTAGATTTTCAGTATCTCCATAATTCAAATCTTTTACCAAAATTAAATAGTAACGGCATTCTTCTAAAGAACCTTGCGCGATATTATAAAAACGAAGTTTGTCGGCTTTACCCATTTTATTAAAGCCTTCGGCGAAGTTTGCCGGAACGGAAACCGCCGCACGACGAAGTTGTGAAGTTAGACCAAATAATTCATGCTTCGGAAAATTCTCTGTTAAACGATAAATTTTCAAAACAAAAACGTGAGATTTCTTCCAAATTTCGACATCTTCAAAACTTTTAGCAAACATCACAACCCTCGTCCTCTTACTTCTTACTTCTTACTTCTTACTTCTTACTTCTTACTTCTTACTTCTTACTTCTTGCTTCTTACTCCTTACTTCTTACTTCTCGCTTCTTACTCCTCACCGAGCCTGAAATTTTCTTGCGCGTCGTTTCGCCGGTTTTCAAAACGGAAATTCCCTCGTCAACTTCCGAATGCGGACGCGGAATAACGTGAACAGCAACAACCGTTCCGACGCGCCGACCCGCCGCCGCACCTGCGTCCACCGCTGCTTTGACCGCGCCGACCTCGCCGCGCACAATCGCCGTAACAAGTCCCGCGTCAATTTTTTCGTAACCGACAAGCTGGACATTCGCGGCTTTAACCATCGCGTCCGCCGCTTCAATCATCGCCACCAAACCATAACATTCAACCATTCCGAGTGCTTCTTGCATTATGCGTATTCTTCCTCTATTTCTTCTTCAAAATCTTCTTCCGTATCTTCCGCTTCTTCGTCCGAACTTGCAAATTTGTCATCGTCAAATTTCGGCGCATCTTCGGGAATTGCGGAAACCTTTCGATAAAAGATAGTTCGCGCTTCCTGACGAATTTTGCGCCCGAAAACTCTTTTCAAACCTTCGGTCAGAACTCTGTCCATTCGCGCCTTTAAATAATCGAGACGCGGCATAATTTCCGCGAAATATTCCGCGCTCTTCGGCACATAAACTTCGCGCCAGCCGAGTTCGAGAAAAATCATTAAATATCTAGCTTCGATTTCCGAATCACATTCAAATACGCGGCGTTTCGTATAAACCTTCCATCCGAAAAGGTCTTGTTCCATCCGCAACTCGCCGAAACACGAATATCCGACAAGCTCGCGCCTTACCAGATTTTCGCGTCCTTGCGAAAGAATTTTGTCGGCGTAAAATTCGCCGAAACCTTCAGTTCGTTTTTTTGGTTTTTCCGTCGCTTTCTTAGCCATTTTTAATCGTGTCCGTTATGAAAATCGTCCGAAAGATTTTCGGCTAAGGCACTGCTCAAACTTCCCTCTTTATTCTTCGACTTTTTCCCGACGCTTTTCGCTTTTTCAAGGCGCGATTTTACCAAATCTACAACGGCGCGATAAACTTCCAGATGTTCTTTTTCACTTAACCCAAGAATATCCTGCAAAACGATTTTATCCAACTCCAAACGGTCGGCTTTTACTTTTTCAAACGAAACTTCTTCCGGCAAATTCGCGCCGAGTTCTTGAAAAATAGTCAAAGTTTCACGTTCAAGAAGCCCGATTTTTTCAAACCTAACTTTCCATTTTCCCAAATCTTCCAACTTTGGAATTAAAAGTTTGGCGGCAACATAAACATCAACATCCAGCGGCGCACCGCCGCCGCCGGGCTGCCGTGAAAGAATTTCAAGCCAAAACGCAATTAAAGTTGAATTCAAAACAAGCGTAATTACCTTCGCTAAATTTTTATCGAACGGTTCAATTCCGTAAAGATTTTTGTTAATTGAAACTCTTTCTGGATTTTGGAAAACAATATGACGCTGACGAAATCTCTGCGGAAATGCAATTAAATCGGCAATATCGTTTCCTAAATCAAACCAACTTCTTTTCGGTTCGCGCGAAGCGCAAGTTGGACGTTTGTTAAAAGCATTTTCTTCAGATTCGCCTTTTTCAATATATTTTCCGATATTCTTTTCGTCTAATTGTTTCCTTTTCCCTTTGATGAACAAAACTAAGTTTTTGAGTTTCTCCGGTTCAATTGTCGGTTTAGATACTTCTTGTGCTTTCAACAAAATTTTGTTTGAAACCTTTTTTCCCTTTTCGTTTTTGTGATGCCAAAACTCGTTTTCAATTTCTTTACGCTTAATTTCTGCTTCAGTTAAATAGAAAAATTCATTCGCGCCTGTTTTGATGCCGAAACGAACTTTTGCCAATTCCTTAAGCGGAACGAGTTTGTCTTTGCATTTCCGCAAAATCTCAAAGAAAACTTCGGGCGCACGTAGATATTTGCCCCATTTCGCGCCGGTGTATTTTTTCTCTTCCGCATCAAAGCCTTCTTCGTAAAGCTCGCTTTGCAAAATCGGATAAATTCTAAAATCGTCGTTTTCGTAAATTTTGCGATGCGTTAAAACCGTGTCGCAAAAATCTTCAATCGCGTGCTGGCGTTTAACTTCTTCTTCCTTTATATCGGAAGTCGGCGGAATAAATGAGCGCAGAGGTTTTTTCAAATAAACAAACCGCGCAAGATTTTCGTCCCGCGCTTTTTGGTCGGAACATTTTTCCAAAATCACAATGCACGTATTGACATCGGCTTCGGCAAACCAGCGTTCGATTTTCGATTCGATGATGGCGACGATTTTATAATTTTTTAAGAAAAATTCCTGCAAGCCGCGCCCGTAATCGGTGTCGAGCCACGAATTGGAAACAATAAAGCCGAAACGTCCGCCTTCGCGCAAAAACTTCCAGCCGTGAACAAAAAAGAAAGCGTGAATTCCGGCGCGTTTGCTGAGTTCTGCAATTTTCTTTCCGCCGACTTTGACCGCGCTTTCAATCAGATTTTCTTTATAATCTTTGTCTTCGGGCAAGAGTTCGGCGATTTCTTCTTGGCGCGTGTAAGGCGGATTGCCGACAATCGCGTCAAACTGTTTTGGATAAACAAGCTGGCGTTCTTTACCGCTCAAAGTCTGCGCCATTCGGCTGCGCCACGCTTCCAAATCAACGCCGTCCGAGCCGACTTTGATATTGAAAAAGTCTTCCTGAATGACGTTCGGATAATTTCGGTCAACCGCTAAATCGTTGATTGCAAGGTTGATAATCGAAAGACTCGCCGGAAATTTAGCGATGTCGTTTCCCCAAATCGTATCGAGAATTTCTTCATGCGTCTGGCGTTTGTTCAACAGCTTTTTGTGCTGATAAGCGCGGACGAGAAAAGTTCCCGCGCCGCACGACGGGTCGAGCGTTTTGTCCGTTTCGTGTTTCAGACAAAATTTTAAAATCAAATCAACCACGTCCGCGCTCGTAAAATACTGACCGAAATTGTGGCGTTCTTCACTTGGAATCAAGCGTTCAAAAATTCTGCCGATAATATCGAAACCGAGTTCGGCGAGATTATAACGATTAAGG
>MWZA01000109.1 GCA_002050455.1 Acidobacteria bacterium 5-1 | reverse complement strand
GTTTTGAACTCTATAAAAACCGTCCTGATAAAGAATGGAGTATAGTTGACTGCGTAAGTTTTATCGTGATGGAAGAAATGGAAATCTCGGAAGCATTTACTGAAGACCATCATTTTGAACAGGCAGGCTTCATCAAACTTCTTTGATTAAAATTGAAACCGAATCGCATTGTGCGGATAATTACAGGCTGGGACATATGAATAAAAAACTTTCCGAAGAAGAAATTGACACACTGGTTGTCGAACAAGCCGAAACGGAAGATGCTTGGGAAAAACCAATTTTCGTTAAGCGCGTTTTAATCGCAATTTGTTTGTTGCTGTTGTGCGTTTCGGCGCAGGCTGAAACTTTGCCTAAGCCCGCGCGTGAATTTCGCGCCGTTTGGGTTGCGACGGTTGACAATATTGATTTTCCTTCAAAGCGGACTTTGAGTGTTGACGAACAAAAGGCGGAAATCGTCAAAATGCTCGAACTCTCGCGTGAGCTAAAATTAAACGCCGTCGTTTTTCAAGTTCGTCCGATGTGCGACGCGCTTTACGATTCTAAAATTGAGCCTTGGTCGGAGTTTTTGACCGGCAAAATGGGAACGCCGCAAAACTTTGACCCTTTGCAATTCATCATCGAAGAAGCTCACGCGCGCGGTATTCTCGTTCACGCCTGGTTTAATCCGTATCGCGCTTATCATCCGTCGGCGAAAACCGTTTCGGAAAATCACATCTCGAAACGGCGTCCCGATTTGGTTAGAAAATACGGCAAATATCTGTGGCTCGACCCGACCGAACCGGACGTACAGCGTTATTCGTTAAGCGTCATTTTGGATGTTGTCAAACGCTATGACGTGGACGGCGTTCACTTTGACGATTATTTTTATCCGTATCCCGAAAAGGACGCGGGCGGCAATCGCATTGAATTTCCAGACGATAAAAATTGGCAGAAATACAAAAACTCCGGCGGAAAATTGAGCCGCGACGATTGGCGGCGCAAAAACGTCAATGATTTTATCGAAGCGGTCGGGCGCGAAACAAAGCGAATAAAACCGCACGTTTTATACGGCATTTCACCTTTCGGAATCTGGCAGCCGATTCCTGAAAAAGATATAAAAGGCTTAAACGCCTACGCCGAACTTTACGCCGACTCGAGAAAATGGCTGCAAGACGGGACGGTTGATTACCTGTCGCCGCAGCTTTATTGGGAAACGGCGCGAAAAGGTTTGAGTTTTCCCGTTCTGCTCGAATGGTGGCAAAACCAAAACGTGAAAAATCGTCATTTGTGGGCGGGAATCGCAACTTATCGCATCGGCTCGAACGCCGATTTCACGGCTGGCGAAATTGTCAGTCAAATCGAAACGACGCGACGCATCGAGCCGTCGGCGGGCAACATCGGGTTTAGTTTCAAATCTTTGCGAAACGATTTGGGCGGCATACAGAAACTTTTGAAATCAAACGTCTATAAAACGGACGCAATTATTCCCGCGTCAAACTGGATAAAGTCAAAAAAGCCTGCCGCGCCGAAAACTGAAATCAAAAAAGACGGCGACAAACTTAAAATCATCTGGCAGGAACAAGGAAAAATAAAGGCATTTTGGTTTGTAGTTTATGCGAAGGATAAAAACGGTTGGAGTTATTCTATTTTACCGTCGGCGACAAAAAGCATCGCGCTTTCGGCTGACCGGCAAATTTGGCAAATTGTTGTTACAAGCGTTGACAGATTTGGTAACGAATCTCCGATTAGAAAATCAATCTTGAAGCAGTAGTTTTTTAATTTATGCAAGTTCCAAACGAATTCGCGTTTCCCGAAATTCAAGAAAAAATCTTTTTTGTTAAAGTCGTTTGCAGATAGCTAAAAACGGGCGCGTCCCTGTTCCGCAAGAAGCATTTTTGGCGGCGTTGAAGGTCAATGAAAATTAAATAACGTGAAAACGGATAGAAATAATTTTCCGCACTCAGAAAAAAATTTATCGAACACGATAATACCAAAGCGCGAATTTTTCAACTTATGCTTATATTTCCGAAATTAATGAAGCAGTTTCAATTGACTTTCTTTTCCATCTTCTCATTCAGCGAATTAAGCCGTTTCTGCGCCTCAACTGCTTCCGAAGATTTTGGAAACTTGTTGACAATCTCGCGCCAACTCGCACCGTCGTAATGAAAAAGTTTGGTGTTTGAATTAAAAACAAAACCAATCCCGACTTTCCGATAACGGTCAAGGCTGACATAATTTAAATAGAAACTATGAAGCGGTGCGCCGGATGCTGCCATTTCGCGGCGGTCGAGCCGGTTGGTCGCATCTTTTGAAAGTTTCAACGCAGTTTCTTCCATTAAATCACCCAAAAGCAGTAAAATGGCGGGACGAAGCGGCGAATCGGCAAAGGTTTCGAGAAAAATCGCGGCGCGTTCGATTTGCTCAAAACCGTCTGAAGACTGCACGAGCCGCGCCAGACGCTCGTCATCGCCGCGCCGTGATTTGCCGAAAACGGCTTGCGCCTGCACCCAACCGTAATTATTCGGAAGAGCTGCAACGCGATAAAACATTACGCCGTCAGCTTCTTTCGAGCCGGTAATCGAAACAATTCTGCCGAGCCGCATTCGTTGGACAGGTTTAGCGAAAAGACTCGGCTCGTCGCGTAAAACTGCTAATCTTTCGTCAACCACAACCGCCGTATTTGAATTTCCGACGGATTTCTGCGCGGCAACAGGACTTTTCGCCGTGGATTTTTTTGGAATCCGACGTTTTTGCGCTTCGAGATTTGATGTGAAAACGAGAAAAACAAGTAGAAATACGAGTGAAAATGAGCGTTTCATAAGCTCCTCCTTTTAAGATTAGGTAGATGTTTAAGGTTTATCTGAAAAAGCCTGAGAAATTTAACTTTTTCGTTTTGCGTCCAAAATTCTATTCCGCACTCCGGCGTGATGAAAATGGCAAATGGCGATTGCCAGAGCGTCCGCCGCGTCGTGCGGCTGCGGCACGGTTTTCATCTTCAAAAGCAGACGCACCATTTCCTGGACCTGATGTTTTTCGGCGTTTCCGTAGCCGACAACCGTTTGTTTAATCAAGCGCGGGCTGAATTCGGAAATCTCCAGACCGGATTTTTCCCCGATGAGAAGCACCACGCCGCGCACCTGTCCGAGTTTGAGCGCGACCTTGACATTGGTTGCATAAAACGCTTCTTCAACCGAAATTACGTCGGGCTGAAATTTGGCGATAACGGCTTCGATGCCGTTGCTGATTTTCAAAAGACGCTTTGAAAACGCTTCACGCGGGCTTGATTTGACCGTGCCGAAATCAACCAGCGAGTATTTAAGTCCGCTTCCCTCGACCACGCCCCAACCGAGCGTTTCGCTTCCCGGGTCAATTCCTAAAACACGCATCAAAAATTGCTATTCGTAAAATTTAGATTTTCAAGATAACTTAAATCTTTCATAAAAAGCAAGGATTTTTTTCAAAACACGATAAAATAATTTTTTGGCTTTACACATTACGCAGATTTGACGGTTTATCGTAAAATAAAAGACTCAGATGACAAACTCAATTCCGACAAACTCAATCCGTGCTTTGCTTACCGAAATCATTGACTACGCGGGACTTTTTCCGCCTTCGAATCTTTCGATGCCCGAAGCCGTCATCAATTATGCGACGTATAAAAACAGTAACTATAATTGGATGCTTGGGCGTTTTATCGTGCCGGTCAATCGCCTTGACGAGTTTTCGGAATGCGGAAAAGATTTTTTCCCGCGTGATAAAAACGGCGGTTGGCGTTTGAGCGTTTTGGCAAGTGAGGATATTCACGAAACGATTCGGGCAATTGAAGATTTTAACGCTCGGCACACGCCGGGTGCGGTTTGTGATACGCTTGAAGTCAAAGCAGCGACGAGTTCGCAGATTGAAGAAATTTCGGAAGTTGTTCCGTCAAACATACCAACTTATTTTGAAATTCCTTTGGGCGAAGATTTAGCCGATTTGGTTGCGACATTGGCAATTTATAACCAACGCGCCAAAATTAGAACAGGCGGCATAACCGCCGACGCTTTTCCCAAAATTGAAAAAATTGTGCGATTTATGCGGGCTTGTCTAGCGGCAAACGTGCCGTTTAAGACAACCGCCGGGCTTCATCATCCGATGCGTTGTTTTAAGTCTTTGACGTATGAAAGAGACGCGCCCGAAGGCACAATGAACGGGTTTTTAAATGTATTTTTAGCAACAGGCTTTTTGCGGCAAGGCTATAAACCAAGCCTTATTTACGAACTCCTCGAAGAAGAATCGGCGGAAAGTTTTCTGTTTGACGCGGGCGGCGTTTTGTGGCGGCAGGAATATTTTATCAGCACGGCGCAGCTGCGTCATCTGCGCGAAAAAAATATCGTTTCCTTCGGTTCGTGTTCGTTCGATGAGCCGATTGCCGATTTGCAGGAGATTGGAATTTTGTAAACAGTTATGAGTCAACATTTGACAACTGATAACTGATAACTGATAACTGATGACTGAAATCAACGAAACACACGACCAAAACTTAAAAAGTTGGATTGAATCAGCCAACGCGCCCGACACGGATTTTCCGATTCAAAATTTGCCGTTCTGCGTTTTCAGCCGCGCTTGCTCTTACGAAGATTTACGCATCGGCATCGGCATCGGCGATTTTGTTCTGGATATTTATCCTTGCTACGAAGCGTGTCTGTTTGACGACGAATCTTTTACGATTGCCGTCGCCGCCAACGATTACTGTCTTGACCATTCGGTGATGCGGAAAAACGCGACGGTGCAGAGTACTTTTCGCCGCCGCGTGAGTGAAATTTTGTCGGAAAAAGCCGACAAAGAAACGCGCAAAATAGTTGAGCGAAATCTGATTCCGATGAACGAGGTCGAATTTTGGAAACCCGCGCATATTGGTGATTATACCGATTTTTACTGTTCAATCTTTCACGCTGCAAACGTCGGCTCGATGTTTCGTCCCGACAATCCGCTGATGCCGAATTACAAATGGCTGCCGATTGGCTATCACGGACGCGCTTCGTCAATCGTCGTTTCAGGAACGGAAATAATGCGCCCGAAAGGTCAGACTCGTCCTGATGCAGACGCGCCGCCGCAATATATTCCGTGCAAAAATCTCGATTACGAGATGGAAGTCGGATTTTTCGTCGGTTGCGGAAACGATTTAGGCGAAACTATTTCGATTGAAAACGCCGAAGAGCATATTTTTGGTTTGTGTTTAGTCAATGATTGGTCGGCGCGTGATATTCAGGCGTGGGAATATCAGCCGTTAGGTCCGTTTCTGGCAAAGAGTTTTGCAACAACCGTTTCGCCGTTTATCGTTACGATGGAAGCACTCGCGCCGTTTCGCGTTCCCGCTTTTGAACGCGATGAAAACGACCCGCAACCGCTTGATTATTTGGCTTCGGAAGAAAATCAAAAGTTCGGCGGTATTGATGTAAATCTTGAAGTTTATATTCAAACTGAGAAAATGCGTGATGAAAACATCGAGCCGCATCTTTTGTCGCGCTCAAATATGAAGGATTTATATTGGACAATCGGGCAAATGCTCGCGCATCACGCTTCAAACGGCTGCAATCTGCAAACCGGCGATTTAATAGCAACAGGCACAATTTCGGGCGAATCAAAAGATGCTCGCGGCTGTCTTTTGGAACTGACTTGGCGCGGCACAGAACCGATTCAATTACCTTCGGGCGAACAGCGCAGATTTCTCGAAGATGGCGACGAAGTAATTATGAAAGGCTTTTGCGAACGAGAAGGTTTTCGGCGCATCGGCTTCGGGACGTGTCGCGGCGTGATTGTGCCAGCCGATTAAGATTTTTAGCCACGTGCTTACACAAACTGCACAAATAAAAACTAAAACCGGATTTGTGTTATTCGTGTCATTCGCGGCTGATTTTTGCTAAAATAAATTTATGGACGCAGCAGTCGAATATCGTTACATCACGACAAATGAAAAAATTCTGAGCGGCGAGCCGATTATCAAAGGCACGCGAACGCCGGTTCGCTCAATTGTCGAAAAATGGCGTTTGGGTTACACACCGGAAGACATCATACGCGGTCTGCCTTATTTAACGCTGGCGCAAGTTTTCGAGGCGATGAGTTATTATTATGATAATCAGGTGGAAATTGACGGTTATATTGAACGAAACCGTATTCCCGATGAGTTAATTCATCCGCTTGTAAGAGATACGTGAACGATGTTTTTGTAAAACTTTACTTAGACGAAGACGTTGATGTTTTGGTGGCAAAATTAATTCGTTCAACAGATTTTCAAGCTGTAACGACTGATGAAGTCGGGCGCAAAGGAAGCACCGACCCGCAGCAACTTGAATGCGCTATCAGCCGACAAAGCGCGATTGTAACTCATAATCGTCTTGACTTTGAAGAACTGGCGCAACAATATTTTGCCGGTGGTCAAACTCACTACGGAGTTATCGTTTCCGTTCAACGTTTGCCTCAAGAAATTGCTGAACGTCTATTATCCATTTTGAACGATTTCACGGCAGACGAAATGAAGAATCAAATCATCTACATTTAAAATGAATTTTATTCTCGATAAATTTCACGAAGAATGCGGCGTTTTCGGAGTTTTCGGACACGCCGAAGCCTCGACTCTGACGCAACTCGGACTTTTCGCGCTGCAGCATCGCGGACAGGAAGCCTGCGGAATTGTTTCATCCGACGGAGAAGAACTTTATCAATTTCGCTCGATGGGACTTGTCGCCGATGTTTTGAATGAAGACGTTTTGAAAACATTAAAAGGCGCGAGTGCAATCGGACACACGCGCTATTCGACCGCCGGTAAAAACACGATAAAAGAAGTTCAGCCGTTTTCTGTTACCTGTCAGCACGGAAAAATCGCCGTTTGCCATAACGGAAATCTTCCGTTTGCCGCGCAAAAGCGATGCGAACTCGAAAAAGCAGGCGCGATTTTTTCTTCTACCTCCGACACCGAAACGATTTTGCACGGCATTGCCAGAACACCTGCGAAAGACGCAATCGAAGCTATCGCCAAAGTTTTAAAGGAAACCGAAGGCGCGTTTTCGCTTTTGTTTTTAACGCCGAATGCGCTGGTTGTCGTGCGCGACCCGCGCGGTTTTCGTCCGTTAAATTTAGGAAAACTAAAAGATGCGTGGTGTATTGCGTCGGAAACCTGCGCGTTTGATTTGATTGACGCTGAATATATCCGCGAAGTTGAAGCGGGCGAAATGCTCGTAATTGACAAAAACGGACTACATTCATTTTTTCCGTTTGAAGAGAAACCGCGCTCGGTCTGCACGTTTGAGCATGTCTATTTTTCGCGTCCCGATTCGATAATTTTTGGCAAATCCGTCAATCAATCGCGCCATCAAATGGGCAAACAATTAGCGATTGAACATCCGGCGGAGGCGGATTTGGTCGTGCCGGTGCCGGATTCGGGCGTAGCGGCGGCAATTGGTTATGCGCGGCGATCGGGCATTAATTACCGGCAAGCGATTATTCGCAACCATTACGTCGGGCGCACATTTATCGAACCTTCGCAGTCAATTCGCTCTTTTGGTGTGCGTTTAAAACTTAATCCGATACGCGATTTAATAGAAGGTAGGCGCATCGTTCTGGTTGACGATTCGATTGTGCGCGGCACAACCTCGAAAAAAATTGTCGAAATGGTGCGCGATGCCGGAGCGCGTCAAGTACATATGCGGATTTCGTGTCCGCCGACAATTTCACCGTGTTATTACGGTGTGGACACGCCGCGCAAAGCTGATTTAATCGCCGCGCAAATGTCGGTCGAGGAAGTTTGCCGCTATATCGAAGCCGACTCTTTGGGTTATCTTTCGATGGAAGGAATGCTTGACGCGATTGGATTTGAAAAAACCTCGGCATGTGTCGCCTGTTGGAACGGAAAATACCCGACGCAGGTTGCAGGCGGCGAGCCAACAATAGATAATGGTTAAAGGTAGAAATAGTAAATAGAAATTTTTAAAATACTATTATTTATAAATACGGAGGTCAAAAATGCATTTTATTTTATCATTAGCGATGATGTCGGCAATCGGTCTGGCAATGCAGACTTGTTCAAAGTCAAATATGGAAGTTAAATCCGATGTCGTCAAAACAAATACAAATACTGCCACGCCCGCGCCGGCAGCAGAACACAACGACGAGGCACCGCGCATTAGTTTGGAAGAGGCGAAAAAGGACTTTGACAAGGGAAATGTCGTGTTCGTTGATACCCGCGCCGCATCGGCTTACAAAGTCGAACACATCAAGGGCGCGATAAATATTCCGGCTGAAGGTTTTGCAACTCGCTACGCGGAAGTTCCGAAAGACAAGAAAATAATTGCCTATTGTTCCTGACCGTCCGAGCATACCAGTGCCCGTGCGGTGCAGATTTTGAACGAAAAAGGTTACACAGATGCGTATGCTTTGGTTGGCGGAACAAAGGCTTGGAAAGATGCCGGTTATCCGATGGGACAGGCTAAGTAAAATATTAACTTTTCAATCAACTTAAGGCGAGGTTTTTGGTCATGTAACAAAAGAGATGCTGGAAGAATTTATCTGATGAACATAAAGTTTCACGACGGCTTCCAGCATTTTCTTGCTCTTTGAAAAACAAATCGTTCTTCGCTGCAATCTTTTTAAGTGCGTC
>MWZA01000119.1 GCA_002050455.1 Acidobacteria bacterium 5-1 | reverse complement strand
ACATTTTACTGCAAGGCGGAAATCCGAAAATCCGCGACACGCCTGAACTGCTTTTGGACAAAAATTTGCTTGAAGTAAAAGTTAAATCGCCGGAAAGCGGTTTTATTCTGGAGATTGACGCAAGCGAAATCGGCAAAGCGGTTTCATTAATCGGCGGCGGACGAATGAAGGTTGACGACAAAATTGATTACGCCGTCGGCTATTCGTGCGACAAAAAGCTGGGCGATAAAATTAAAGAACACGAATCGCTCGGCACGCTTTTTTGCAGAAACGAAGCGCAAGCCGCGAAAGTTCTTGCCAAACTGCAAATGGCGTATAAAATTAGTGTAGAAAAACCAACGAGAAAATTTGAGTTGGTTAAGGAAATTATTTCTTAAAAATATTTATGAACATTCAATTTATTCTTAGAACCGCGCTTATTTCAGCATTTTTATTTTTAATTTCTTCGTGCGGAACTTCAACCGAAGCTAACGCCGATAAGGACAAAATAAGGGTTGGAATCGTCTTTGATATCGGCGGCAAAAACGACCGTTCGTTCAATGCGGCGGCGTGGGAAGGCGTTCTTCGTGCCGAAAAAGATTTGGACATTGTTCTGCGCGATGTCGAACCGGGCAATCCGACTTCGATTGAACCGGCAATGCGGGCGTTTGCCGAGCGCAATTTTGATTTGATAATCGGTGTCGGTTTCGCGCAAGGTCCGATTATGGAGCGCGTCGCACGAGATTATCCGAATATCAATTTCGCTATTGTTGACGGCGTGATTCTGGACAAAGAAGGAAATCCGCTGCCGAATGTCGCTTCTCTTGTCTTCCGCGAACACGAAGGTTCATATTTAGTTGGAATGATTGCCGCGCAAAAATCGAAAACCGGCGTTTTAGGCTTTGTCGGCGGAATGGATATTCCGCTTATTCATCGCTTTGAAACCGGCTATGAAGAAGGCGCGAAATCCGTCAATCCAAACATTCGCGTCATCGATAATTATGTCGGCGTAACCGATTCGGCGTGGAATAATCCGGGCAAAGGCAAGGAATTAGCCTTAAATCAGATTGACCAAGGCGCGGACGTAATTTTTACGGCGGCGGGAAATTCCGGTTTGGGCGCGTTTGACGCAGTTGAGCAATACGGCAGAAACGCAAGCGGCGAAGCAAATAAATTTGTCATCGGCGTTGATTCCAACCAGAACGGACAAAAGCCCGGATTCGTTTTAACTTCAATGGTCAAGCGCGTTGATAATGCCGTTTATGACGTGGTCAAAGAAGTCAAAGAAGGCAAATTCAAGGGCGGTTTTCATACTTTCGGACTCGACAAAGACGGCGTGGCGTATGCAATGGACGAAAATAATAAAAGTTTGATTTCGCCTGAAGTTTTGCAAAAAGTCGAAGAAGCAAAAGGCAAAATTGTCGCGGGCGAAATAAAAGTTACAGACGCGATGGCAAAATAAAATGTTAGAACTTAGAAATATAACCAAAACATTTGGAAATGTTATTGCTAATGACAATGTTTCCATCAAAATCGAAAAAGGCACGATTCACGCGATTGTCGGCGAAAACGGCGCGGGAAAATCAACTGCGATGCGAATCGCTTACGGCTTTTACACGGCTGACAGCGGCGAGATTTTGGTTGACGGTAATTTGGTCAATATCAAAACGCCCGAAGATGCGATAAAACTTGGAATCGGAATGGTTCACCAGCATTTTATGTTGGTTGATACAATGACGGTTGCCGAAAATATAGTCTTGGGCGCGGAAACCGGCGGCGCGCTTAAGCTCGATTCGGACAAGGCAAATGAAGAAATTGCGCGTCTATCGAATGAGTTAAGGTTAGGCGTAAATCCGAAAGCGTATATCGAAGATTTATCCGTCGGCGCACAGCAGAGAGTTGAGTTATTAAAAGCACTCTACCGCAATGCGCAGCTGTTGATTTTAGACGAGCCGACAGCGGTTTTAACGCCGCAGGAAACCGAAGATTTTTTCAACATCTTGCGCCGCATGCGCGAGCAGGGAAAAACAGTCGTTATCATTACGCATAAACTCGAAGAAGTTTTAGCGATTTCCGATTTCGTAACCGTAATGCGCGACGGCAAGACGGTCGGTAATGTGAAAACGAGTGAAACAACCGCAAAAGACCTTGCCCGAATGATTGTCGGGCGCGATGTTTTGTTAAGAGTAGAAAAAACAGACGCGAATCCAAGCGAAAATGTTTTAAATGTGCAGAATCTTTCCGTCAAAACCGCACACGGCGAAGCATTAAACAATGTTTCGTTTGAAATCAAAGCGGGCGAAATCGTCGGTGTTGCGGGCATTGAAGGCAACGGGCAAACCGAACTGATTGAAGCAATCGCCGGTCTGATTCCGATTTCACAAGGCTCGATTGAACTTTTCGGCAAGGATATTACAAATGTTTCGACACGCAAACGCAAAGAACTCGGCATCGCGCATATTCCCGAAGACCGACATCGGCGCGGGCTTCTGCTTGATTTTGATTTGGCGGAAAATTCAATGCTCGGCGTTCATTATCGTCCGCCAGTAGCAAGCGGCATCGGGATTTTAAACCAATCGGCGATAAACAAACGCGCTACTGAAATTATCGAAAATTTCGATGTGCGCCCGCCGAATCCGCAGCTTGCTGCTCGGTCGCTTTCGGGCGGAAATCAGCAAAAACTGATTATCGGCAGGGAATTTGAACTCAATCCGAAACTGCTTCTCGTGTCGCAGCCGACACGCGGCGTTGACATCGGCGCAATCGAATTTATTCACCGTAAATTGATTGATTTAAGAGACGCGGGAAGCGCGATTCTACTTGTTTCGGCAGAACTCGAAGAAGTTACGGCTTTGGCTGACCGTCTTTTGGTAATCAGCAAAGGAAAATTTGTCGGCGAAGTTGACCCGAAAACAATTTCAAATGAAGAGATTGGTTTAATGATGACGGGCGGAAATTAGAATTTAACCGCGAATAAATACGAAAGAACACGAAAATTAATCAAAGACCTTCGTGCTTTTTGTGTTTGTTAGCGGTTGATTGTTCTAAACATTTTTAGCTTTGGATTTAAAAAGATTCTTCATTTTCTCGACCGCGTTTTTCAGATTCTCTAATGAAGTTGCGTAAGAAAATCGCAAAAATCCGTCCGCGCCAAAACCTTCGCCGTCGGTAACGACTGTGTGTGCTTTATTCAAAAGTAAATCGGCAACATCAGCGGAGGTTTTTAATTCGTCGCCGAGCATTTCTCGCACATCAACAAACGCATAAAACGCGCCTTCGGGCATTTCGCATTTGAAGCCGTTGATTTCCTGTAGTGCGGGAATCAGCCAATCACGCCGTTTTTTATATTGTCCGAGCATCGAACTAACCGTTTCTATTGATTTTTCGCGGTTTTCCATTGCTCGCGCACAAGCGTATTGGACAAAAGATGTCGGGTGCGAGGTCGAATGGCTCTGCAGTTTCGCCATTTGCTTTGACCATTCTTCGCTGGCGATTGTGTAACCAATTCTCCAACCTGTCATCGCGTAAGTTTTTGAAAATGAACCGGCAACGCAGACGTATTTTCGTAATTCGTCGGGCAAACTTGCCGACGTGAAAACTTTGGTGGGCGGATAGACAAAAAATAAATAACATTCATCGGTCAAAACATAAACGTCATTTCCTGCACAGACCTCGACAATTTTTCGCATCTCAAGCGGCGGAATAGCGCGACCTGTCGGATTGTTCGGCGAATTAATAATTATAAGTTTGGTTTCCGGCGTGATTGCTTCTTTAACTTGCTGCGCCGTCAAAACAAAGTCTGTTTTTTCCGTTTCGATAAAAACGCTTTTTGCACCGACAAATTTGACAATTTCAGGGAAAGTTACCCAATAAGGTTTCGGAATCAAAACTTCATCCGAAGGATTTATTAAAGTGCAGACGGCGTTAAAAAGTGCCTGTTTGCCGCCATCAGTGGCGATAACTTCTCCGGGCAAAAAACTCGTATTAAATTGTTGCGCGTAAAACTCGGCGATTGCTTTTTGAAAAGTCTTGAGTCCTGCCGTCGGCGTGTATTTTGTTAAGCCCTTTTGCAAACCTTCCCAAGCATATTCCTTAATAAATTCCGGCGTTTGAAAGTCCGGTTCACCAAGGGTTAAATCAATTACATCAGAACCTTGTTCGCGCAGATTAGCGGCAATCTGCCCGGCTTTGAGTGTCGAAGAAATCTGCATTTTAGCGACGTTTTTGGAAACGGGAAAAGTTTTCATAGTGGTAAATGGTTAGTGGTAGATGGTAAATGCTTTGCATAGATATTTATCACTTACCACTTACCGTTATTGAATTTTCTCTAAGAATTCTACACGATTTCCAAACGGGTCACGAAACTCGAAACGGCGAAAGTTGGGAATCGGAATTCCGCCGATTACTTTTATACCTTTTTTCTGCAATTTTTCGCGCCAATTTTCTAAATCTTCAACTAAATAAGCGATATGCGCTTTCGTTTTTGTTCGGTCAAAACCATCTTCCGTTCCGACGTGAATTTGAAAACCGTCCGATTCCATCCAAAAACCGCCGCGACCTTGCAAGGCTTCAGGTTTCGGAATTTCCTTCAAGCCTAAAAACGCGCAGTAAAATTCCTGCGCTTCTGTTTCCGCGCCTTTCGGAATTGTGATTTGGGCGTGATGAATTTTTAGAATCATTCAAATACTTTTCTTTGCGTCTTTGCGGCTTTGCGGGAAATTTTCTCTGTATTTGATGATTGTATTCTAATCTTTACAGATATTTTCTCCCGCAAAGGTGCAAAGACGCAAAGATTTATTAAGATTTATTATTTAATTTTTTGTGCATTTGTTCTTCAACTAAAGGCGGAACAAAACCGTCAATTTTGCCGCCGAGCGCGAAAACCTGTTTGACAAGGCGCGAGCTGACGTAGGAAAAAGCCTCGCCCGCCATCAGAAAAACTGTTTCGATGCGCGGTTCGAGTTTGCGGTTCATCAAAGCCATCTGTAGTTCGTATTCATAATCAGAAATGGCGCGAATGCCGCGCAAAATTGTATCAACTTTGCGCTTGATTGCATATTCGACGAGCAAACCTTCAAAATCTTCGACAATAAAACGGCAATTTCCCGCGTTTATTGTCGGCAAAACTTGCTCCAGCAATGCTTTGCGTTCTTCAATCGAAAACAGCGGATTTTTGTCGGGATTATACAAAATGGCGATGATGATTTCATCAAAAAGTTTCGAGCCGCGCTCGATGATGTCGAGATGTCCGTTGGTTATCGGGTCAAATGAGCCGGGATAAATTGCGCGTCGCATACTACAGTGAATTGTAAATGGTAAATGATAAATGGTAAATGGCGGAATTCATCTATTTTACGGCTGTTTCACTTCATCAATCTTTGAGCTTTTAACTTCGGTTGTGAATTTTTGATAGTTGTCAGACTTAATGATTTGATTAAAATTGACACCTTTGAAAAGCAGAACTTTTGCCGCCGCGTTGATTTCAATCAAGGACGGCAGCCAGATTTCATCGTTCACGCGCTCTTGTTCAAACATAAAAGACGAACCTTTTTTGACATTAACCAACACGCCGCCATATTTGAAATTGTCAAACAGCGAACTTTCAATGCGGATAACTTGTTTGTCCTGCTCGTCAATCCAAATTGCGCCGCCGACTTTGCCAAAAAATTTCAACAAACTCTTGGCGTTTTTCAAATCAAAATTCGGATTCGGCTCAAAATCAAAGACAATTACATCGCGCCCGCGAAAGCGTTCACGGCGCGGATTTATCAGGTTTGAAGCACGCAAGGTTTCGGCAATCGAGATGCGCTTTGCTTCGTCGCCGGAAGTTTTGGCTTCTTGTTTGGCAATCTTTTTTTCAATTTCCGCCACGCGCTTCTGCACGTTTTTGTCTTCGTCCGCTTGTTCAGCGGGCGAAAGCGGTCTGCCGTTTTTTTCGATTAAACGGCTGATGCGATAGCCTTTATAAAAAGATAATTGATTGGTTGCCGAACCTGTTTCGTGCAAAATGCCGTCTTTGCCGAGTTCGCGGCTGATGATTTTTTGCGTGTAGGAATAATTTTCCAAAATATCTTCGATTTTATCTCCGTTTGCCTGCACTTGCTTTAAAAGCGTCGGAATATCGGGCAGAGGTTTGCCGGAAATTTTTGGAAAATCAAAATTTGACGTGGCAATTTGTTGGTTATGGATAATTTTATTGAGTTTGATTTCGTAAGCGTCCGCGCCGATTTTTGCCTTTATTGTGAAAGGTTCTCGGATGCCGCTGGCGAAGCGGTAATCGCTGTAATCAAAAGTTTTCGTCAGCTCTCCGGCGGGAATTTCTTCACGAATCAACAAACCGTTTGCCACGTCGAAATACATTTTTATCGCCGTGCCTTTCGGTGTTGTCAGAATAATCGAGTTGGTTGGTTTTCCATTGATAATTGCTTGACCGCCGGATACTATTTTCGCCTTTTGTTTTTTGTAATCGAGCCACAGCGAATTACGATAAATTGCTTCGGCTTGGAAATCATTACCTGTCTCGCCTGTCAAAGTTCGCAAACCGTCGCGCGAATCACGCATCCAACCCGATTTTCCGTTGTAACCCGTTTCCGTTTCAAATCCGTTTAAATCGAATTTCGCGTTATAAAAATTAGGCTCTGCGGCTTGCATCTGGAATTTACCGCTTGCCCCGTCTGTCAAGCGCGTGATTCTGCCTGTTTTCCGGGAAGATTTAAGATTTTGCAAAACCCTTTCGCCGCCCAGCGATTTGCCGGCTTGCTTTAAAATTTTGCTTGGCGACTGTGCCGCGCCATTTAATGCAGAAGCAATAAAAATGCTGATAATAATTGATAAGATTGAGATGTATTTCATTTGTTTGAGAAATCAAAACAAAAATATTTATTATAAAATTTCTTTGATTGCGGCTTCAAAAATTTCGACCTTGCGCTTGGCTTGTTTCACGTCAGGATTGTCGTTGGTATATTGTTTTAATAAATTCCAAACATCTGTTTCCAGTTCAACTTTTCGCACCATCAGCTTTCCTAAAGCCAGCGTCAATTTTGAAGCATCTGACGGTTTGACCACCAAAATCCTGTTCATTTCTTGATTGATTAAATCAAGTTCAAAACGAAGTTCTTTGATCTTTGGAAAATCTTCCGTATATTCAACCAACAAATCCTCGAGTTCGGCGGTGCGCTCGGTTTTCCGCAAAAGAATTTCGGCATACGCAGGCGAAGATTTTATCGCTTGCGCGGCTGGCGGCGGAGTTTTGACGGCAGCAATTTTCGTTTTCGTTTGTGCGTTCGCAAAAAGCGAGAAAAATAAAATTAATAACGGTAATAAAATAAATTTTGTGTTTTTCATAAGTATCTTTGCATTTTTACGCCTTTGCGGGAAATCTTCTTCAAGCCGCCGCCGCGTCGCACGAATTAAATTCCAAATTTTTGTCGGCTTCGATTTCGCCGTCGCCGAAAGTGTCGGCTTCGTTCAACGTCGCAAAATAAATGCCGATGTTCTCCAGAATTTCCTGCGGCGAATGCGAATGATAAAGCGTTTGGCGAAATTGCGCTCCGCCGACCAAGCCTTTGGTGAATTGTCCGGCGAGTTGTTTCATTTTGCCGAGCGCGGGAAGTTCCGGCATATCTTCCAAGAGCAGTTCAAAAAATTCCAGCAAAACAGCTTGCTTTTCTTCCAAAGTCGGCTGATACGGTTCGCGCCCTTCCAAAACATCTTGAATCTGGCGGAAAATCCAGGGATTCTGCATCGCGCCGCGCCCGATTAAAATGCCGTCGCAGTTTGTTTCCTTAAAGCGTTTTAGCGCAAAATCAATCGTCGTTACGTCGCCGTTGCCGGAAACAGGAATTGAAACCGCATCTTTGACCGCTTTAATCAAATCCCAATTTGCCAAACCTTTGTAGCCTTGTTCCTTCGTGCGCCCGTGCAGTTGGATGTGTTCCACGCCGCATTGTTCCGCCATTTTTGCGACTTCGACACAGTTGATTGTTGATTCGGTAAAGCCTGTCCGAAGTTTTAATGTCAACGGAATCGAAATAGATTTTTTGATTTCCTTTAAGATTTCTTCAAGACGCGGCAAATCGCGCAAAAGCCCGGAACCGCCGCCGTTTTTGACAACTTTCGGCGCGGGACAGCCGCAATTGATGTCCAAAATATCCGCGCCGACTTCTTCCGCCATTTCCGCCGCCATCGCCATTCGCGGTGCTTGTCCGCCGAAAATCTGCACGGCAAACGGACGTTCTTCCTCGTCAAAACGCATCTGGCGTTTCGATTTCGGATTGTCGCGCGTTAAACCTTCAACCGAGATAAATTCTGAAACCGACAAACCGACACCGCCGCGCCGCTTTATCAAACGGCGAAATGTAAAATCCGTTACGCCCGCCATCGGCGAGAGAATCAATGGCGGACTGATTTCGATGTTTTGTATTTTGAAAGGTTTCATTATCTAAGCCGCGATTTTTACGGGTTCGTAATGCAAGAGCATTAATTGTTCGGGATACAAAGTCAGCAAACCATAAGTTTCGCCTTTGACATTTACAAACTCAACTTCAAACGCTTCGCCCTCGTTATAAACTTCGACAATTGTGCCGACTTGTCCTTGCAAAAGATTTTCTTCGGGCAAATCCGCCGTTAATGCGACTACATTAAAAAGTTTGAAATTCTTCATAATATAAAACAGGTCGTCAAACCCGGAAAATTCGTATTAGTTTTGATTATCCAACCGCTTCTGACAGTTGCTTTCTTTGTGCCGCGCACCATTTCAAAATCAACTGTGTAGCGT
>MWZA01000086.1 GCA_002050455.1 Acidobacteria bacterium 5-1 | reverse complement strand
CCGTCAACACCGGCTGTCTCCAGATACATCTGGATATCGGCAGGCAAAACAACTTCATCAAATTGTTTTTCGTCAAGCGAGATACCGATAAGCCGGTCGCCGACGGCAATTCCGGCACGCGAAGCGGCTAAACCGGGTAAAACTTTGGCGGCATAAATACCGTTCGCCTTCTGCATCCAAGTAACGCCGTCGGTTGGCGGCAATGCGTGAAAGGCGCGTTGTGAAAGGTTAAGTGCGCCGCCGACAACAAACATCACGGTTGCCAAAAGCCAAATCAAACTCCAACTTGTTAAAACCTTACCTTTCATTTTTTAAGGTAAACTTCACCATCTTTTTTTTGAACGCAACCTGCGTTCCAGTAGATTCTTATCTTTATTTCGCCGAGTTTTACACAAATATAAAGCCTGTTTTTCTTTATAAACGCTCAATGAGTCAAATTTTAATTCAATTTTTTGCTTTATATCCAAGATTTTGGAAAAATGAAAAGTCCAAAGTCCAAAGCAGAAACCAACTGACTTTGGACTTTGGACTTTGGACTAAAGGCTAAACTAAAACCTGACTAAAATTCCGCCGCGCAAAACACGCTGTTGCGAATTAAGCCGCAAACTTCCTTCTTTACCGCTCACGTTTGTCTGAAAATCAAATAAATTCCGCGCATCAACAATTGCTTCGGCACGAATCGGCAAACCCCAATTCGGCAGCGACTGTGTAACCAAAATACTCAAACCCGGGTCATAAATCGCCATTCTGCCTTCAAACGGATCAATCGCAAAAACGGTGGCTTGGGGCGACAGGCGGAAAATAGTTTTAACTTGCGTTCCGGTTTTGAAATCGGCATCGAATTGTCCGATAAAAGTTTGGAAAAAATCATTTTCAAAAATATCCGCCGGATTTGAAATCGCTTTTTCGGAAAGTTTTTGACCATTGCCGAAAGAATAACCCGCCGAAGTGCTGAAATTTCCGTTCAAACGGCGCGTATAAACGACTCTGATACCTTGCGCTCTGCCCTGTTGATTGCCGACAAATTCGCTGAAAGTATTGTCGTTTAGCGCATCAAACGGAATATTTGTTAAACCGACTCCGCGACCTGCAGTGGTATCGAAAAAGATGTTAGTTTCGATATTCGATTTATTGTCCAGAATCCGCTCGATGCCAAACTCCAGCCGACTGCTTTTGTTCATCCGAGGTTTGTTATCTTCAACAACAAAATCCTGCACGGCAACCGGCTCGCGGAAAAGAACCTGTGTGTCTTCAAGCTCGATGGCGTGCTGCCAAGTTCTTTCTTCGTTTTGAGTTGTGTAAGCCGTACGAAAACGGGTTTTTGAATTAACGTCGTATTGCAAACCAACCCGCGGACTAATTGAAAAATCGTTTCCTGCGCCGAAAAATTTTGAATAATCAAAACCGAAAACCAAAATCACGTCGCTCCTGACCTTCCATTCGTCTAACGCCTGAAAAGAAAACTGTCCGAGTGATTTTTCCTGTTCATCTATCTCGGCTTTACCAAATTTAGCAACTGCACCATTTAAGCGTATCTGATGATTTTCGTTGGGACGAAACTTAAAATTCGCTTCAAATCTCTTTGGCGCAGATTTGCTTGTGCCGATTTGTCCGGCAAAAACGATTTCCGCATTTTCATTCAAAGGCTGCAATCTAGCGAAGTTCAAACCTGTATAAATGCCGTCGCCGGAATTGGCGAAATAGGTTTCGACAACCGTTTGTCCGCTTCTTTTTGTTTTATCTTCGTCGTCCGCAACTCCGATATTTTCTTCAACCGGATTTTCGGCAATCGAATCTTCATCAATTTTTGATTCGTCGACGGAAGCGTCGCCTTCTTTGTTTTGATAAATCGAGCGGCGCGACTGCGCGGCACGAATCGTCCATTTTGAATTGCTGCGGTCGGCGCGTTTTTCGGGCAGAGTGTTTCCGCTTCCCGAACGCTCTAACTTAAACTTATAAACAAGTTCCGCCGAACCATTAACTTCAACTTCGGAAAGCGTTATTGGATTAAAGCCTTCGGCAACTGCTAAAACCGTATAAGTTCCGGGAATAATTTTCGCCAAAAAACTCCCGTCCGATGCCGAACGCACTTGTTTTAATAAATTTGAAGTTCCGAGGCGAAAAATAGCGACGGTTGCGTCGGCAATCGGACTGCCGGAGTTGTCGCGCACAATTCCTTTAATCACGCCGAGATTTCCGCTCTTGACAACCACGACTTTTGCCGGTGTTTCAGAAACAAATACAAAAGCCGCAAAAAAAACGGACAGCGCAATGAACACGGGCTGTAAAATTTTTTTGATTGGTAAAATTGAAGAAAACATTTCGGAACAAGCAACCTCCTATCTATAAGTTACAGGGAGAACCTATTCGGGAGTGCCACAGCTTTTTGCGTAAAACTCTAGTAAATACAACACACGCACGATTTGATATTTTCTGCTCTAAAATCGAATGTGTCAAGCACAGACACGAAAACTTTGTCCTGTATGATGCGACTAACTTGACAAAGTTTGTCTAACCGCTAGAATAAAATTTGCCTTTCGGCAAACTTTGCGGAGACGTGGCTGAGTGGCTGAAAGCGGCGGTTTGCTAAACCGTTGTAGTTCAAAAGACTACCACAGGTTCGAATCCTGTCGTCTCCGCCAGTTCAATTTAGGATTTCAAATTTTGGATTGTGGATTTATTATTGGCTATCAACTTTTCGAGTTTGATAGCTTTTTGTATTTTTAAGGAAATTATTTATGTCAAAAATTAAAGCTATTGTTTCGAGTTTAGAAAATACCGTTGAAATTCTTCCGTCTATTGTGCGCGAAATTCCCAAAGAACTTCGCAAACGCCGCCCGTCGCCCGAAAAATGGTCGGCGCACGAACACGCTTGTCATTTAGCGGAAGTGCATCCAATGTTTTTTAAAAGGTTGAGTTTGATGCTTTCGGAAAATAATCCAACCATCAAACCGTATTTTCCCGACAAAGATGATGAACCTGATGCGTTGATAAATGCTGATTTAGACGAGGCTTTGGAAAGATTTGCAAACGACCGGAAAAATTTAATTGAAAAGCTGAAACAACTTTCGGCGGAAGAATGGTCGCGCACGGCAAACCACGAAGAATACGCACATTATTCGGTTTTTATAATGTTTCGCCATTTGAGTTTGCACGATTATTTACATATTTATCGCATTGAAGAATTGTTGTTAAAGAAGGATTGGAACTAAATTATGTCAATAAGAGTTCGTTTTGCGCCAAGCCCGACAGGTTATTTGCATCTCGGCGCAGCAAGAGCTGCGCTTTTTAATTATCTTTATGCCAGAAGCGTCGGCGGAAAATTTTTACTTCGGATTGAAGATACAGACCTTGAGCGTTCAACCGAAGAATCTACCCGCTCAATTTTAGAAGGCTTGGAATGGCTCGGTTTGGATTACGATGAAGAAATTATTTTCCAATCTGACAATGCCGAAAAACATCGCCAAATCGCGCTCAAACTTTTAGAAGAAGGCAAAGCGTATCGTGATTTTACGCCGAAAGAAGACCGCGCCAATACAAATATTAAACAAAATATTGCCGATAAAGCGCGTCAACAGCAGGGCGAAAAAAATATGCGCGATAATCCGTTTCGTAATTTATCGAAAGCAGAAAGCGATGCTAAAGCAGATGCGGGTGAACCTTTTGCGATCCGTTTAAAAGTTGCCGAAACCGGCAAAACTTCGTTTGAAGATGCGGTTTATGGATTTCAAGAACGCGATTATTCCGAAATTGAAGACCTTGTTTTGCTTCGTTCCGACGGTCATCCGCTATATAATTTGGCGGTTGTTTGCGACGACCTCGAAATGCAGATTACCGACGTGATTCGCGGTCAAGACCATTTAACCAACACGCACAAACAAATTTTGATTTACGAAGCACTCGGCAAAACTCCGCCGCGTTTCGCGCATCTGCCGCTGATTCTCGCGCCGAACAAAGGCAAATTGTCAAAACGCAAACACGGCGCGGTTGTTTCGATGACAACTTACCGCGATAAAGGTTTTGTCGCGCCGGCGTTTCGCAATTTTCTCGCGCTTTTAGGCTGGTCGGCGGGCGAGGAACGCGAAATTTATTCGCTGGAAGAACTCGTCGAAAAATTCTCGCTCGAAGGCGTTCACCGCAACAACGCCGTTTTCAATTTTCACGAAGCGGACGAAAGACATTGGACGGACGACAAAGCCTTGTGGATGAACGCCGAATATATCCGCACAATGCCGCTTGAAAGTTTAATTCCGCTTGGCAAAAACGAATTAAAATCGGCGAAACTCTGGCGCGACGAATACGAAGACGACGATAAAGTTTGGTTTGAAAAAACGATTGATTTGATTCGCCAACGCTTTTTTACTTTGAAAGATTTTTCCGCGCAAGGTCGCGCATTTTTCAGCGAAGATTTTGATTTCGACGAAAAAGCGATTGAGAAAAACTTAAAGAAGTTTCCCGATTTGCAAACTTGGCTTCCCGAACTTGCAAACCGTCTGGAAACCGTCGAAGATTTTACGCACGACAATCTCGAAGCCGTTATCAAAAAATTTGCCGAAGAAAAAGGCACAAAAATCGGCGTGATTATGAACGGCGCACGAACTTTGCTGACCGGACTGGCGGTTGGACCTTCGATGCTCGCGGTATTTGAAACGCTGGGAAAAGAAAAAACAATTAGACGGCTTAAAAGCCAAGTCGCTTGGAATCTGTAAAATAATGAATCAACAATTATTAGTGCGGGCAGCGGAAGAAAGAGATATAGCGGCGATTGCAATTTTAATACGGGAATTTGCCGAATTTGAAAAACTTTCTGAGTGGTGCGAAGTAACCGAAGACGATTTGCAGGAAGCAATTTTCGGCAAAAAAAGTTTTGTGCAGGGTTTAGTGGCAATGGCGGGAAATCGTTATGCCGGTTACGCGCTTTTTTATCCGAACTTTCAAAAGTTTTCGCGGCGAACGCAGTATTTTTCTTGAAGATTTGTATGTTACGCCCGATTTGCGCGGTAACGGTTTAGGTCTTGTGATGCTTCGGGAAGTTGCCAAATATGCGAAAGAGCGAGGTTATTCAAGAATGGATTGGCAGACGTTGAAATGGAATGCGCCCGCCGTTAAATTTTACGAAAACCTCGGCGCGGAATTCGATGATGAAAACTATGATTTTCGTTTGCGCGGCGCGGCGTTTGAACGATTAGTCGGCTGACTCCAAAAAACCGAAAAATCAACCTTTCTTTCCAGCGTTGTTTTCGTCAATTTCGGTTTCCGCACTGGTAAGTTTTCGCTCTTGCTCCATTTCGTGCGAGAGGAAATAGTTGAGCGCGGTGCGGATAACGGCAATCGCGCCGAGTTTGAGAATTTGGTCCCACGTCGGCGAAATCGCGGTTGAGAGAATATCCGCGCCGAGTTGGAATTCAAGCGCGAGTGCTAAATATCGGGCAAGAAGCAGACGGATTTTTGTGTAGCCTTCCGTTTTGGCTGAAGAGAGTCTGCGCCCGAACTCAAAAACTGCCGATATAACGCCAATGGCAATAATTATCGCGCCGATTGTTTCGACAAGCAGTTTGAGCCACAAAACGAGTTGGATAATTGTCGGTTCGACTGCCGTTTGACTCGGACTGTTAATAATGCCGACATTTTCTTGGAGAAAAATGAAAACGGCAAAAAAAAAGTTGTTCATAAGGTAAATAGACAATTGCTGAAATTAAACTTATTTTATTCTCTAAGTAAATTATCGAATTAGCAAACTCTTGTGAAAATAAAAACAATTGAACTTATCGAAATCAAAATGCCGCTTATTTCTTTTTTTGAAACGAGTTTTGGCAGAACTTATGAACGCCAAATAATCCTTGCGCGGGTTGTTGATGAACAAAATAATGAAGGCTGGGGTGAATGCACGGCGGGCGAAACACCTTCGTATTGCGAAGAGTGGACAAACAGTTGTTGGGAAGTTTTGCGGGAAATTCTCGCTCCCGTGGTTTTAGATGAAGAAATAGAAACCGCTTCGCAAGTTTGGAATTTGATGAAAAAGGTGCGCGGCAACCGAATGGCGAAAGCGGCGATTGAAACCGCTGTTTGGGATTTGGAAGCGAAGAAACTTAATGTTCCGCTTTGGAAACATTTGGGCGGAATAAATCAAGAAATCGCTTGCGGTGTTTCAATCGGAATTCAAGATTCGGTTGAGCAGCTTTTCGATAAAATTCAGACGGAATTAGATACCGGTTATCAACGCATAAAAATTAAAATCAAACCGGATTGGGATTATCAAATAATTAAAAAAGTCCGCGAAAAGTTTGGCGATATTTTGCTGATGGGCGATGCGAATTCGGCTTATTCATTGAACGATATTGATTTGTTCAAACAAATGGACGGGTTCAATTTGATGATGTTTGAGCAGCCTCTGGCGCACGACGACATTTTTGACCACGCAAAATTGCAGCGCGAAATTAAGACACCGATTTGTCTTGACGAATCAATTCATTCGGCAGAAGACGCCGGCAAAGCGATTGAACTAAACGCCTGTAAAATTATCAATATCAAACTCGGACGAGTCGGCGGACACAGCGAGGCGAAACGAGTCGAAGAAGTTTGCCGCAAAAATAACATTCCCGTTTGGTGCGGCGGAATGTTGGAATCGGGAATTGGTCGAGCGCATAATATCGCCATGTCAACGCTCGGAGGTTTCACTTTGCCCGGCGATGTTTCGGCATCGAAACGCTATTGGCACGAAGATATTATCGAACCGGAAGTTTCCGTAACACCCAACGGCAGCATAATCGCGCCGGAAAAAGCCGGAATCGGTTTTGAAGTGAAAAGAAATAGAATTGATAAATTAACGGTTAGAAAAATTGAGATAAAAAGTTAGAAGATTACGGGCAAATAAGTTCAAACAAAATTGAATCTGATTCTAAAAGTTTCCACTTTCGTGCTTCGCTTGCTATACTTTTTTAAAGGTTTTACTTTTGCCAAAGGCGAAATCATCGGCATATATCTAACGTAAAACTCAGTAATTTTGAAAGGCGAAGAAATTGACCGGGATGGACAAGGTAAATAAAATAATTTTTTCTTTTATCTCCGTCTATCTTGTTATCGCGGTAGATTTTCTCTGCGCTTTTGCGTCTCTGCGTTTAATTCTTCTCATTCTCATTTCAGTTTTTGCAATCTCAGCCCAAACCGTTTCCGGAACAGTAACCGACCAGCAAAACGCCTCGATTGCTAACGCCGAAGTTTCACTTTCAGCCCAAAACAAAATCGTTTCACGCTCGGTTACCGATTCGGAAGGCAGATTTACCTTAAACACAAACGGCGAGCAAAATCTGCTCCTTCGCGTTTCAGCGCAGGGTTTCGCTCTGTTTGAAAAACCGTTAAATGACTCAGATTTGCCTTTAACAGTTATTCTGTCGCCCGCAAATTTGCGCGAAGAAGTAACCGTTTCGATTACCCGAACGGAAACACGCCTAGCTGAAACTCCTGCCAGTATTATTGTTTTAGATAGAGAAACATTAAATGCGACAGCCGCGCAAACACCCGACGAAACTTTACGACAGATTGCCGGTTTTGGACTTTTTCGCCGTTCATCGAGCAAAACCGCTAATCCGACAACGCAGGGCGCAAACTTGCGCGGTTTGGCAGGAAGCGGCGCTAGTCGAGCGGCAGTTTTGCTTGACGGTTTATCTGTTCACGACGCTTTCGGCGGCTGGACTTATTGGAGTCGCGTGCCGCGCGCGGCGGTTGAGCAAATTGAAGTTTTGCGCGGCGGCGCAAGCACGTTTTACGGCACTTCGGCTTTGAGCGGCGCGGTTAATTTTTTAACTGCCGGTTTTGATGAAAATTCACCGATTCTGCGTTTTGATACTTCCGCCGGAACGCAGGGAACTTTTGACGGAAGTTTGTTTGCGGCTTACGAAAAAAGCGGCTGGAGTTTTGACTTGGCAGCGGACAGTTTTAAAACTGATGGCTATATTCCGATTGTCGAAACAGAACGCGGAGCATCTGATACTCAAGCGAACAGCCGACACAACAACATTTTTTTAACCGTGGCACGAAGTTTTTCCAAAACTTCGCGGGTTTTCGTGCGCGGCAATTATTTTACCGAAAATCGCAGCAACGGAACAAATTTACAATCTAATCAAACGCGCTTTCGCCAACTCGCTTTCGGGGCAGATTTCACAAACGGGAAATTCGGGGCGTTTCAATTTCGGTCTTTTGTTGAAAAACAAATTTACGACCAGACGTTTTCGGCGGTTTCGGCTGATAGAAATACGGAAACACTTTCGCGGCTTCAGCGCGTTCCGTCGCAAGCGTTCGGCGCAAACCTTTTTTGGTCAAAAATTTTCAGCAATCACTCGGTTTCGAGTTTTTTTGAATTTAGAGAAGTTCGCGGCTTTAGCGATGAAATCGGATTTTTCGGCGGACGCGCCGCATCTCAATCAAGCTCAGGCGGGCGCGAAAAAACATTTTCGGTTTTCGCGCAAGACGTTTGGCGGATAACGCGTAAATTAAACTTAAATTTCGGCGGGCGTTTTGATTACCGGAAAAATTTTGACGCGCTTTCCGTTACGCGCAGTTTGACCAATAATCAAACAACCGCTGCTAATTTTCCTGACCGCCGCGAAAGCGCATTTAGCCCGCGCATCGCCGCGCTCTACCAAATCAACGATAATTTTTCGTTTATCGCCTCTGTCAAGTTCCAAAATCCAACCCGCGACATTATCGAGAAAATATCGGTCGTGCGTAACAGCGATGATAGTGCCTTCATATTTCTGCAAATGCTGTTCGAGCCACGCGACGGTTTC
>MWZA01000062.1 GCA_002050455.1 Acidobacteria bacterium 5-1 | reverse complement strand
ACTGCTTTCAAGTTATCCATTGATTCCCTTTTCTCATCACTTTTCATTTCACCTTAAACTCGCCGCTTCATTTTTCTTTCCTCATTGACAATTTTCAATTCCAAACCTTTGCATTACTCTATTAACTTCAATAAAATGAAAGCGTAAATAAGGTGTAAAAGGTATGGAAAATAGAAACGATAAAATAGGTGCTTAAGAAATGAAAAGTATTAAAGATAAATGTAAATGTGTAAAAGGTAAATAAAAAAAGTTTTATTGCAAATGCTTTTTATGTTAAAAATTCTGTTGACAAAAGTTTTGTGATGTATTAAAACACTGTTAATAGTTAAAGTAATTTCTTAACTATCATCGCTTATTTTAATTTTCAAAGACAAAATAAAATGTCAAATCAAAAATCTTTTCTGTCAAAAGTAGTCGCTTTCGTCAACCAGAAAGGCGGAGTCGGAAAATCAACATTGGCGACGAACGCGGCGGCGATTCTCAGCGAAAGTTACCGCGTCGTGTTGCTTGACACGGACGAGCAGGGAAGCAGTGAATTATGGTGCAATGCGCGGGACGAAGATTACGCGGAGAATCATAAGGTTCGGAGTTTTAGCAAGCATTACAAAAAGACCGTCAACGCTTCGGCGGTAACGATTGATTTGGAAGACATCGCTTCCGGTTGCGACATTGTGGTAGTTGATACTCCGGGACGTAATGAGTTCGTGTCATTGGGCGTTATATCTGCCGCAAATTTGGTTATTATCCCGCTTACACCCGGAAATTACTCATTGTGGAGTTCAGATGCGACGATGCAGTTGATTCAAAAAGTAGCGGCAATTAGGTCCGGCGATTTTGCGGCGCGTTTTCTCCTTAACCGTCGAGACAAGCGGAGGGTCTCCGAAGAAATGGAACTCGCTTTGAGGGAATACGATATTCCTTTGATGAAGACGACAATCGGCAACCGAAACATTTACGAAAACAGTTCGAGTGGGTTGTCAGTTTTGGAAATCGGCGCACGCTCCGCGTCCGACCGTGAAGGACAGCGCGAGATGCGAGAACTCGTGAGGGAAATCGAAAGACTTCTGAGCATCAGCCGCCAGAGTGGAAAAACTTCCGCAAAGAATGACAAGAAAAAGACCGCTACTATCTAATTTTTATTGCTGAAAGAGGAGAAAACATTATGGCACTGCGACCCGCGCCAAAAAGAAAATCGGTTGATTATCAAAAGCTCGACGACTTGCAAAAAGAAATTTTCGGTTCGGAACAGGGCGACGGGGAAGTGCCTTTGGTTTCAGAGGTCGAAGATCAGACTTCGGCAAAAACTCGCTCGCAAACAAAAGAAAGTCGGATTGCTAAACCCATCGCCGAAAAGACTTTCGACGATAAAACAAATTCAAAACCGGCGGCGAAAGAGAATATGACTAAAGATTCGCTTTCATCGCCAACGGGCGCGGCGAAGGAAAGATTAATTAATTCCGATACCGGCGATTCACTCGGGAGCGGTTTAGGCGATATGGAAACGATTGCCGCCCGCATCGCATCGTCAAAAGCAGGTCAAGGGCGCAACACGACTCGCCCGTTTTCGCTTCCGCGAACGCTGATTATTGACACGACGCGCCTGAAAGCCAAATTCCGCACGATTGATGAGCAGTTCACGCAAAACGTCATCATTGATTTCCTTTTAAGAGAAGCACTCGCCGCGGCGACACCCGAAAATTATAAAGATTTGCGAGCATCAGCGTTCGAGATCGTTAAACGTGCCGAAGAGACGACACGGCGTTCGCTGACCGTCACTGAAGATGTCGTTTATCAAATGTCCGAGCTAAAAGCGGGAATCAATTTGGAAACCGGCAAGAAATACTCGAACGACGAGATTTTTTCGACACTGCTTGCGGTCGGCGTAAGCTGGCTTTACCGCAACGGCGTGTTATCCTGAAAAAATTTCGGGAATCAAGCACTGCCGAAAACCGTTTTTTAAGGTTCTCTTTCCTCCCAAATTTTTCGCACTTCCACGCGGGCTGCTTCGTCGAGCGCGGAAAACCAATCGAGAATTGTCATTTCGGCTAACTTTTCGCCTTTCAATAGAGCGTCGTCAATGCCTTTTTCCGTCCTTTCCCAGGCGAGTATTTTCGTGACGGATGCCGTTTGGGTTGTTTGATTGTCATCAAGGCGCAATTTCAAAAGTCTGGCAAGCTGTCTGACAACCGCTGGATTTTCGTGATAATCGTTATCAAAGGCGAGATGAAGTTTTTTGCCACGCGAGATGTTGACGATTAGCTCTTGGGCGCAGCTTATGCCGCTATTTGCGATGGCAAAATATTCAGGTCGAAAGCGAGTGACAACATCGGCTTTGAGTGCGCCTTCGGTAACTAAAATTGGTTTGTCAAAGTAATCTTTCCGCCCGAAACTTCTCCAGCCCGCGTAGTGAATCGGCGTTCCAGAACTTGCGCTGTTCATTTTCGGCAATGACAGCCAAAGGTAGCGTTTTTTATTTGGCTTTATTTCGCCCGCAAATCGGATTTGACAGGCTTGAATCCTGCCCGCCGGGTTGCGGTAAGGGATGAGCAATAGCGGGTGCAGATAATCCCGATTCTGCCAAAGATTAACTTCGTCCGTTTCATCAATCCAAAATCCGGGAATATGCCGAATTCCATGTGGTTTTTCGCGCACAAAGGCGGGGAAGTTTTGATTGAGCAAAAGCCGAAGTTGCGCGGCTATATCTTTACGTTCCTGTGCAGAGCAGGGAAGCCCTCCGTAATCTTCAAAGTTTTCAAGCCCGCGTGCGACCAAACCTTTAATTCCGTTGGTCAAACACTGATAATTAGTTGCCGGTGAGAGCCTGAGTAACGCATTGTAAACAAAATCTCTAATTTCGAGTGGCGCGGAAAGGATTTCTTGCGTCTGCTGTTTGTAGAGATTTCTCGGCTCGCTCGTTTTCCAAAACGGCTGGTTAAGCAGTTCGCGGTCGTGATAAAAAACTCCCCAGCATTCTTTACGGCTTAAACGGTCTGCGCCCGCCGTTATACGAGCGCAGAATGAAATTGAATCGTTCGCCGTGCGGCTGCACCAATCGGGTTTGCCGCAAATCGAACACGGACGGGCGCGGCTGACTCGTTTGTATCTTGAATCTCCCATTCTCGGTTTAGAGGAAAAATCACAAAGCACTTTTACAGCTCGCCGCTTTATTGTTTTGAAAGCAGCCGACTTTATTTTCAAAAAATCGTTAATACTTCGGCTTCATTTCTTCGAGGCGGCGATCCATATCGCGGAAAAAGCCGGTGACAACCGTTGCCGCCATTCGCAGATGCGCTGCTTCTTCGGCTGAACTTTTATTAATGAGCGCGGCTTCGTTGCGTCCCGTAAAGGTTACGTCATTGGCTTTTAATTCTAAACTGTAGGCTTGATTGATTCCCGCTGCTTGCGTCGCCGAGCCTTGTTTGGCTGCCCCGGCACTGATGCTTGCTCCCTTCTGAATCGCTCCGATAGTCGTGTCGGCGTTTTGGTTGATGCTCGCTTCCATATTGGCTTGGTAGGTTTGGCTCGTTTCTCTTTGAGAAGTGAGTGTGCGCGTGTTTTGACCCAAGTTTAGTTTATACTGCTCGTCGGTTACTTGATTGCCCAGGTTTTGCCTGACTTGCGAAGGGTCAACCGGAACGCCCGACGAGCTACCGATGCCCTGCGCGACCACACCCGCGATGCCTCTCGTCCCGACGACACCGCTGCCGGGAACCATATTGAGAATATTGTCATTTATCTGCGCTTCGTTTTCGACCCATCTTTGTCCTTTTTCCCGGCTTGCTTCAAACCCCAAGCGGTTCGTCCGGTCTGTATACTCGACGCGCTGCGACCCAATTTCGCGCTGAGTTGCGGCACCTGTTTGCTGCAACTGCATTGTCCGATTCGAGTTGGTAATCAGCATATTTGTCGTCTGATTGCCGTAAATCTGACCGAGCGTAGTTTGCAGGCTGCCTTGCACGCCCGATAAAGCCTGAATTCGTCTCGCGTCGGTTTGAAATTTTCCAGCTTCAAAGGCGGCTTTGGCATTAGCTTTTTCGGAGTTATAAATTCCCTGAACCTGGGTGTTTTCGGCTTGGCGGTTGATCGCCGCGCCTGCTACGAGACCGTAAGTTTCAAGAGCCGTGCCGACCGCCGAGAGCATCCAGCCCATCGAAACCTGATTGACCGATTCGTAAACCTGCCCGCGCAGGAGTTTGTAAGCCAAAACGACGCTCAGAATATACGAAAGAGCGGCGATGAAAAATAAAAAAGTGACGATTGCCGCGCTCGAACCCGGATCGTAGTTGCCGGATGAGATGATTTTCGCCGTTGCCGGGTCGAGCGTGTAAAGCGGCTCGTTGTTGTAAATCGAAAGCGCGATAATTCCGATGCTGTAAGCGATATACATCGCCACCTCTTTGACAATCGGATAGGAAAGGCAAAACGTCGCCACGCCCCAGCAGAAAGGGTAAAAAGTCTGCGCGGCGAATTTATCGTCGAAGCCTAAAGCCGCCATAATCGGAGATGCCAGTTTCAACCCGATTAAAATAAAAAGACCGGCGAGCGCGAGTAGAATACCGCCGAATTTGATGATGTTCTGACTGACGACCATCAGCGTGAACATCCTGGGCATATTCCAGTTTAGGAAATTCAAATCCGCCGTGATGTCGGCGACCGACGATTCTTTGTTGTTGATTACGCCTAAAATTCCCGGCTCGCCGTTCGGCAGACGCTCGGCGATAATCGCGTTCGGGTCTTCGACGCTGAAATTGGCTTTCACATACTGGCGCATTTTCTCGTCAAAATCCTTGACTAGCCAGTAATTCGCGCTTTTCAGCGGCTTTGCTATTTGTTTGCCGACGAGCGTGAAAACGTCGAGCAGGTAAGGCGCGCTGCCGATAATGAGCATAAAGCAGAGCGTGCGGATGCCCCAGCGAAATAACAGTTCAATTGAATATCCGCGCTCATCCGAGAATTTTCGCAGGAAAGAGATGATGAGAACGAAGCTGGCGATTATCCACGCGAAAAACGTCAGATAGGGAAGCATCGGTTTGACGACCGTATTTAGAACCGACGCGAAAAGCCAGTCCTTCGCCGTCTTCATCATATTGTCAATTTGTTTATCAAACGACGGCGCAGCCGGACGTGGAGCGGGCGTTGGAATCGGGCTGGATTGCGGCTGCGGTGAAGACGTAGGTTCAGTGTTCAATTTATCGTCTTCGAGCGCGGGCATAAACGGGCTGTCGTTGTTGATTCCGTTCAAAACGTCGTCGGCATAAATCGGCTTGCCGTTTATCTCGCCGATTGGCGTTTGACGTTGCGCGAATGATTCAATTGCTAAACTCAAAAACGACAGCAATAGGATGCCTAAAACGGCGATAAATTTTAACCACCCTTTGATTTTTGTTTCATCTTTTCTTTGGGACATTTTCTTTGCTCCTCGGTTCAATTTTTTGCTTACCAGGGAAATTGATTATCGAGCGGGTCGTTGCGCCAGACTTCGTATTTTTCGAGTTCAGAATAAAATTCTTGGCTGCCAGTAGTGATGGTCGTCATCATTTCTTCGGTCTGGCGGATTTGTTTTCCGAACTCCGCCATTTGCTCGATTTTCAAGCCGTATTCTTTGCATTTTTCCTCGATTTGCTTTTTCAGCTCGTCAAGCCTGAGTTCAAGCGTGGCGATGCGCGAGCCGATTTCCCGTAACTGCGCGAGCATCCCTTCGATTTTGTCCTGTTGGTTGCTGGCTATATTTCTGAGTTCGGTTACGCGGTCTTGGAGTTCCGCCTGTTCTTTGTAGAGCAGAGCGAGTTCCGCCAGAATCATTTCGCGGTCGTAAAGCATCCGCTCGAACGACGAATCGAGACGGGCGAGCCGCTCTAAATTTTTAAGGCTCGCGTCGGCATTTCTGCCAATGGCGTGTTTCAGATAATCGTCCAGATCGCGCTTGTTCGCCTCCATATCGAAAATTCCGTTGCGGTAGCGGCGCGAAATGCTGACGACGGCGTTTATCTCGCTTCTAATTGAGTTTTCGATTTGTTTTTTTAACTCGTAAACGCCTTTGACGATGCGACCGACCGCCGCCCAGCCTTCGACCATTTGTTTGTTTTTCGTGATTTGCTCGTCAACGATTGATAAAATTCCGCGCAGACTGCTGACCTGTTCAATCGCCTTTTGATACATCGCAGTGTATTGTTGAACCGCTTGCAGCCAGCGATTGGCTTCTTCAATTTTTTTGGCGACTTGCAGCGCGTAGTTAGTTGCGTCGAATGTCGCAAACTGCGCCCGCGCGGGCTGCGCGGACGGAAACATCAGCAGCGAAAACAGAATCAGCGCGATAACGAATTGATGGGTAAATTTTAGGTTTTTCATAAAGTTTCATCGTTTGACTTTGCGCCGGCGGCGAAAGCCTGAAGTTCTTCCAAATGTTCCGCGCTTATTTCCGTGAGTCCGGCGGCGGTCAAGCCCAAAGGATATTTACTCGCCAGCCAAGCGAGAATGAACGCGAACGGCTGATTCGTCATTAGTCGTTCAGCAAGAGCGCGGGTGTTTTTCTCGTTTGCGTCGGTCGTCGAATTCCACCGCTCAATCGGCGATTGACTAACGGTTGCCATCTCGACGATTTTGTCGTCGCCCGAACCGATGACCATTACCCACTGCGTGTAAATCCCGTAAGGATTGCGGATGCTTCTGACGGCGGTTTGCGTTTCTTTTGACAGCTCGCAATCTCTGACCAGGCGGTCAAAATTGCCGATTTGTTTGCCGATGATTTTCACGCCGGAGTTTTTGACCAAATCTATGCCGATAGGATTCGGCGCGTCTTCCGTGCCGCTGAAATGCTCGTAGGCTTGTCCCATCAGCAGGGTAACGACGCCTTCTTTGCGTCCTGTCAAACTGGTTTTGCCGATTAAATCCAGAATCGCCGGAAAATGTTTGGTGATTTCCTTCATCTCGTCGCAGACAAAAAGAAACGGCGTGATTTGTCCCGAAGAGTTTTCCTCGCCGATTTCCTGCATAATCGAAGCGGCGATGCGGAAGCCCATACTTTCGCGCACGGGTTCGTCCAGGCACGAAAGGGAAGTCAGCTCGTAAACGTCGAACGGAGAATCCGAATCAAAATCCGGGTGCGTCGGCGCGTCGAGCCAAACGTCGTTGCGGTAGATGTTGAGTTTCAGAAAAAGCTCGTTCGCCTTTGTCCGCTCCGTTTCGTTCCAACTGTAACTGCGGAGCAAATCGAGAAAATGGCTTAAGGTCGGCTGAAATTTCGGTCGCCCCGCGCCGTTTCTGGTTTGCGAGATTTTATAAACCTCATCAACGATGAGCTTGGCAATCGAGTAGGTAATCGTGTCGTCTTTCGGCGTTTTGCTTAAATTCAATAAATCAGTCAGGACGAACGTGCTTTGCCGCTTTGTCGCTGGTAAGCCCGTTTCGATGCCCGGATAGTTCCAGATGTTCAAAGGCTTCGGCTCTGATTCGGCAAAATTGATGTGCCGCCCGCCAAACAGCTTGCACATCGGCTTTAAGGAGTTTTTGTAATCAATCGCCCGCACTTTAACCAGCCCGACGTGCGCGAGAATGTCGGTGATGATTCTCATTCCCAAAACCGATTTGCCTTCGCCCGAAGCGGCGGTGACGATAACGGTCGGCGATTTAATTAAATTCCTGTCAAACAAATCAAGTCCGAACATTTGACCGTCAGGCGTTAAAAACAAGCTGTGCGGTCGCGGGCTGCCGCGCCACGCGCCCTCGGTTGGCACGAACGCCGCCAAACTGCTCGCCGCTTCGCCGAATTCCTGTCCGGTCGTCTTCCAAGACAGTTCTCCGGCGAGCATTCGTGGATATATTGCCCTGACTCTAGCCGGTTCTTCGCGGACGGCATCCGCGCCGGGGATTTTTCGGACGGCGGAGATCATTTGCTCGCACCGCTCCGACAAAGTTTCAACTCTTTCGTTCAATTCCGCGCGGTTGCGGGCGCGTCCGCCGAAGACGATAAAGTTGATTCGCGCCTGACAAATTTTCTCGCGCCCTTTTTCGACCTGCCGAAGGAGTTCAGTTAACTCCTCGCGGATCACTTTTGCGTCCTCGCCGAGCGGTTTTAGACCAAAAAAAGTGTTGCCGCTGCCTTCGATGCGCTTGATTTTTTTCTTGAGTTCCTTCTTGCTTGCATCCACATCGAGCGCGACGAAATCAAGCACAATCGTGTGCGGAAAATTCAAATCGCCGCGACAAGTCAAATAGCGCATCGTGTCGGCGGTCACGAAGTTTTGCGGCGGCGTTTTTAAGCTCACAACGCTCGCTAAAGATTGCTCGTGAATCACAAATTCAGTATCGTCCGCCTTAATGTTGCTCGCCGCCAGATAACGCCCTGCGCGTGCGCCGCTTCGTGAACGAGCAGGTTGAGCAATATCGCTCCGAAGATTGGTGCGGCGGCTCGCGCCGCAAGGCGCGTTTTGTTTTTTAAGCTCGTTAAGGCTTGATTGCGGGCGCAGGCTTCGAGTCTTCGACGCACTTCGCGCAAAGTTTTGGCGACAGAATTTATTCCGTTTTTCATTTCTTTCTCCTCATTAAGTTTTTCTGTAGGTTTCGCGTTAACGCTTTTTCCGGTTCACGCTTGAAATTGGAGAGAGCAAAGCGTGTGCCTTGCTGTAAGTTAATGAAAATTTAGGGTTTATCGTTAGGGCATATATCTTGCGCTTGGAACTTCGCGCCGAACGATTTCCTCGGCTTGCAATCAAATTTCAGATTCTGCCCAAGATAAATTTATGAACCGAATGTTTTCGATTAATTTTCGCGTGCAACGCTGTTTGCTTCGCTCAAACGCATTCTTTCTGATTGTTCTTTGCTTATCGCTTCATCC
>MWZA01000186.1 GCA_002050455.1 Acidobacteria bacterium 5-1 | reverse complement strand
GGTTTAGGCGGCAACGGCGTTTCGGCATGCGCGACGTGCGACGGTTTCTTTTTTCGCGGAAAGCCGGTCGTCATTGTCGGCGGCGGCGATACAGCAATGGAAGAGGCGATGTTTTTAACGCGGTTTGCATCAAAAGTTACGCTGATGCACCGGCGCGACGAGTTTCGCGCCTCAAAAATTATGCAGGAACGGGTTTTCGCCAACGAGAAAATTGAAATTATGTGGCACACGGAAGTCAGAGAAATTCTCGGCACAAAAGAAGAAGGCGTAACGGGCGTGAGAATCTACAACAATCAAACAAAAGAAGAAAGTCTTTTTCCGACGCAAGGCGTTTTCATCGCCATCGGACACAAACCGAATACCGAACTTTTTAAAGGTTGGCTGGAAATGGACGAAGTTGGTTATCTGAAAACCGAAGGTCGCACGATGAAAACCAATATCGCCGGAGTTTTCGCCAGCGGCGACGCGCAGGATTCTTATTATCGGCAAGCAGTTACGGCGGCTGGAACAGGTTGTATGGCAGCAATTGACGCGGAAAGATTTCTCGTCGAACACGGCGAACAAGAACAGAAAAATACGGCAACTAATTGGTAGAAAAGCGGTATAATTTACGAAAGGGAAAATTCTGATGAATGCAGCGAAAGAAAAAACGGAATATCAGAAACCGAAACGTCTGCAAGGTGTTCAGCCAACTTTAATCCGGCGAATTTTTGAACGCGCTTTGCCCGATTCAATAAATTTCGGTTTAGGCGAGCCAGATTTGCCGACACCGCAGTTTATCCGCGCGGAAGCGGCGCGTGTAACATTAGAAGAACAAAATGGTTACACAAATCACGCCGGACTTCCCGCCTTGCGCGAAAAGATTGCGGCGAGTTATCCGCATCTTGATTTGCAGTTGAATCAGGTTTGCGTTACGGTTGGTTCGCAGGAAGCGATGACCGCGGCGTTTCTGGCAATTGTGGACGAAGGCGACGAAGTTTTAATTCCAAATCCAAGTTTTCCCGCGTATGAAAACTGCGTCAAAATTTCCGAAGGCGTTCCGGTTTTTTATCGTCTTCCGGCAGATAAAGATTTTGGCTTTGACATCGAAGAATTTAAATCGAAAATCACGTCGAAAACAAAAGCGGCGGTTGTCATCTCGCCTTCAAATCCGACGGGGAAAATCTTCACGCAAAGCGACCTAGAACAAATTGCCGACGCTTTAAAAGACACGGGGATTTATCTGATTTCCGATGAGATTTACTCCGATTTATATTTTACGGACGAAAAACCGCATTCGGCTTCAGAGTTTTACGACAAAACAATCATCGTCAGCGGGCTTTCAAAATCTTTGAGTATGACGGGCTGGCGCGTCGGCTGGCTGGCGAGTTCACAAACTGATGTCGTCAAAGCCGCGCTGACTCTGCACGGATTTTTAGCCGTTTGCACTTCGACAATTTCGCAAAAAGCCGCGCTTCTCGGCTGGACGCAGGAAGCCGAAAAGGCGAAAGCCGAAGCGCGTAAAATCTATAAAAGGCGCGGCGAATTTTTGATAAACCTTTTGCAGGACGAACTCGGCTTGCGCGGAACTTCGCCTGAAGGCGCGTTTTATACAATGCTTGACGTGCGCGAACTTGGCGACGATTTGGAAGTCGCCGAAATGCTTCTCCAAAACCGTGTGATAACCGTTCCCGGAATTGCGTTTGGCGACGAAGCAAAAGGTTTTCTGCGTATTTCATTCTGCAATGACGAAGAGAAAATCCGCGAAGGCGTAAAAAGAATGAAAGAAACCTTGAACAGTCAGCAGTTATCAGTCAACAAGTTGGTAACTGATAACTGTTGACTGATAACTGTTGACTGATTTATGAGAAAATATCGTGTTGGAATTTTGGGCGCAACCGGAACGGTCGGACAGAGATTTGTTCAATTACTTGAAAATCATCCGCAGTTTGAGATAACCGCGCTTGCCGCGTCAGAGCGTTCGGTTGGCAAACCATTTGCAGAAGCCTGCGCGTGGAAACTTGCGGGTGCAATGCCCGAATACATCAAAGAAATTGTCGTGCAGCCGATTGAGCCGCCGCTTGAGTGTGATTTGGTTTTTTCAAGTCTGCCGTCAAACGTGGCGCGTGAAACCGAAGAAGCGTTTGCGCGGGCAGGTTTTCCCGTTATCAGCAATTCGTCCGCGTATCGGATGGAAGAAGACGTGCCGCTGCTTATTCCCGAAATTAACGCCGAACATCTCGGTTTGATTGAAATACAAAAACAACGACGCGGTTTTGGCAAAGGTTTTATCGTAACTAATCCGAACTGCGCGATTATGAGTTTTGCGCCGCCGCTTGCCGCTTTAGACCGAAAATTCAGCGTTGAATCGGTTTTTGTAACGACGATGCAGGCAATTTCCGGCGCAGGTTATCCGGGCGTTTCGTCCTTTGACATTGTTGACAATGTTTTGCCGTATATCGCGGGCGAAGAGCCGAAAGTTGAAACCGAAGCGCAGAAGATTTTGGGCGAATTCAGCAATGGTGTAATCGAAAAAGCCGATTTTACCGTCAGCGCACAATGTTTTCGCGTCAATGTGCTTGACGGACACACGGCTTCGGTGCGCGTGAAATTAAAACAAACCTCGACGCTCGAAGGCGTGATGAAAGCGATGTCAAATTTCCCTTCGCTCAATCTTTATTCATCTCCTAAACAATTTATTCGAATGTGCGACGAACCTTCGCGTCCACAGCCGCGACTCGACCGCGACAACGGCGACGGGATGACGATAACCGTCGGCAGACTTTTCCCCGACAACATTTTCGATTACCGCTTTGTCGCTCTGAGCCACAATACCGTGCGCGGCGCGGCTGGTTCGGCGATTTTGAACGCCGAGCTTTTGGTTGATAAAGGTTTTATTTAAACAGTTTTTTCGTTTTAGATTTGATAAACCTATAATACAATGATTTATAAAAAAGGAGAAAAAATCAAGATGGGTGATACGACAGTAACAAAAGTAGATTCGACCAATTCGCCGAGCGGTGAAATGGGACAAAAATATCTGGCATCGGGCAAAAGTATTGCGATGCGGCTTTGGGAAAATCAAGAACCGAACGCTGACAAAGAAACGCGCACACGCGACTACGAAACAGTTGGCTATGTTCTGGGCGGAAAAGCCGAACTGCATCTCGAAGGTCAAATGGTGTTGCTGGAAAAAGGCGACTCTTATGTCGTGCCGAAAGGTGCGGCGCACACTTACAAAATTCTCGAATCCTTCACGGCAATCGAAGCCACGCATCCGCCCGCACACGCACATGGACGCGATGAAGAATAGCAGTTATTATAAACTTTAGAACGCATTATTCTTGGTTCAAACCAATTTCTGGGTTAAAATTATTTATTGCACTGAATTGATACGGCTATTGTCAAATCAATCGTTTTCAAGAAAATGTCAAAGCAAATATCAAACTAAATTCTATGTTTTGGTGAAAAATTTATAGGAGAAAAAAGCAAAGATGATAAATAATATAGTTTCGATTGATGATTTAATCGGCAAAACCGTTTTATCGCGGACAACCGGCAATAAACTCGGCGAAGTTTATGATTTGTATATTGATCCGGTTGAAGGTTTATTGGTTGGTTTAACCATTCAAGCATCGGATAATGTTTTCAGCGGACTTGAGTATAAAGGCATCCACAGTTTCGGCAAAGATGCGGTTATGGCAAATGACGATGATTCCGTAGTGGCTTTGAAAGATGGTTGGCTGGAAAATCATTCACACGCCAAAAAACATTTGAAAGGTATAAAAATAGTAACCGACGGCGGTAATTTGCTCGGACAGGTGGCAAACATCTTCGTCCGGCTAACGCCTCCGCCGGTGATTATTTACGAGGTGCGCGAATCGGTTTTAGACAAACTGCTCGGACGAAACTTCTTTATCTACGCTTCAAACAGCAGTGCTTTATCGAATAATGCCGAACGGATTGTTGTTCCAAATGATACGCTGAACAGTGCGGCTTCAAGTTTGACAAATTTAGTAACTCCACAAGCGAATGTGCCGAATCAAAACGAAATCGTTATCGACAGCAATGACAATGAAAAAGAAACTATTGTGCGTCCGTAGAAACTTTAATTTCTCGTTGATTGAAACATTCGGACGGAAATAGTTAAAAAAATTCGGGTGTAAAACTTTTGCACAACTCGAAACGAATAAAATCGCTGAGATTTTCTTGTTATGCGGACGGTTTTATAGCTGTTATCATCAGAATTTGATAAATTTAGAGCGATTCTTGAATCAATGTAAAGGAAAACATCAAAGCTCCGAGTTCCGACTTTGGTTGGCGGATTGTTTGATAAAAGCCATCCTTTAGGCGTGAACTCAGAACGCGTCCGTAAATCAAATCTTGATTTGCTCTAAAATTTACCGGCTCTGCGATATAAAATTCATTAAATCCTTAGTATCAAAATCATAAATCGGCACATCAAACCGTGTTTTCAATTCTTCAAACTTCAATCCATCCAAGAAAATCGGCTCATCTGATTTAATTGTGTGTTTTGGAATTATCACAAAATCGCCTTTGATTTTGTCTTCGACCGCGAGAAAATCCTGACCTGTAAGCAATCCGGCAACCGCAACATCGCCGCCGAAATATGTGTTTGGAACGGCGAGAACGTGAAGGCGCGAACCAATCAAAGAATTTAACTTCTCAATTTGCTCCCGCAAAACAGGCGCAAACATTTCGCCTGTTAAAATTGTTCCGTTTAATGAATTTTGGACTTTGGACTTTGGGCTTGGGACTTTTTTCAGCAGAATTTCAAACGAATTCAAAAACGAGCGAATCATTCCCACGCCGTCTTCGATTTGCGGATATTTGCCGTAATGTTTTTTGGAAGGAACGGAGAAGCCGCCTTTGATATAAATTTCGTCGCCGAGAAATGCAAAAGTTACGCCAAGATTTTTGCGAAATTCCTTTTGCAATTTTTCGACTTCATTGATTGTTCGGCGGCAAAATTCCGGCGTAACGCGGGTTAATCTTTCATCTTTGTTGTAGCGCGTCAAGGCGACCGGAACAACCGCTGTTGAAATGACTTTCGGGTAACTTGAAGCCAAATCGCGCAAGGTTTTTTCCAGTTGTTTGCCGTCGTTAATTTCTGGACAAAGCACGACTTGCGCGTGAATTTCGATATTGTTGTCGAGAAGTCTTTGCAGTTTGTCAAAAATATCGGCGCGGCTTTCGTCAACGCCGAGCAGATAAGCGCGGGTCTTTAAATCCGTCGCGTGAACCGAAACATATTGCGGCGAAAGACGCTGTTCGATGATGCGGTTCATTTCATCCGGCGTAATCGAACTTAAAGTCGTGTAATTTCCATACAAAAACGACAATCTAATATCTTCGTCGCGGACAAAAAGCGAAGGTCGCGCGTCGTCAGGATTACCTTTGCAGAAGCAAAAAAGACACTCGTTAGCGCATTGGCGCGGCACGATTTGCTCAAACATCAAGCCAAAATCTTCCCCTTCGTCGCGGTCTAATTCGATTTCCCAAGTTTCGCCGTTCGACTTTTTAACGGTTAATTCCAGTTCATTTTCGCCCGCCGTTTGAAAACGAAAATCGAGATAATCACGCACTTGCCGTCCGTTGACGCGCACGATTCGATCGCCCGCCGCGAGTTCTAATTCGTCCGCCAAACTCATTGGTGAAACTTCCGAGATTAAAACTCCGGGACGGCGAAGCTGCGTAACCGCCGGTGTAACTGCAAATTCATACATATTAAAACTTAATTATTATGAACAACTTAGTGCATTTCTAGAAACAAAAGGTTGGCAAGTTTTCTAAGGCGGTGGTTTGCACTTTAGCGTCCAATGCTAAATTCAGCAATAACGAAAATGTTCCATCAGCAAAAAATGTTCGATTTTATCACCAAGCGGTATTTTTCCGACGAAATAAAAAGAAGGCGTGTTTCGCGTGCCGGGCAACTAAAAAATTATGTCCGCTTTTTAATAGAAAATGGATAATTGCGGGTGCTTTTACTGTCAACAATTATCCATTTTCCATTTTTCGTTTTCCATTAATTCGCCGCTTTTGCCGCGATGCCGTCAACCAAATTTTCAAGCGGCGTGTATTCCAAATCTTGCGACGCGGCAACGGCTTCGTAAGTTAATTTTCCGCCGTAAGTATTCACGCCTTCTTTCAAACCTTCGTCTTCACGAATTGCTTTTTCAAAACCTTTGTTTGCCAAATCAAGCGCGTAAGGCAAAGTTGCATTTGTCAGCGCAAAGGTCGAAGTGCGCGGAACTGCGCCCGGCATATTTGCCACACAGTAATGCAAAACGCCTTCTTCGTAATAAGTCGGGTTCGAGTGCGTCGTGGCGTGGGTCGTTTCAAAACAGCCGCCTTGGTCAACCGCCACATCAACCAGGACCGCGCCGTTCGGAATGACTTTGAGCATATCGCGCGTAACGAGTTTCGGAGCTGCCGCGCCGACGACTAAAACCGCGCCGATAACTAAATCAGCATGTGAAATCGCTTCTTCAATCGCGTAACGGCTTGATGCCAGCGTTTGGACTTTTGATAAAAAGATGTCGTCCAATTGGCGCAGACGGTCAAGATTTTTATCAATAATCGTCACATGCGCTCCCAAACCGACAGCCATTTTCGCCGCCTCCGTGCCGACGATTCCGCCGCCGATAATCACCACATTTGCCGCCGGAACGCCCGGAACTCCGCCGAGTAGAATGCCACGTCCGCCGTTCATTTTTTCCAAATATGTCGCGCCAACCTGCACGCTCATTCTACCCGCAACTTCCGACATCGGTGTAAGTAGCGGCAGAGTTCCCTTTTTGTCCGTAATCGTTTCGTAAGCTACGCCTATAACTTTTCTTTCGAGTAATTGTTTGGTTAATTCAAATTCCGGCGCAAGGTGCAGGTAAGTAAATAACAGTTGATTTTCACGCATTCGCGGATATTCGGGCGCAATCGGCTCTTTGACTTTGACAATCATATCGCCGGTTTGCCAAACTTCGTCCGCCGTATCCAGAATGGTCGCACCGGCTTGTTTATACTGCTCATCAGCAAAGCCCGAACCTTCGCCCGCGCTCTTCTGCACATACAGGTCGTGTCCGGCATCGCTCAACGCCTGCACACCCGCCGGAGTCAGCCCGACGCGATATTCATTGTCTTTTATTTCCTTTGGTAATCCGATTTTCATTATTTTCCTCTAATTCTCTAAAGATTATTAAGCTGCATTATTTTAAATCCATATATTTAATCGGCACAAGCCGGTGTCCAATCATATCAACTCCGACTTGGCTGGATTCAAGCACGATATAACCGACCAAAGGTTCATAAATTCCATCGCCCGGCTCCATTTCAATAAACAAAATTTCGCCAAAGATAGGTTCAAATCCAGCTATTTGAATCTTCGCCGGTCCACAAATTTCGCCTTTGATTGCTGCTTGAGTTGCTGTTTCAAGTTCGATTTCACGAATTGTTTGCAAATCTCCGAACTTTTCTTTCCACGCGCTCGGCAAAGTTAAAAACGACGCGCCCGTGTCAACCAATGCATTAAATTCCAGCCTTTTAGTTGGGTCAGCGACATTTTCTACTTCTACCGAACAGACAATTCTGCTCATAGTTCTTAAATCTCAACCGAATCAATCTGCGCCTTTTGCAATTTACCCGAATAATCAACGTAGATTGATTTCCATTCGCTGAAAATATCCAAAACCTGCGTTCCGGCTTCGCGGTGTCCGTTGCCCGTCGCTTTCGTGCCACCAAACGGCAAATGAACTTCCGCGCCGATGGTCGCCGAATTAATATAGCAAATTCCGGTGTAAAGTTCCTGCATCGCATAAAACGCCTGATTTACGTCCTGCGTGTAAATTGCCGATGATAAACCATATTTCACGTCATTGACAATCTCGATGGCTTCATTTAAATCGTTAAACGGAATAACAGTCGTAACTGGTCCGAAAATTTCTTCTTGCGAAATTCTCATATTGCGTGAAGCGTCAATGAAAACGGTTGGTTCGATAAAGAAACCTTTCTTGTAATCGCCTTTTGTCAAAGCATTTCCGCCGCAAGCAAGAGTCGCTTTGTCTTCCCTTTTGCCGATTTCGATATAACTTAAAATTTTGTCTATTCCCTGTTGATTAATAACCGGTCCGACATCTGTTTTCGCGTCCAAACCGCTACCGACTTTTAATTTTTTGACTCGTTCAACCAATTTTTCCGTGAACTTTTTATAAACCTTTTTGTGAACGACGAGCCGCGACGAAGCCGTGCAGCGTTGTCCCGAAGTTCCGAATGCGCCCCACAGCGAACCTTCAACCGCGTTGTCAATATCCGCGTCGTCCATAATAATTATCGCGTTTTTGCCGCCCATTTCCAAAGACGCGATTTTGTTGCTTCGCGCACATTGCTCGGCAATAATTCTGCCCGTGTCGGTTGAACCTGTAAAGGAAATCAAGCGCACGTCTTTGTGATTAACTAACGCTTCGCCCGGCTCGTGAAAACCATTGACGACATTCACCACGCCTTTCGGAATTCCGGCTTCTTCACACGCTTTGACGAGATTTATTGTTGAAAGCGGCACGTCTTCGGCGGGTTTCATCACAACCGCATTTCCGCAAACAAGCGCGGGAATCAGTTTCCAAGACGGAATTGCCATCGGGAAATTAAACGGCGTAATCAGTCCGCAGACACCGACAGGTTGGCGTTCACACATCGCGTATTTGTTCGGCATTTCGGCTTTTGTCGTAAAACCGTGAATACCGACTTTTAATTTTTTGACTCGTTCAACCAATTTTTCCGTGAACTTTTTATAAACCTTTTTGTGAACGACGAGCCGCGACGAAGCCGTGCAGCGTTGTCCCGAAGTTCCGAATGCGCCCCACAG
>MWZA01000106.1 GCA_002050455.1 Acidobacteria bacterium 5-1 | reverse complement strand
AAGGTTTTAAAGAAGATTCGGAAGAAATTAAAAGTTTTGATAAGGATATCGAACGGATATTAAATTTTGCAGAAAAGGAAGTTGACGCGGCGGCAAACGGCATAGCGATTTTCGCCTGTCACGGCGCAAAACGAATCCGGTGAATAATAAAAAGGCTGAGTTAGAATTTACAAAAATTGACTGATTCGCGGGCGAACATCTCGCCGATTGCAAGGCTTTATGAAGAGCGCAATCGAAACGGGCGAAGCCGCCGCGCAGAGTTTAATCAAATAAAGCCTTTTACATTTCAATTCGTTTTTTCTATTTTTGCTACCATCTCGCTTAACTAATTTGTTGCGGAATTTTTTAGTTCTTGACTAAGCAGTATTACTCCATTAGACTTGGTTCGTCAAAAAAGCGGAAAACTTTATCTTGCATTAAAAGCGAAGTTTTACTTTGAAATAAAAAATTAGGGAGGAAAGCATGAAAAATATTTATTCAGGTTTGGTGAAGAAATTAGGGATTCTTGCGTTAACAGCGTTTTGCTTTGTGTTGTTTAGCGTCGGCGCAAACGCGCAAACGGTTCTTGTGAACTATGACTTTGCTTCGGCGACGGCAGGAACGCCTTGCACCGCCACGCCGCTTACCACAGCAACAGGCGTAACATCTACATTTACTACCGGCGGAACCGGCGGCGGAGCTTGCACCACTCCGACAGGCACGGCGGCAGCTTCCCCGCCAGCGTTTGTAGCGAATGCCTCCAATCAAGCCGTTAGTCTTTCGAGTTTTGCGGCAGGTTCAACAAACTATTTTCAATTTCAATTGAGCGGCGTGAGTGCTTATCAAGATTATATGCTGTTTTTTCAGACCCGAAGAAGCGGAACAGGTCCCGTAAACGTTGATGTTCAATATAGTTTAAATGGAACGACCTTTACTACTTTTGCAACCATTCAGCCTCCAAATTCAACAACCTTTTCAGCTTTTACAGTCGATTTGAGTTCCGTAGCCGCAATTGAAGGTCAGCCTACCGTGTATTTTAGATTACTCGGCAGAGACGGTACAGGTTCTACCGGAACATTTGTTATTGATAATTTCCAAGTTCGAGCAATGGCTGTAAGTGCCGCCGGCGCAACCGTTAGCGGACGCATTACCAATGCTCGCGGGCGTGGTTTGGGTTATGTAACGGTGATGATGGCGGGCGGCGCGTTGGAAGAACCAATTTATGCGACGACAAGTGCCTTTGGTTATTATCAATTCAATGATATTCCGCCGGGCGAAACTTATGTTTTGACTGTCTTTTCCAAACGCTACCAGTTTAAACAATCAAGTATAGTGATAAACGTCAATAATGATTTTACGGATGCCGATTTTGTCGGTTATATACCTTTTCAGTAAATAAATCAACAAAACGTAATGAGGCGGGAGATGATATTTCCCGCCTTTTTGTTTTTTATTTGCCGCTTGAACCAATTTTTTGCTAAAGCTAAAACGGATGATTTATAAATTATCAATAATTTTGTCAAATGTTAACAGAAAAACGTTTACAGTCAACCCTATAGGCAGCACTGATTGAGCTGTTTCCATTAAATACGGGTCAATAATCCAAACGGCTGATTGTTAAATAAAAAAAGTGCTACAATCGAAAAAAATTAGACTAAATTAAAAATTTGTGTCCATTTACGAAAATTTTCAGCCGATAAGTTTTGACGAGATTAACACCTACGAACTCGCTTCGCGTCCAAGCAAAGTTACCGTCAGGCATTTTGCCGAACCGATTGAAATAAACGATTCACTAAAAGATTTCCTTGATAAATTGCCGAATATTTTAGCCGTTCAATCTCTGCGCGAACTCGCCCGACAAATCAGGCGAGCCAAAGAATTAAACAAACCGATTATTTGGGGCATCGGCGGTCATATTGTTAAAACCGGACTTGCGCCCGTAATTATTGATTTGATAAAGCGCGGTTTTGTGTCCGCGATTGCTTCCAACGGTTCTGTGCTGGTTCACGATACGGAAATTGCGCTGGTCGGATTTACCAGCGAAGACGTTGATGCGAGTTTGGGCAAAGGCGATTTCGGCGCGGCAAGGGAAACCGGCGAGATTTTAAATTCAGCCGCAAAGCGAGGAATGAAAGACAAAATTGGTTTGGGCGAAGCGATGGGCAGGGAAGTTTTAGAAAAAAATCCGCCGAACGCCGAAGTTTCGCTTCTGTGCCAGACTTACAAACACAAAATTCCGTTCACGACGCATCTGACAATCGGCGCGGACGTCGGACATTTTCACAGCAACTGCGACGGAGCTTCTTTGGGCGCGACTTCGCATACGGATTTTAAACTTTTTTGTTCAATCGTCAAAGAACTCGGCGGCGGCGGCGTTTATTTAAATTTAGGTTCAGCCGTTGTTTTGCCGGAAATTTTCCTGAAAGCCGTAACGGTTGTGCGAAATTTAGGTTTTCCGCTTGAAGATTTTTCGACTGCAAATTTTGATTTCATTCGACATTACCGCCCGACGACAAACGTCGTCCGCCGTCCGACGGCTGGCGGCGCAGGTCGTGGATTTTCAATCACCGGACATCACGAAATTATGATTCCGCTGCTTGCCGCGCATATTTTATGCGGCGAATAGCAAAATTTTAACTGTCGAATTTTATTTTGCTATCATCCAATTTTTGCCCGCGCCGATTTCCACCGTTAAAGGAACATCCAATTTAACGGCGTTTTCCATCTCGCGTTTAACGATTTCCATTGCTTTTTCAACTTCATCATTGGGCGATTCAAGCAGAAGTTCATCGTGAACCTGCATAATCATTTTTGTTTTCAAACCTTCGCGGCGTAAAGCGTCATCAACTTTGAGCATCGAAATTTTGACAATATCGCTCGCCGTTCCCTGAATCGGCATATTAATTGCCTCGCGTTCGGCGCGTGAACGCACGTTGTGATTGCGGTCATTTATCGAAGGAATATAACGCCGCCTGCCGTAAATCGAGGAAACATAGCCTTGCTCTTTGGCGATTTCCGGCGTTTCTTCCATAAATTTCTTAATGCCCTTGTAGGTTTCGTAATAATCTTCGATAACCTTTTTCGCTTCGGGGCGCGAAATGCCGACTCTTTGCGAAAGCCCGTAAGGTTCAATCGCATAAGCAATTGCAAAATTGACGATTTTTGCCAAACGTCGCGCAACCTTTAATTCTGATTCGGTTTTCGCGCCAAAAACGAATTTCGCCGTTTGCGCGTGAATGTCCTCGTTGTTTTGAAACGCTTTAAGCATCACTTCATCCTTTGTGATGTGCGCCAGCAGTCTTAACTCCAATTGCGAATAATCGGCGGAAATTAATTTACAGCCTTTTTCGGGAATAAATGCGCGACGAATTTGCTGACCTAATTCGCTGCGAATCGGAATGTTTTGCAGATTCGGGTCGCTCGAACTCAAACGTCCCGTCGTTGTTACGGTTTGATTCAAATTGCCGTGAATGCGCCCGTCCTCGTCAATTAATTTCGGCAGCGCGTCGGCGTAAGTCGCTTTTAGTTTATCTAGTTCGCGGTAATCAATAATTAGTTGTGCAATTTCATAAGTTGCGGCGAGTTCGAGCAAAATGTCTTTGCTGGTCGAAACTTGTCCGGTCGCGGTTTTTTTGACTCCGGCGATGTTGAGTTCCTGCAAAATTTCGCCGACTTGTTTGGGCGAAGCGATATTAAATTCACGTCCGGAAATGGCAAAAATCTTTTCGCTCAAACCTTCGAGTTCGGTTGAAATAAAATCGGAAAAGCCTTTCAAAGCGTTGACATCAACTTTCAAGCCCGCCATTTCCATCTCGAAAAGAAGCGGCACGAGCGGCAGTTCGATTTTCGTGTAAATCTCTTCAAGCCCGTCTTCTTCGATTTTTTTGCGAAACTGCGGCGCGAGTTGAAAGACAAAATCGGCGCGTTCCGTCGTGCGATATTGCGATTCAGTCCAGCCTTCGGGAATTTCGCCGACGATTTCCTGACCGAGATTCAGTTGCGCGAGCGTTGCCAAATCATATTTCGAACGGCTCGAATCCATCAGATAAGCTGCAATCATTGTGTCGTCTTCGACGGCTTCCGGCGTAATGCCGATTTTTTTCAAAACCGCAAGATTACACTTATAATCGTGCGTAACTTTTTCCAAAAAACCGTTTGATAAAATATCCCGCAGCGAAGTTATTGCTTCATCTTTTCCTTCCGAAAAATTTTCTAAATCAATGTAATAACCTGCGCCCGCGCCGGTTGCAATCGCCACGCCGAGCGGCGGTTTTTTCGCGTAAGAATCAGCTTTTGCGCCGGAATTTGAATCATCAACCAAAAAACTCCAATGTTCGGTTTCCCACAATTGGCGAATCAACTTTTCCAAATCTTCGCGCGATTTTATTAAATGATAACGTCTTTGTGTTTCGACAATCGGCGCACCGACACCGTCAAAAAGCGGCGCGGAATCGGCAAATTCGCGTGTCAAAGCGGTAAATTCCAGTTCTCGGAAAAGCGCGTAAGCCAACGGGCGATTCGGCGCGTTATGTTTGAGCGCGTTCAAATCGAGTTCAATCGGAACTTCCTTGTGAACCGTGGCAAGTTCGATTGATTGACGAATTAAGTCTTGATTGTTTTGCAGACTTTCCCGATAAGTTTTGTGCGTAACTTCATCGGCGCGGCGCATCGCTTCTTCTGCCGAACCAAACTGTTGAACGAGTTTCATCGCGCCTTTTTCGCCAATTCCGGGCGCACCCGGAATGTTATCAATCGCGTCGCCCATCAAACCTAAAAGGTCAATAATTTTCGACGGCGGCACACCGAATTTATTTTCAACCCACGCTTCATCACACCATTCAACGGGCGGCACGGCGACTTTACGCTTAATGTTTTGCGAGTTTTGGCGCATACAAACGATGAGCGGGTCGCGCACGAGTTGACACAAATCCTTGTCGTTAGACACAATAACGGCTTGCATACCCTTTTCGGCAACTTTCTGTGCCAACGTGCCGATTAAATCGTCGGCTTCGAAACCGTCAATTTTCAAAATCGGAATATCAAATGCTTCGCAAACTTTAATAATATAAGGCATTTGCGAAGATAAATCGTCGGGCATCACGTCGCGGTTTGCCTTATATGCGGCAAAATTATCGTGGCGAAACGTCTTTTCGGCAGTGTCGAAAACGGCGGCAATATAATCGGGTTTTTCGTCCTTGAGAAGTTTGCGGAGCATATTCGTAAAGACAAAAATAGCTTGCGTAACCTGTCCTTTGCTGCTTCGCAGAGGCTCGGTGCGCGCGCCCATCGGCGCAAAAAACGCACGGAAAATGTGCGACATCGTATCAATCAAAAATACTCGTTTTAAGTTTTCTGGCGGCATAATTTTTTCTGGAAAAAGATTTTATCACATAATGGTAAATGGTAAATCGTTCTCTTACTACAAATTTACCACTTACCATTTTCCATTTACCATTATTTCCGTTTGACACAGAAAAACCCTTGCGTTATTCTACTTTTTTCGTTGTCGGCTGAAAGCGTGATATTTGAAGATTGGATTTTATATTTGGAGATGTTTCAGATACGTTCATCCACATTCCACTTTGCGACCCGTTCGTCTAGGGGTCTAGGACACCGCCCTTTCACGGCGGCAACACGGGTTCAAATCCCGTACGGGTCGCCATCTTTTTTTCAACCATCCGCATCATAGCTTGTTAAAAACCATTCGCTTGCACATTGAAGCGAATTTTTTATTTGGAGAGAGAAATGTTTAAAAAAATCTTTTACAGTTTTGCTTTAATATCAATTGCCTTTTTCTCAATCCGCGCCCAAACGGTTAATAAAAATGCTGATACGGTAATGATTCTGCCGTTTGAGAACACTTCAAACAAGGCGGAATTTAATTGGGTTGGCGAAAGTTTTGCCGATTCGCTGTCTGATTTGTTGAGAGTTCCGAGTTTGAATGTTGTGTCCAATCAGGAGCGCAAAATCATTCAACAGCGGCTGCGTGTTCCTTTGACAACTTTGCCGAGTTTGGCGACTTCGCTCAAACTTGCGCGGGAAGCCAAAGCCTCGCTTTTGATTGCGGGAAAATATAATATCGTTCCCGCGCAAGGAGATACGGCGGCAACTGTCAGCGTTACGGCAAAAATTATCCGCGTCAACGAAGGCAGATTTCTGAGCGAAGAATTTCCTGACGGCAGACGCATTACCCGCGATATTATTCTCAACGACGCGCTCGGAAATCTGCAAACCGTCGAAGGACAAGTTGCGTATCAAATTCTTTATCAGCGTGATAAAGCCTTGCCGTTTTCGCAAAATCAGTTTATCGAAACGGCAAATAAAGTTCCGGCGCGGGCTTTTGAAGCATATATTAAAGGTTTGCTGACACCGGAAGCCGAACTGCAAACCCGCGAAAATTATTTCAAAAATGCGCTGCGCATTTTTGCCGAAGAAAAGGACGGCGCAATTTACGCCGGTGCCGCGCTCGAACTCGGACATTTTTATTTGAATCAGCGCAAACACAATGAGGCGATTGAGTATTTTTCGCGCGTGCCGCAGGAAAGTTCGCAATATGCTGAAGCCGCTTTTTATACAGGTTTGATTCAATGGCAGCAAAACAATTACGAACAAGCCCTCGCCGTATTGCGACCATTGGCGGAAGATTTGAAATTAACCAGCGTTTATAACACAATTGGCGCGATTGCCGTGCAAGCCTCGCTTGCCGAAAAGAAAAATAAAGGCAAATCCGACGCGCTTTTGACCGAAGGTCTCGGTTTCTTAAAAAAAGCGGCAGATTCTGCTCCCGATGAGTTGAATGCTAGATTTAATTATGGTTTTGCATTGTTTTTGAATAATAATTTCGCCGAAGCCTCACAACAATTGCGTCCTGTTTTAGCGATTAATTCCCGCGACGGCGAATCTTTTTTTCTGCTGGCGAAGGCTTTAGAAAAATCCGGTGATGACACAGCCGCTGATTTTGACAATCAAGCTCGCCGCTTTTTGTCTGAAAACAATCGTTACGCCAAACTCGAAAGCGATTGGAAAAATTCGCGGATTGACGGAATAAATCTGCGGATTGTTCAACCGCCGCGTAAAGATTTTGTCAGCGTTGTTTTAATTAAAAAGCAAGCGATGCCCATGCAGACGCCGCAAAGCGAAACCGAAACTTTGCTCGCGCAAGCCCGCACGTTTTACAAAAATGGCAGCGACGACGAAGCAATGGCGGTTTTGCGAAAAGTTTTAGTCAGCGAACCAATGAGCGCGGAAGCCTATCTTTTGCTCGGCAACATTCATTTGCGGCGCGGCGATCTGGAGCAGTCCGTCAGTAGTTTGAAAACTGCTTTGTTTTGGGATAGCCAACTGATAAACGCTCATATCGCGCTCGGCAAAATTTTCTTGGAGAAGCGCGATTGCTTGCAGGCAAAAAATTATTCGGTTTCCGCTTTAACAATAGATGCGGAAAATCAGGATGCTTTAGGTTTGCAGCGTCAGGTTGAGCGGTGTAGCAAGTAGTTTCTTGCGGTAAAAAAAGCTATTTATTATTTGATGCTCCAAATAGTGTAACTTTTATCCGAAATTTAAGACTTAAAACTCAAAGATTTTTATATTCAAATAATGAATTTTATATTTCATTTTTATTTTTAGTTCGATGTTTATTGAAGTTTGAGTCCAAAATCCAAAATCCAAAATCCAAAATCGAACTATGGCACACTATGTGCAATAACCAAGAGTGGCTAGCTTATTAAAGTTTAATAAGACCCCGCCGCCAACTCTTCTTTGAGTGCAGTTTGCTACTGCACTTGACAACCTTCCGAGCGTTCCTTCAATTATCTTTCCTATTAGGAGCCTAGTCGAAACCGACTAGGCTCCCCTGCTTTTATACCTATTTTTTGTATAATATTGGGTTTCATTCATTTGGAAGTAATTTTTTTCTAACTTCAATCAAAAATCTCAATTTGCTGTTAGAATAAATTTCAAACTCACAACTCACAAATTTTTTTGCTAAAATGATAATATGAAGTTTTCCACCGCCAAATCTAAATTGCCGGCATTGGCAAATTCGCTTTTAGCAATTCTTTCAGCAATTCTTCTAACGCTTGCATTTCCCGATTTTGATTGGTGGTTTTTGGCGTGGTTTGCATTGATCCCTTTGTTTTTCGCCATTGAACGCGAAAAAGAATCATTTATAAAATCGTTTGTTTTAGGTTGGATTTTCGGCATCTGTTTCTTTTTCGGCACTTGCTGGTGGCTGACGTTTGCGCCGATAACTTATGCGAATGTTCCGTCAATTATTGCTTACGCGCTTCTTTTCGGTGCAACCTTGATTGTCGGGCTTTTTCCCGCAATTTTCAGTGCAATTTTTTCGTTATTTTTGAAACGCTCTGGAACTTACGCGATTTTTGCCGCGCCTTTTCTTTGGACGGCGATAGAATTTTTGCGTTTTAATTTGACGGGAAACAATTGGAATGCAATTGGTTATTCGCAAGCATTTACAAATAATTTATTTCAAACTATCCAAAATGCTCAGTACGGCGGAATTTATTTAACGGGATTTTGGATTTGCACTTTTAATAGCATTTTTACAATCGTTTGTTTTAGTATTATTCCCAGACTCACGCCGAAAAACAGTCCATTCAGAAATTCAAATTATGCAAAAAGCAGTGTTTTTTTTGTATTGTTATTTTCACTTTTAGCATTACCTTTCGCATTTTCTCCAAACTTTAATTTTTCAGATATTCCGAGCGAAAGAAATGAAATTGTCATTATTGCCGTTCAACCAAATGTGCCGATGAGCGGCTTGAAATATGGTGAATGGGAGAAATTACGGCAACGCCACATTGAACTTGCCGAAAATGCAACCTAAAACAAACGATTTTATAAATGATTCTTTTTCGCGTTCAATGGCGAAAAACAAAGGGATCAATGCAAACC
>MWZA01000172.1 GCA_002050455.1 Acidobacteria bacterium 5-1 | reverse complement strand
CATCAAAACCGCCCGGCACGATTGAGTGGGAATGATACAATCTAAATTTGCAACTTAAATCTACGAGGAAATTATGAAAAAAACCAAATTAATTTTATTTTTTGGAATTCTTTTACTGAGTTCTCTGATTGTTAAATCTCAAAAACAACCGATTGTTGAGGAACTAAAAGTGATTTGCGAAACTCCTTCTGAGATACCACACGGAATTTCGGCAATAGCTTACGACGGCGAAAAATTTTGGGCGGCGAGCTATCTTGATAAAGGACGTTACGCAACCTTTAACCCGCAAACTCAAGAGTGGAAGTTTTTTGATTCTGAAAAAGAACGCAAAGCCATCGGCGAGGCTACCGGAACTTGGTCTAGTACAGGCGGAATGACTTTTATCGATAATAAACTGTGGTTAAGCAGCTCTTACGGTTTTTCTTTTGGGAGTATTGATACGCAGACGTGGGAAACAAAGGTCTTTAAAGGAAAACATCGTGATGATAACATGGCAAGTCAGCATTATGCGGGAATGGCATCTGATGGGAAACATCTTTGGGTTGCGTGGCATTGGTATAAATATGTGATGCCTAATTCTCAAACGCAGGTTTTGCTAAAAATCGAGCCTGAAACAGGAAAGGTAATCAACGAATACCCTTTACCACCGGGAACTAGAAACGCAGGAGCGCGTGGTTTGATTTATGACGGAGAAAATTTGTGGGATTTAAAAGACAATAAACTTTCTGCAATTGACACTTCAAACGGCAACGTGATTTCTCAATATAAACTGGACAAATTTAAGCGGGCAGCAAGTTTGGCTTGGGACGGAAATTCATTGTGGATTATTGCCGATAAAAAACTTTGGAAATTGCCGCTCAAAAATTCATAAAACATTTCAAAGTAAAGTTTTGACCTTTTTCAAAACTTCTTCAATTACAGAAATGTGCAGCTTGGCAATAAATTCAACATTTCGCGCCTGCCTATCAAGGTTTTTGATTTAGATCTTGAATTGTCTGCCTAAAATAAGTTGTTTTATGCTGTTTTTGACAAAGTTTCCATATCGGGCTGCCAGCGCAGGACAGGTTTTCGTGCGGCGGCGGCTTCGTCAAGCCGTCCGATGCGCGTCGAATGCGGCGCGTTGATAACAAGGTCGGGATTTTCAACCGTTTCTTGGGCAATCGCTTTCATCGCGTCAATAAATGCGTCCAAATCTTGTCTGCCGACTGATTCCGTCGGCTCAATCAGCATCGCGCCCTGAACGATTAAAGGAAAGTAAATCGTCGGCGGATGAAAACCATAATCAATCAAACGTTTGGCAATGTCTAAAGTGTGAACACCTTTGCGCGTCTGTTTTTTGTGCGAAAAGATGACTTCGTGCATCGGGTCGCTGTCAAACGGTTTGTCGAAATCTTCGACCAGATGATGTCCGACATAACGCGCATTCAAAACCGCGCTTTCGGTTGCTTCTTTTAAGCCTTCCGCACCGTGTGTCTGAATATAGCTCAGAGCGCGAATCATCATTCCAAAATTCCCGTAAAAGGCTTTGACGCGCCCGATTGATTCGGGACGATTAAAGTCTAACTTATAATTTTCGCCGTCTTTGACAATTCGCGGTATCGGCAAAAACGGTTCAAGTTCCAAAGTGCAGCAACACGGTCCACAGCCGGGACCGCCGCCGCCGTGCGGAGTCGAAAATGTTTTGTGCAGATTAAGATGAATGACATCAACGCCCATATCTCCCGGACGCGCCACGCCGACCAGCGCGTTCATATTCGCGCCGTCCATATAAACTAAACCGCCCGCTTGGTGAATAATATCGCAGATTTCTTTAATGTTTTTCTCGAAGATGCCGACCGTGTTTGGATTCGTCAGCATCAAACCCGCGATTCCGCCTTCGTCGCAGAGCTTTTTGAGATGCTCCATATCGGTCAAGCCGGCGGCGGTTGAATTAACGGTTTTGACAGTAAAACCGGCGAGTGCGGCGGATGCGGGATTTGTTCCGTGCGCCGAATCGGGAATCAGCATCACTCGTCTTTCACGCGATTTTTCGCCGTCGCGTTTGTCCAAAAATGCGCGAATAATTAAAACGCCGGTCATCTCGCCCTGCGCTCCGGCGGCGGGCTGCAAAGAAATGCCCGGCAAGCCGGTGATTTCCGCCAAATCTTCCTGCAATTTGTAAATCAGAGCGAGTGCGCCCTGCGCTCCTGCTACCGGCGCAAGCGGATGAAGATTGGCAAATCCGGGAATCCGTGCAACCTTTTCGTTGAGGCGCGAATTGTATTTCATCGTGCAGCTTCCCAAAGGATACATTCCCAAATCAATCGAAAAATTCCACGTTGACATTCGCGTAAAATGGCGGATAACATCAACTTCACTGACTTCCGGCACACCGTCTAAATCGTCTTGACGGCGAAGTTCGCTTGGAATAATCTCGTCAATGTTTGTTTCCTCAACGTCCAATTTTGGCAGACGGTAGCCGATCCGTCCGGTCTGTGAACGGTCAAAAATTAACTCTTCATTTTGGGTCGGGTGTTGTGTAACTTTTGTAATGCTCATTGTTAAAGTATTAATTTGAAATTTCTTTTAGGCTTTTAACCAAATTATCAATCTGCTCTCTTGTATTGATTTCAGTAACACAAACAAGAAAATCATTAGGATTGTCCGCATAATAACGTGAAAGTGCGAGTCCGCCGATAATTGCTCTTTCAGTGCGAAGTTTTTCGAGAAGTTCGCTAGCGTCTTTTGGCGCACGAACAACAAATTCGTTAAAACGCGGCGCGGAAAAGGGAAGCGAAAAGCCTTCGATTTTCGCAATTTCTTTTGCGGCATACGCAGTTTTCTGCGCGTTCTGCATCGCAACTTCCTGCAAACCTTTTTTGCCCATCGTTTCCATATAAATTGTCGCGGCGAGCGCAATCAAGCCTTGATTCGTGCAGATATTTGAGGTCGCTTTGTCGCGTCTGATGTGCTGTTCGCGGGTTGCCAAAGTCAGCACAAAACCGCGATTTCCGTTTTTGTCGTAAGCAACTCCGGCAAGTCGTCCGGGCATTTGCCGCACGTATTTCTCTTTGGTCGCAAACAGTCCAACATAAGGTCCGCCGTAAGATAGAGGAATTCCAAACGATTGACCTTCGGCGACAACAATATCCGCGCCGCACGCGCCCGGCGATTTTAGCAAACCAAAAGAAATCGCTTCGGTTACGACGACAATCAGCAACGCGCCGACTTCGTGCGCTTTATTCGCAAGGCTTTCTAGGTCTTCGATACAGCCGAAAAAATTTGGTGATTGAATAACCAGCGCGGCGGTTTTGTCATCCAGTTTTGATAAATCGTCGGACAAAATACGTCCCGATTCCTTATCAAAATGAACGGTTTCAATCTTCAAATCACCGTGCTGCGTGTAAGTTTTCGCAACTTCCGAGTATTCGGGATGAACGGTTTCGGCAATCAAGACTTTATTTTTTCGCGTAACTCTCTGCGCCATCAAAAACGCTTCCGCCATCGCCGTCGAGCCGTCATACATTGAAGCGTTCGCCACGTCCATTCCGGTTAATTGGCAAATGAGCGTTTGAAATTCAAAAATATATTGCAGAGTTCCTTGCGAAACTTCAGGTTGATACGGCGTGTAAGACGTGAAAAACTCCGAACGCTGAATCAAATGGTCAACAATCGTCGGCGAATAATGTGAATACGCGCCCGCGCCAAGAAAAGAAGGCTGGCGCGAAGCCGTATTCATCGCCGCCAATCTTTCCATTTCCGCGATAACTTCTATCTCGGAAAGCGGTTCGGTTATTCTTAATGCCCGACCCAATTGAATATCGGCGGGAATTGAACGAAAAAGTTCGTCTGCCGAAGCCAGTCCGAGCAGTTCGAGCATCTCGGCGCGTTCTTCGGGCGAATTTGGTATATAACGCATAATTTATAATGGAAAATGAATAATGGAAAATGGATAATTTACTTTTTGATTTTCGTTATCCATTATCCATTTTCCATTATTCATTTTCAGAAAGGTATTCTTCGTATTCGACGGCTGAAAGCATTGCGTCGGCTTCGAGCGGATTATTCATTTTAACTTTTATCATCCACGCATCGCCGTAAGCGTCGTTATTGACGGCTTCAGGATTATCGTTCAAACCGTCGTTGGCTTCAACAATTTCACCTGCGATTGGCGTGAAAATCTCCGAAACGGCTTTCACCGATTCAACCGAGCCGAAGGCTTCGTGCGACTCGAATTTGTCGCCGACCGAAGGCAGTTCGACATAGACGACATCGCCGAGCGCGTGCTGCGCGTAATCGGTAATGCCGATGGTCGCTACGTCGCCGTCAACTTTTACCCACTCGTGATCTTTGCTGTAATGTAAATTTTCCGGAATTTTGTTTGCCATAAATAAATTTTAGATTTTAGATTTTGGATTTCAAATAAACGGATTGACAATTTTTAATTTGTCTTCAACCATAAAGTCATTTTGCATATCTTCGGAATATAATATTTCGGCATCAGCCGATAATGCGCTTGCCACAATCAAGCCGTCCCAAAATGAAAACGGATAACGAGCGCGTAAATCCGAAGCGGAAAGTAGAATCTCTTCGTTTAATTCGACAACTTCGTAATCGAAATATAATCTCGCAATCAGTTGTTTAATACCAGATTCGTTGAACGACGCTTTTCTGATTAAATTTGTGCAAAGTTCATTTATGACCTGTGTGCTAAGGCATATAGTTTTCCTGTTTTGATAAATTAAATTCTCCGCTTTTTCTTTTAATTCAATATCTTGCTCGGTCAAAGAATAGAACCAAACATTCGTATCAGCGAAACTTTTGATTTCGGTCATAAATTTCATCTCGTGTTAAAGGTTTCGGGTCGGAAACAGGCAAAGGATTTTTCATCAATTCCGAAATAATATCGTAAGGCTCTTCTTCATCATTTGATTTATTTTTGAGACGAACAAAAACCTCGACTTTACCTTTTACTAGATTACGGAGTTCCGTCGGAATAATAATGCTTCCGTTTTTGACCGTCGTTTGAAATTTAACTACTGACATAAACTTTTACCTTCCGCGTTTATAGAACGGCGTTTCCACGATTTTCGCCGCCAGATGTTTGCCTCTGACATCAATTTTAATTTCTTGACCGATATTTGCAAGTTCGACAGGCACGAAAGCCAAACCGATATTCTTTTTCAAATACGGCGCGGGGCTTCCCGACGTTACGTAACCGACTTTTTTATCGCCAACATAAACGTCGAAACCGTCGCGGGCAATGCCTTTATCAGTCATTTCAAAACCGACGAGTTTGCGTTTTAACCCAGATTCTTTTAATTTAACAAGCGCGTCTTTGCCGAGAAAATCCGTCTTCAATTTGCAAATCCAACCTAAACCAGCTTCCAAAGGCGTAATTTCATCCGAAATTTCGTGTCCGTAAAGCGACATCGCTGATTCGAGCCGCAAAGTATTTCGCGCTGCCAGACCGCACGGCAAAATTCCGTCTTCCGCGCCGTAATTTCCGGTTTCCAATAATTTATTCCAAAGCTGTTCGGCGTAATCTTTGTTGGCATAAACTTCAAAACCATCTTCGCCCGTGTAACCCGTGCGCGAGATTATTGCGTCAACGCCGTCAACTTTGCCGACTGTGAAATGATAATACTTAATCTCGTCAAGGCGCGTATCAGTCAGCTTTTGCAAAATCTCAATCGCGTCCTTTCCTTGCACGGCGATTTGACAATAATCCGCGCTGGCATTAGTCAAAGTTATTCTTTCGTCTTTTGTATGCGAGTTAATCCAATCCCAATCTTTTTCCGTCGTTCCGGCATTGACGACGAGAAGAAGTTTATCGTGAAAAAACCGATAAACAAGCAAATCGTCAACCGTCGTGCCATCTTCGCGCGTCAAAGCCGAATACTGCGCCTGCCCGTCAACGAGTTTTGTAACATCGTTTGTTGTAATACGATTGACAAACTCGATTGCGTCTTCGCCTTCGACAAAAAACTCGCCCATATGCGAAACATCGAAAAGTCCCGCGTCCGTCCGTGTGCGAAGATGTTCGGCAATCACGCCCGAATACTGCACGGGCATATCCCAGCCGCCAAAATCAACCATTTTTCCGCCAAGTTCGCGGTGCGCTTTGTTAAGCGGCGTTTTCTTTAAGTTTTCCATAGATTTTGCAAAAAAGTGTAAAGAAAAATTAACAAGTAAAAAGTAAAAAGGCAAAAGGCAAAAGTAAAAAAACTCCAACATTATGTCAACGAATTTCCAATTTCTAAAACGGAAATTTGCTGCAAGAAGCTAGTTTTCTACTTTGCCTTTTTAATTTTTACTTTTGCCTTTCTTTACTTCTTTCGGAACTTTTGCCGATGCTTCGATAATTTGATTGCAATCGTCAATCGCGCCGAGAATCGAGCCTTTTTCCTTTTCGTCTTTTGATAAATCGAAAAAGGTTTTAAACTGCGGAATATAGCCTTGACACGCACTGGTTAAATCCAAGACAGCTTTCGGGAAAAGTTTTTCGTCCATTTTGGTATGCGCGGCAACGTCGTCAATGTCGTCAATCGCTTTTTGCAAAATTTTTTCAATGTCCGAAAGCAGTGCGCCGCGCGAACCTTTCGGCAGTTCGCCCCATCTGTCTAAATCCTTTTCAACTCTTTTGGCTTGCGAAGCGTCGCTATTTAAAACCAAAAACCGGCGGTCAATTGCTTTTGTCAGAACTCCGATGCGTTTGTCAATTTCCTGCGCGTCGCGCACGAGTTCGATTTCTTCGTCGGTTAAATAATCGCGCCGCTGCGCGTTTGCCGCAGCGGGAAGCAGCAGCGTCAGGCAAAAAAGCGTGGTCAAAGCAAAAAGGGCGAATTTTAATTTCTTAGTTTTCATTGTGGTTTTTCTCTGCCGGATTCGGGAACAACCGAATTGTCAAAAAACGGTTCGACAGCTTTTGACCTTGCTTGGCGAACATACTTGATTAAATTTCGCACATACAACTCGTATTTAATTGGCAGTTCGCGGCGGATAAGTTCAAGGCGCGGAGCAAATTTTCGCAAACTTAATTCCAGCCGCTTGAAATTGTTTAAGACTTTGCTGCTGTCGTTATCATGCTTGTTCAGATAATCCAAAGTGTCATCAAGCAGAGCGTGAAATCCGCCGAGTTCACCAAACATTTCACGATATTGCTTTTGGGTGTTGAAGTTTTCCGCCTTGACAACTCGCGCATCCATCATTTCTAAAGCCAAAATTGTATGTTTTTTGATATCGGTTTCGGTTTTAAGTTGGCTTTTTTCTTCCTTTGGAATAAATTTCAGCGGCGGCGGCGCAGTAGTGTCTTCCGGTTCATCTGCTTGCGCGAAAGTTGAAATAGAAAGGCAAAGGTAAAAAGTAAAAAGTAAAAGGTAAAAAGGCAGATACAATTGGAGTTTAGATTTTTTGACAACGTTTAGCCGAAAGCGGAAATCAGCATTTTTCCGCATTTTTACATTTACTTTTTTACTTTTTACTTTAATCATTACTTTTTACCTTTGCCTTGTTTTATTAGCTTTTGCAAACTTGGAAGACGCAAGTTCACCTTTTCAATTTCAAGTTTGTTTTCGGCGGCATTGGCAAACTTTAAAAACAACTGATAATTTGCCATTGCGTCCATATACTTTCCCAAATTATCGTGGGAAATTGCAAGAAAATAATAAGTAATCGGCAAATCAGGCTGTTTTTCCGTCAGCCGAAAAAACTCGAGAATTGCTTCATCATATTTCTTTAATTGAAAAAGCGCGGTTGCCAAATTTGCGTGTGCCGTGTAGTTGTCAGGCGCGATTTGCAGGAGTCGGCGAAACAGCGTAACCGCGTTTTCAAATTCTTTCGCCTGCACTAACGCCGCGCCGTATCCGATGGCATGATTTAAATTGTTCGGTTCGGCTTCGGATGCGCGGCGGCAATAATCTAATGCTTTTGTTGGATTATCTTTTCTCAGCAAGGTGCATAAACGTCCGAGAACAACGGCGTTTTTTTCGTCCTGTTTGAGATGCTTTTCTAAATCGCCGACATTTATCAAAGCGTATACAGTAATTTTATCACGTAAAGCCAGCACATCAGGCGAAGGATTTTCTATGGAATCTAAAATTTTGACGGCTCCATCGGCATTTCCATTAGCACTGTAAATTCTCGCCTGTAAAATTTTCGTGTCGGTTGAGTTCGGCGCAATTTGAAAAAGCGTTTCGACAATTCTGGTCGCGGTAGTTTTATCGCCTTCGACAAGTGCGATTTCGGCGCGTTCGAGCAATGCCGGTTTGTTTTTAGGTTCAATGGCGAGAGCGCGAGTTAAACTTGTTTTCGCCGCCGATTTATCGCCCAACACATTTTCCAATGCGGCGCGTGCCGCCCAAATTGAAGCCGTCGGGTTGGCTTTGGAAGTCAAAATCTGGATTTTGACCAAAAGTTCTTTTAAAATATTTATATCTGCTTTTGTTTTAATTCTCAATTCGGTTAAAGCCGAGTAAGCAAGAAAATTTTGATTGTCGGTTTCGACGGCTTTGGTTAAAAGTTTTTCGGCTTCGGCAAAATTGTTTGTCTGCAAGAGCAGTGCGCCTAAACTTGTCATCGGCAAAGTCCAATCTTCGCGCAGTTCAATCGCGCGGCGAAAGGCTCGTTCGGCTTCGCCGGTTTTGCCCAAAGAAAGCAAAGCATTTCCGCGCTGGTATTCGGCTTCCGGAAATTCGGGCGCGAGTTTGAGTGCTTCGCCGTAAAATTTGAGAGCCGTCTGCAAGTCGCCTTTTTCGTGCGCGTCCTGACCTTGATAAAAAATCTTGACCGGATCTTTTTCTTCTTCTGTTTCTTGAGCAAAACAAACCGAAGAAAACGAAAACGCCAGCAAAAGCGCGAAAAAAATGGGCAATTTTTTTTGGCGGCGAGCAAAATTATTCAGTATCGAAATAAAATCCATTTTT
>MWZA01000199.1 GCA_002050455.1 Acidobacteria bacterium 5-1 | reverse complement strand
CTATAAGCCCGCGACGGAAGCGAAACGGTGTCGTTAAGCCCCTGATTATCAAAAGTGTTACGCGAAAAACTGTAACGCGCAACCAGCGTATTTTTATCATTAATCGCATAATCAACTCGCGGACTGAATCTGAAACGTCGAGTCGGAACGGCAAATTCCTGATTAAATGGCACGACATTGAAATTTGAATCGAGAATTTGAGCATTGATAACCGCTCCTTCATCAATTTCCCGATTGCTGACATCTAAAAAGTAAGACGATTTACCTTTTTGGATTGGACCGCCGATATTTACGCCGTAAAAACGTGCTTGGCTCGAAGCGCGGTTTAATGCAAAAGGATTGCGGGAATTAAGGCTTTCATCGTTGAAATTGAAAAACGCCGAACCGCGAAATTTATCCGAGCCGGGTTTTGTTAGAATCTCTATTCGTCCAAAGCCTAAACGGTCAAACTCAGCGGAAAAAGGATTCTGGTTAATGCGAATTTCTCGAATGGCTTCTTTCGGCGGCAGCTGCCCGCCGGTGAAACCGTCAATATAAATTTGCCCGCCGTTTGGTCCCGCCGAAGGTCCTGCCAAAGCCTGCAAAGCCGCTTCAAGTTCATCCGGGTCATCCGGTAAAGCCGCTAGCTCCTGTTCCCTCAAAACAGTTGCGCTGGCATTGCTGTCCGGGTCGGTAGAAACCTGACTGCTGCTGTCAACCTGAACTTGTTCCTGAATCGCTTCGATTGTTAAAGTCGCAATTAATTCTTCACGCCGCCCGGCTTTGATTTCAACCTCAGTGTTCTCGTAAAGCCCGAAATTCGGCGCAATTACGCGCACAATGTATGTTCCGGGCGCAAGTCCTGTAATCGAATATTCGCCTTCACTGTTAGTAGTCGTGGTTTTTTCCCTTCCGTTGGAATCAACTACTGCAACGGTTGCTCCGACAACGCTTGCACCAAGAGTATCCACAACTTGCCCGCTCAAACTTCCCATTTGCTGGGCGAAAATTGTCGAATTTATAAATAATGTAATAATTCCGATAAATATGAATGATTTTATATATTTCATTTTAAAATCTCAGAAGATAATAGTTCGATTAAAAAAATCCAAATCTTATAAACTACGACTTTTATCTTCTGTTTCCTTTGTCCGATTTTTATGGAAAGTCTACGCCGTCGAGTCCCGGAATATTAAAGCCGGTGTCTTGACCGCCGCGCCGTCCGCCGCCTTGCGGAAACTGCGGCATTTTTAGAAACGGCTCGACACCGGATAAAAGTTTAATTGCGGTAAAGCGTTCTTGGTTGGCACTTTTCGTGCTGGAGATAGCAATCATATCGCCGACTTTCAAATCAGCAACGGTGATATTTGGAAAACGCTCAAGTAAATCGTCAACACTGCCGCCGCGCATTCCGCCGCCTTGTCCCGCTTGGTTTGGTAAAGTTTGTCCTTGTGTCTGCCCGCCTTGCCGATTGCCTTGCGGCGGACGCAGACCGCCTTGACCTGATTGCGTTCCGGCGGCTTGTGTCATTTGCATTTGTGCCATTCTTTGCGCTATTTCCGCCGGAAATTGTTTCAAAACAGTGCTTTTTCCGACGACAATCGTTACGTCCTTTTTGGTCTGGATATTATTAATGACGATTTCATTTTTTTCAGCATCTATTGCGGTAATAGTTCCGGCAATAGTTTGAAATGTGCCCGTAACAATTTTTTCCGCACTAAAAGTTGTCCCGTCGGCATTCTTGTTTCCCAAAGCACGAATCATATCGCCTGTTTTTATATCGTTAAAAGTGTTCGGTTTAGCTTCGTTATAATTGCTCGAATCAGGCGCGTAGCGAACTAATATCGCGTTGTCTTTCGGCGTAACCGTTACATCTCTCGAACCAACAATTCCGCGCACTGAAACCGTAATTTCTTTAGTTTGCGGATTTATTGCTTTAACTTGACCTGAAATGCCGCGTGTTTTCCACTCTTCCTGTTCTTTTGTCTGCCTTTGGGCAATATCGGATTTGGTCAGCAAATAGACGGCTTTTGCCGGAATCGTTTTCTTGTCCGCCGAAACCATTCCGGTTACCAGCAGTTTATCGCCAACGCCGACATCCGCAAAACTCGCTGCAACCGCCGCTTTCAGACTCGGATTATCGGGCGGAACGCGCTTATATTCGGTTTTATCGGACAAAGCAATTTCAATCGTGCCGTCTTTTGTCTGCAAAATGATTTTATTTTCAGCTACCGATGTAACTTCACCGCCCGCATAGTTCGGCTTAATGCCGACGTCGGCAGATTGCGCCCAAACGCCCGTTACTCCAAACAATATAAACAACGCCGATAATATAAATGTTTTTCGCATTTTTAATTTTCTCACTTTTCAACACAAAATTTACTGAATAATTACACGCCCACACCAGAAAAAGGTTGCCTTTCAGCTATAAGTATAAAGACGTAAATTACACCGAAAAGGTTTATTTAGTTTTGTAAAGTTTTGTAAATGGGAATGTTAATGAATTTAAGCCTTTTTCCAGCCGTTGGTTGAGCGAGCGGTCAACACCAAGCCGAGACTGGTAGACATTAGAGCCAGCAGAGCAATCGTCCAGAGATAAGGAACGGAAAGGAATATCGTCCAAACAATGACACCGATTAAAATTGCCAGCGTTTCCGATTGTTTGTTTTTGGGTAAAAAGCGTTTTTGCAGTTGTTTGCCGACGCTTACCTGCAGTGCGACACGCCCGAAAACATAGCCCAGCATCAGCAAAACAAACGCCATCAAACCGACAATCGCGCTCAAATAGTTCGGCAGAAAACTCAAACCGACAACGACCCCAATCACTGTTATAAAAAAAGCAGCAAGCCCGATAGCGATAACTTTTAAGGTCGAAAGCCGGAAACGCGCAATCGCACGGCTGACCGCGCCCGGCGCAATGGTTGTAAAAACTAAGGAAATAATAAACCAAAAAAGGATTGACAAAATGCGTTGAGCAAGAAAAGTCCAAGAAAAACTCGGTGCGAAAATTTGCGTTGGATTTTGCGCGAAGTTGCGTAATTCTTCTTCAAACATCGCCACCATCACGGTTTCTTTCTCCGCGTTGCGAAGCGGCGGCTGGCTTTCGGCACGATATGTCCCGCCGAAAACTATCACATCGCCGCCGATAAAAGCATTTTCCTCTTGAATAATGTTTCCGCCGATGACGGCAACATCGCCTTCGACTCTTCCTTCAATAATAATATCGCCGCCGAAAACCAAAACGCCTTTCGCTTCTTTTTTTATAATAACGGTTTTACCGAATGAATAAATTTCATTATCTTTGGCTTCGTCAACCGTCAGCGTTTTTCCGTCAGCAGATAGAGAAATGCTCGACTGGGCGTAAAGCGAAAAGACGGCAAACAAAATAAAAACAAATCCCAAAACTATTTGTTTAAAAGGGATTTGTAATTGTGCGAAAAAATCTGTCTGTGTTTCCGTATAAATCACTTTATTTGAGCCTGCATTTATTTATTAAGCGCGATTATTACGAACAATTAAGCGGGAAAATTTGAATAAGGCGAAAAGAAAGAACCCGCTGAAAAAAACAAATAAAACGGCTGAGTTAAAAACAACCTGATGGCTTAAAGAGCGCAGAATAATTGTCGTTCCGATGGCAAAATCATAAATTAAATGAAACAAAAAACCGCCGACAGCTAAAAATTGATCGCCGGCTTTCCAAAAAGTCTGTAAAACCGTTCCGGCATCACCGCCCAAACCCAAAACGCCCAACAACAGTAATGCCGCGCAAACAAAAAAAGATTTAAATCTTTCTTGCGGACGGCGCAAACCGCTGACTTTGCTTTCGGCAGTGGCAACAACCACTTTGGTAAAATTTTCGGGAAGTTCAACTTCCCTTTCGTTTTCCAACGCAAAATCCAAGGCGCAGAGCAATTTTTTTTGTTCGTTGAGTTTTGCCTTACAATTTTGACAAACCGCAAAGTGCATTTCCAAATCCAATTCTTCACGCGAAGAAAGCTCGCCGTCAATATAGGCGGCAATTTCGTTTTGCGGACACGCTCTCTCGGTTGTAATGGTTTGAAAATTCATCAGGCAGCTATTTATTTAAGAAATTTAATTGTTAATGGATACTCCCAAAATTCGCCATTGTTGGCTTTGATACCGCCGATTATTGGGAAGACAATTCCCATAATTCCAAGTGCGATAAATCCTAAAATACCAATCAAAATAAATGTTAATACGAAACTGACTGCTCCGTAAATTAAAGCGGAAATCAACCAGTTGGCGACCATTTTGCCGTGTGCGTCAAGCGTGGGCATTTCATCTTTTTTCATTTGCCAAATAAGAATTGGCGCGATAACGCCACCGAACGGAACAATAAAATTTAATAATTGCGACAAATGCAGGAACATTCCCGTTTGTTTTTGTTCGGGTGTTTGTAAAGCACCCGGCGGCTGATATTGCATATTGTAATTCATTTTTTCCTCACTAAACTCCGGTAAATCCGCGTTCGACAAAGATTTCGCGCATCATTTCCCGCGCTCTGAAAAGACGATTTTTTACCGTTCCAAGCGGCAGATTCGTAATTTCCGCAATTTCGTCATAACTCAAATCCTGCGCGTGTCGCAGCAAAATCAATTCCCGATAGACGGCGGGCAGACATTTGACAACCGATTCGATTTCCGTGCGCCATTCGCTTCTTTCTTGGTCTTGTTCCGGCGTTGGCTGCGGACTTTCGATTTGCAGTTGATACGTTCCGTCCTCATTTTCTGTTTCAAGACTTTGCTGATATGTCGAATTTCTCCGCATATAATCAATCGCAGCGTTGTGCGCGATGCGGTAAAGCCACGTCGAAAATTTGTAATCGGAACTGTAACGCTTCAATGAATTATAAACTTTGATAAAAACTTCCTGCGTTACGTCGAGCGATGCATCATAATTGTTCAGCATCCGATAAACATAGCCGATAATCGGGCGTTGATAACGGCGGACGAGTTCCTCAAAACCGTCCTCGCGCCCGCCGATTGCCTTCTCAATCAACTCGCCATCGGTTAAACTTTTAATTTTTTCCAATGTAATTGCTTGTGTCATCATAGATGCAAAGGTTTTACGGTTTCATTTCTAAAAATGTTTCAAAAGTGAAGAACTAAAAACTAAAAGTGAAAAATAAAAAAGCAAAAGTAAAGAAATAGAATCTAAATTTTATCTTTTATTTGCCAGCCTTTCACTTTTAGTTCTTCACTTTTATAGTTTTTAGTTTTTCACTTTTAGTTTTTAGTTTTTCACTATTTTACTTCCAGCCTAAACTTGCAAGTCCGGCGGGCGCGGCGAGGTCGTCAAAACTCAGATTTTGGGCAGGCAAATATAATCCGATGTCTTCGGGGCGCAGTATATTGAGCGTTTTTCCCAGTGCTTCGTCGGCAATTTCCTTTAATCTGGCGGGCGTAAAACTTTTACCGACGACCAGAAGTTTTTCCAAAAAGGTTTCGCTTGATTCATCACCGAAACGGTCGCGGTAAAACATCAACAGGCGATAAATTTCGTCATCTCTTTCGCTGTCGGTGCAAGTTATCGAACGAACAACCGTCGGCTCGTCGCCACGCATCAGAAGCGCGGTAAAACCATCAATCTGTGAACTGATTAGAAGCGAATCGGTTTGATTTTTCGTATCAATCAGCCAATTTGCTTCACTGATTGCCCGCGGCAAAATCAAACCTGCCCGCCAACCGAGCATTTCAAACAGCGTTTCATATTCGTCAATCACGCTGAGTTTTACGGCGGTGGCGAAATAGCGCGATTTCCCGCCGGCATCAGGCGTAATTTTGCGCCGCGAAATACGCATTTCACCCGACGGCACGCCGAAAGTGTTCTCTGATTTCCAGTCTAAAATCTCTGACAACTCTTGTTTTGATGCCGGTTCGTTTTCAAGCGTTAAAATCGCGGTTCGCGCCGTATTGCTCGGCAAAGAAACCGACCAGCGTTTTTGTTTTCGCAATCCGGCGGTGGTGATAACCTCTTCGAGCAAAACCAACATTTCATCTGCGCTCGAAATATTTTTTTCGGTAAAACTCGGCGTGAGCAGATGTTCCGGCAATTCGCTGGTCGCGGCTTGTTTGATGCCAAATTTTCTTCTGCCTTCTTTCTGCAAAGCGAGAGCCGTTACGTTTTCTTTTTCCAAGCCCAGCGCGGCACGCGGATAATTCGGTTGAGTTAAAGTTTCTAACATTTTTTTGTAAATGGTAAATGGTAAGTGTTAAATGATTAATGTTAAGATTGTTCCTTATGTTTAACCATTTACCACTTACCATTTACTATTTTTAATAGTCTTTATATTGTTTGCCGTCGCTGTCTTCGCCGTCGGCTAAACTTTTTATGTCTGTTAATCCTTGTCCGCCGTCAGTCGAATATGCGTCCTCGCCTTGGATTTCCTCCCATTCGGCTTTTTCGGTAATCGGGTCAATCGGCTTTTCGCGCAAATATCCGCCGGTTACTAAATCATCCAACGATTGCGGCAGTTTTCCTTTGTCCGAAGCATATTGGTCAATCTGGTTACGCATCTGAAAAAGATTTTCTTTCAAAACGGTTTCGCGGGCTTGCTGGACGCTGCGCTGGTAAGTCGGCAAAGCAACCGACAGCAAAATTATCAGGATAAACATTGCTATCATCAATTCAAGCAACGAAAACCCGCGCTCGATTCTGGATTGGTCGGTAGTCAGTCTTCTTACTGACCACTGACTACCGTCCACTGACCACTGTTTTTTACCAATCACTGTATTTCTCTCCGTTTAGGGCTTCGTTGTCCGAACTTGAACGAACATCGAAAACGTTTATTTCGTCCCAACTTCCCGCGTCGGCGGTTTGAAAAGAAGAACGTAAAACCCAATCTTTTTCGCCAGTCATCGGGTCAACCGGTATTTCGCGCAGATAAACCTTATTATGTTCAGTCGTGTCATTCTGTTCGGTCGCATTTTTATCATCAAAAGCACCTCCGAACTGCACATTCAAACCGCGGGCTTTGACCCTGACACCTTCCGCCAAAATTTCCAGACTCGGCGGATAGCGGTCGAGGTTTTCCGTGTCAAAAATTTTACAATCGTCAATCACGACGCGGCTTCGCGGGTCGGCGGTAATATTTCCGCCCGGAAGCGCGAAATTTCCACTTGCAATCGCACCTTGCGGACACGCGCCGATTGTATCCCGATGAAATTCATCAATCGCATTACGGAGCGTCCGCAAATTTTCCCGAAGCCGCAATTCCTTCTGCCGTCTGACCGCGTTCTGAGTCAGCGGAATCGTTCCCATCACCAGAATTGACAGCACAACTAAAGTAATAATCAATTCAAGCAGAGTAAATCCAATCTGTTCGTTGTTCGTTGTTCGTTGTTTGTTGTAAAGAAATTTATTCACCAATCGCCGGTTGTCATTTGGTAATTGATTGAAAAACTTTGAACTTTGAACTTTGAACTTTGAACTCATTAGTTAAAACTTCACGATAAAATTCTTGCCGTCGGCGGTCAGGAAATTCAAAATATCCTTATCAAACGCAATTTCATGCTTACCGTCGGTTAGGGCTTCGACTTCGATATAAGCCAGAATTCCCGAACTGTTTTCGGCAATGTCTTTTGCCGACGAAAGCGATACAAACATTTTTCCGGCTTGATTCAGAAATGGTTTGACGGAAGTTTGTGCTAAATCCGTCCCGAAAACATCGCCGAAGCTCACACTGCGAACTGCCAATTTTTTCCCGTCGAATTTCAAACCCAAAACCGCCGAGCGGAATGCGTTTGCGCTTCTGACCATGACGGCAATTTTGGTTTTTTCGCCGGTTTTCATTTCCGGAAGATTTGGTAGAAATTGCAAATCGGCAGTTGGAGCGTCAAAAATCGGAATATCTTCCGTTACCTTTAACGAAGTTTGCTGAGTCGTAATTTTATTTACCGAAGTATCCGCCGTTTGGCTTATCTGCAAAGTTTTAACAGCCGAATCAATCGGGCGAAGATTTGCCGCCATTGAGCTTGAACTTTGAATATTTGCCGTTGTCTGATTTTCCGCCGGACTATCGGCAGAAACTTTTTCGGTTGTTTGTGCCGAACTCGATTTTACGTAAGCCGGTGCATCCGATTTCTGGTCGGGCAGCTGAACCTTTGCAACATTTGGAACTTTGCGGGCGGCGGCGAGTTGTTCTTCGACTTCTTCCTGCAAAATCATTGCTTCCAAAGAACCGCTCGTCGGCGTTACGACACTTCCCGTCGGGCGTTCGATTTCATCTTCTGGCAGAATCGCCGGTGCGCGAATAACCCGCGGCGTTACGGCGATGACCACATCGGTTTGCCGATTATCTTTGGTCGGCGCGGTAAAAAGTCTGCCCAAAATAGGAATCAAACCCAAAAACGGCAGACCTTCGCGTCCGTTGCTTTCCACGCCTTGCGCGACGCTTGCCAGTAAAAGAGTTTTGTTATTCTGCACCCGCGCCGTTCCTTTAATCGTGCGTTCGGTAAAGGTCGGTGTCAGACTCGCATTCAAAACATCTTTTGATTCAATTTCCATCGCCACCTGAACGTCTTTATTCGGAAAAACAATCGGCTTAAATTTTAAGGTTAAACCGACTTGCTCATAATTGATAACATCGCCGACAAAACTATTACCGCCGGTTGTTCCGCCCGGACTTCCACCGGTATTAAAACCATTTGAAATAGTCGCGGTTCTGACCGGAACTCGCTGACCGATTCGCGCCGAAGAATCTTCGTTATTAAATGCGTGAATCTGCGTCGAAGCGATAAGTTTTGTGTTACTTTGTTTTTGTAAAGCAATCAGATTTATTGCCGGAATTACCAAACCGACTCCGAAAGCCCGCGGAATTATACTTGCCGCCGCAGTTCCGGCAGCACCGCCAAAATTATCAGTTCCGCCGATTCCGATAACTCCGCGCGTTGAACCGCCTAAATTAACAAGCGAACCGGAATCTCCGATTTGATTTCCCAATCTCAGTAAATCATTTTTTGAAACCTCGTAAATCTGCACGTCCATCACGACTTCGGGACGGTCTTTGTCAAGCGATTTAATTAAGT